>CALKCJ010000008.1 GCA_938082375.1 uncultured Thermomicrobiaceae bacterium
GGATGCCGAGGAGCCAGCGGAACCAGGCGTGGTAGGCCTCGCGGGTGGGGAAGCGCTGCACGAGGGGCGCGGGCCAGTCGGGCCGCCAGGCCGGTAGCATGCTGGCCAGCACCGCGGCGCGGCTGACCACCAGTGGCCGCCGCGCCCACCAGACGTGGAGGCGGTTGGGCGGCGGATGCTGGCCGGTGCTGTTTTCGCGCCTGGCCTCGATGCCCAGCTCCTGGATGGGCAGCCACTCCTCGATCAGGAGGGCGCCGGTCTGTACCGGAGCTGCCAGCGTGCCGTCGTCGGCGTGTGTCATGTTGGCCTGTCCTTTCTGCCCTCACCCCCCTACCCCCTCTCCCGCCAGCGGGAGAGGGGTGGCTGCTGGCGCTCTCACCCGCTGGCCCCTCTCCCACTCGGTGGGAGAGGGGTGCCCGGAGGGCCGGGTGAGGGTGGCCCTGCCGCCCGGCGCGGGCGCCGCTGGACGACTGTCCCCTTGTCGTCCACCCAGGCGCGGGCGGCCAGGCCCAGGCCGGGATGACCCCACCAGGCTGCCCATCCCCCCACCGGCGGGCGGGTCAGCCGGTAGACGTCGTCGCGGTAGCCGGCCCACCAGAGCCAGCGGGGCAGCGCCGCAGGCACGTCTACCGGGCCGCCCGCGTGCAGCTCCCCTGCCAGCGGGAGGACCTCGACGCTGCCGTCCTTCGTCTGGAACCGCGCCAGCGGCCCGTGTGGCCCCGGCGCGACGGTGAGGAAGACACCTCGTGCCTGCCGCCCGCCCTGGGCTCGGATCACGCGCCGGGCCGCCTCGTAGAGCGGCTCGGCCTGGAGCGTCGCCACGACCGAGCCGACGTCGAAGCGCAGCTCCGCGGCTGCCTCGGGGCAGGGCTGTACCGGCACGCGCAGGCGGAAGGGGAGCGCGAATTCGGTGCAGACGCCTCGGAGAAGCAGAGCGCTCGGCCTGCGCCTCCTGCCGACGAGCCGGGTCGCCAGCGTGGGTCGCACATAATCGACCTCGAACCAGTCCTCCTCCGAACTGGAGGCAGAGAAGGAGCCTTCCGGCCAGGGGCCCTGACCGCGCCACCAGACGGCCAGGTGGCGCCGGCCGAGCCAGACGCCGTCCCCACCCCAGGGTGCCGGGCCGGGCGCCACGAGCACGACGTCGTTGCGGAGCAGCGGCAGTTTGAGCATGCAGCCCGATCCTCCGTTCCCGTCCGCCGACGGGGCCACCCGGCGCGGGGCATGGTCGCGGTCGCCCCACGCTCCGATCCCTGCCCCTCGTCTTACGGCCGCAGCGACCGCTTTCCTTTCGCCGACCCGCGCCCCTGGTGCTGCGTCAGCGGCTGCTCAACGTGGTGGACGACGTTGCCGTGCCGGTCTTCGATGTGCTCGTAGTACCTATCGTTCTCTCGGTCAATGACCCTATGGATCTGGTGCCATTCCTGAGTGTCATGGAAAAAGTTATCGCCGGATCGAACCTCTCGAATTGGCTTCTTGCGTCCAGGCACACGCAGCTTCGCGTCCGTCCTCTCCTTGAGGTTGAGGTTCACAGTATCTGACGCAAGAATATGCCGATTCTGGGAACCACACTGGGGGCACGAGTCATCGGCTGGAGAGAGGGCTGCGCCACACTCACAGCACTGCACGGCCACTTCTGGAACCTTAGGGTATGATTGATTCCCTCCAGTTTCAGCCATTGCTCGTCCTTCATCAGTCTTGCTGCTCGTGCCAGACAGCGCTCTCTCCTGCCCATCTCACTGCCCGGCGAGGAGGAGGCGCAGGGCGCGGCGGGCGCGGCGGCCGGTGTCGCGCGCCACGCACTTGCTGAACCAGTAGTACGCCTCCTCGTCGGTCATCGACCGCACGCCAGCGGCCACCCGCTCCATGCGCTCGACCCGCCGCAGGGGACGCAGCGTCAGGAACAGCAGCCCCAGCCGCACGCCGGTCGCCTCGCCCAGCGGGAGCTCGCGGGCCCCGTTCGCCGGGACGCGTCTCCCGGCCCGCGGCCGCTGGTGGGGCCCCCGTGCGGTCTCCCGACCCCAGAGGGAAGCCCGCTCGCCCGCGCGGAGCCCCCGGTAGCCCTCGCTCCGCAGCAGCTCGAGCACCTGGTCGAGCGCCACCAGGAGCGGCGTGCCCTCCAGCGTGGCCAGCCGGCGGTACGCCGGCCTCCGGCCGTTGGCGGAGGGCGGCTGCTGCCACAGCGTCAGCCGCAGCGCGTCCCCGGCGAGCGGCTCCACCCGCAGGCGAAAGGCCCGCTTCGTCCCCTCGCTCACCGTTCGACCTCCCGGCGCTCCCCGGCCGGCTCCGCCTCCAGCTCCAGCCGGCCGAAGGGCAGGCCAGCAAACACGTCTGCGAGCGGGCCGAGCTCGTCGTCCACCGCCAGGCCGTCGGTGCCGTAGTCCAGCTCGGCCTGGGCCCAGGCGGTCAAGGCCCGAGCCTGCGGGCCGAGGCTCTCCAGCACCTGCCGCAGGGGCCGTGAGCGAGACTCCTCGCCCTGGAAGCGCAGGTCGAGCAGCTCGCCCTCGCCGAACTCGGCCACGGCCTTGAGCGAGACCCGGACACGGCCGCGCCCAAGCTGGCCCAGGGCGACGCCGAGTGATCGCAGCTCCTGCACCGCCGCCTGGCCAGCGCCCTCCAGCGTCAGCCGCAGCCGAGCCAGCCGCGCCACCTGGTAGTCGCGGCAGCGGTCGGCGAGGGCCTGGAAGGCCTGGGCCGGTGGCCCGGATGCCCGCAAGTCGATGGCGGGCGGTGTCGGCGGAGGGGTCAGGTCTTCGCCGCAAATGCAGGTCTCGACCGGGTTGCCGCAGACCGGGCAGCGCTCACCCGGCACCTCGGGTACCTCCCGCCGGCCCGCGCGGGGTAAGCCGAGACGCGTCGCTTCGTCCGGTGTGTAAAGGAAGGTCTCTTCGCTAATCTCCACCAGCGGCTCGGGCGAGTCGGCGTCGTAGGCCACCCCCTCGCTGGCCGAATAGTAGACCCAGACACCGCTCCGGATGCCCTCGCGGACGGTGCGCTTGAGGAGGTTGAGGTCGGCCAGCATTGGCAGGTTGACGCGCTGGGCGAAGGCGCGGCGGACATCTTCGGTGCTCACTTTCCCCTGCTGCCCGTTCCAGGCGCGGGCGCGCACGAAGGCGGCGGGGAGCGGGCTGTCGTCGCCGAGCCGGAGCTTCTCGAGCTGGCGCAGCAGCCGGACGACGACGTCGGTCTGGTTGCTCTTGACGGCGCCTTGGTCTTGGGCCGGCAGCACCTCGCGGGCCAGCGGCACGCCGCTGCGGGGCGCGTCACCGCTCGGGTAGTAGAGGAAGCGGTAGGTCCGGGTGATACCGACGCGGAGGTCGAGCTCAGCCTGGTCGCGCAGCTCGCGCAGCCGCCGCTGCTGCTCGGGGCTGAAGTCGCGCAGTCGGGTTGGGTCGCCGGCCAGGCGCTCGATGGCCAGGTAACGGCGAGCCAGCTCGACCAATGGCGCGCGCTGCTCGTGGTCGGCTACCAGGAAGACGAGGTTGTTGCGGTAGCGGCGGAAGCCGCCAGCGACGCCGGCCTGCTCGAAGAGGGTACGCACCAGCTCGGGCGGGTCGGGCACGGCGGCGGTAGCGGTCGCTGCGTCGAAGTGGACGACCACCAGCTTGGGCACCGCAGCGTCGTCCGGCACGTCGGCCGGCTCATGAGGGAAGAAAACTGGGTCGAGCGCGCCCCGCTGCCAGATCTGCCGGATGCGCTCTTCGAGCTTGGCCTTGGCGAGCGTGACGGCGACGACCGCTACCTCGTCGGCGATGAGCTTGGGGAGCTGCACCTCGGTGCCGAAGCGGAACCGGCGGCCGTCGTCGGCGAGGTACCAGCAGCGCTCCAGGAGTTGGTCGAGCGCCCGGCGCAGCGGGACCGGGTCGTCGCCCGGCTCCAGCACGGCGGAGAGCAGGGCAGGCTCCTCGATTCCGGCGGCCTGCGCCTGCACCAGGCTGTTGAGGAAGATCGTGGTCGCCAGGCGCTGGGCGTAGGGCGGCCGGCCGGGGGCAGCGAACTCGGCGTCGATCACTTGCGCGTGGGCCGGCTGGCCAGCTACCCGGGAGGCGATGTCGGCCTCGATCACCTGCTTGAACGCCGGCCGGTCGAGGCGACTGGACAGGTCTTCGACGATCGCCGGCAGGCTGAGGTCGACGTGATGCGGGTGGATCAGGGCGAGCGGCTGCGGGCTGCGCTCCCAGAGCCGGCGGACGACGAGGGCCAGGAGCCGGAGCGCGCCGCGGGTGCGCTGGAAGTTGGGAATGGTGGCGACGCGCAGGCTAAGCACGCGCAGCAGCTCTGGGTGGAACGGGTAGGTCGCGACGATGCGCTCGGCGTAGGCGGGCGTGGTGACTTCGGCTAGCAGCGGCGTGCCCTGCTCGGCGAGCCGGCGGTAGAAGGCGAGGTAGGTCTCCGCCGTCTCGCGGGCCGCCTGGCGGTCGATAACCCGAAACAAGCGATGGGCGACGATCGACGCGGTCTCGTCCTCGGCCGCGGGGGTGATCACGCGCTCGGAGCGGGCGGTGACCCGTCGGGCCTCGGCCAGCCGCACCCGCAGCTCCTCGCTCTCCCGCCCGAAGGCGTCGGCCGGATCGGCCAGGGTGAGCACGACGACCACGCGCTCGCGGCTGGCGGCGAACTCGAGCAGCGACATCAGGAAGGCGACCGTCTGCTCGGCCAGGTCGCCGCGGCCGGTGGCGGTGGGCACCGCGCCGGCGGCCCGCAGGTAACGGGCGACCTCGTCGACCAGGATCAGGGTGGGCCGGTCGCCGACGAGCTGGTCGAGGAGGCCGGTGCCGGGGGCGGCCTTGGTGTGCCGGTCGGACTCGGCGACGAGCTGGTAGCCGGTGAGTCCGCCGAGCTGGTAAGCGAGCTCACCCCAGAGCGTGAAGGTCGTCACGTCGCGGTGGAGCAGGCCCCCGGTGGGGTCAAGTTCGGAGCCGACGATTCCGGCGATGCGCACGGCGCCGGGCGACGGGATCAGCTCCGGGGAAACGAGCGTGGCTGCCGCGGAGCTACCGCAGGCCGCATGGTAGAGCGCGATCAGATTGTGTGTCTTGCCGCCCCCGAAGGGAGTCTCCAAGCGGATGACGGCGTTGGCGGTCGGGTCGTGGCCAGTCAGCCGACCGAGCGCCTCGCGCAGCACGGTGCGCAGACCCTCGGTCAGATAGGTGTTGTCGAAAAAGATCGTCGGATCCTGGTAGACGGGGTCGGCCGTGCCGTCGAGCACGTCCTTGAGGCGAGCGGCGAACAGCTCCTCGCGCAGCTCGCCGTGCAGGACCTCTGCCCGCGGCTCGCAGGTCTCGTAGAGTGCTCGCATCGCTCCCCCTCGTGGTCGGCAGCTTGGGGCAGTGCGCCGGCGGGTAGGGCCGGTGCCGTGGAGTACTCCCCCGAGCCGGTTTTAGTGCCCCTAGTATACGGCGGGTCGGCGGGGAGGGAATGGGCGCGCAGGCGCTAGCCGGGAGCGACCTGTTGCGACTGGTCACGGCGGTGTCACAGCAGCCGGAGTGCCATCGAGACCCCGCTCGGTACCGGGAGCCAGGCTACCCCGGGGCGAGCGCAGCAAGCCACGGAGGCCATCGCCGCGCTGGTTGCTAACAGAACTGCTGACAGCGGCGCGACAGCCAACGACAACCCCACGCGCTGAGCCACCAGTTTTGGTGTCCGTACGCTGGTGCGGAAAGTGGGACTCGAACCCACACGGGGGTACCCCCAGCGGTTTTTAAGACGGTTCAGGTCTCCCAGTTCCCCACCAGCACGGCCATCTCACCCACCTGACCCCAGCCTGACCCCAGGCCGGGACGCTCTCTCGGACAGGAGGGAGCGATGGTCAGGGTGCGGCAGCGCAGGGACGGCCGCTACGAGGCTCGGCCGATGGTCCAGGGTCGCCGCTACA
>CALKCJ010000009.1 GCA_938082375.1 uncultured Thermomicrobiaceae bacterium
GACTACTATTCACGACGGCTCGGGCTGTAGCGACGTGGCGCCCCCGCCGTCCGCACGCGTTTGGCTCTCGTGCTCGCGAGGTTGTGGGGCTGGTGCCACTACGAGGCAGGCATGTCTAGAGGGAGTATGCGTGCCCGGCGCCACGGGCGGGAACGAAGGGGATCGCTCCAGACGCACGCGTCACAGAGAGCCAGCGGGCTCGCGCTGTGCACGGAGGGCGAAGAGCGAGCGTGCCGGACGGTCGATAGCTCGCCAATGCAGGGCGCGCAGTGGGCAGCGAGGAGTTGAAGATGGCCGGAACAGTTCAGCCGGTCGTAGTGCAGCGGCCGGGTGCCAGGCTCGCGAGCTGGCTGCGCGAGCATCGCCAGCTCCTGAGCGGCCTCGGGCTGCTCTTCCCCGCCTTCCTCACCTCGCTGCTGCTCTCGGTCGTCCCGCTAATCTACTTGATCCGGGTGAGCCTGACGCGCCAGGCGACGTTCTTCTTCACCGCCGAGCACACGATCGAAAACTACCGCACCATCGCCGAGCGCTACCTGCCGAATCTCTGGGAAACGATCTATCTGGCTGGCCTCTCCTCGCTGCTGGATCTGGTCGTCGGATACCCCTTCGCCTACATCCTGGTGCGCAAGGTGCGCTACCGCGATCTAGTACGGGCGACGATGATGTTCCCGCTCTTCGGGCCGCTCTACCTCTCGCTCGGCATGCACTACCTCTTTTTGCCCAACGGCCCGCTGGCTCCGGCGCTGAACCTCCTGGGGATCGAAGGTACCAGCCTGCTGTACTCGCTGCCGTCGGTGCTCTTCGCGATGGCGATCTTCACGCTGCCGTTCATGGTGATGAACATCGGAGCCGCCCTCTCTAACGTCGACCCGACGCTCGAGGAAGCTGCCACCTGTCTGGGAGCGCAGCCCTGGCAGACGTTCTGGCGCGTGCTCTTCCCGCTCAGTCGCAGCGGGATCCTGGCGGGCTTCCTGATGTGCTTCGGCTGGAACCTCGGCGTCTATGTCCAGCCGCTGGTGCTGGGCACGATCCGCGAGCAGCGCGTGCTGGCGATTGCGCTCTACCAGAAGGGCGTGATCCAGTTCGACTACGGCTTGGCTGCCGCGATGGGCGTCGTGCTCATGGCCCTCGCCTTTGGCGTGACCTGGCTCTCGCTGCGGCTCTCCCGCGGGGCACTGGGAGCGTGAGCGATGGTGACCGGCGGGAAGACACTGGCCGAGCGGAAGGAAGTGGCAGCGCGGCGCCCTGGACTGCGGGGCACGTGGACGCGCGTCGCGCGGCACCGGCGGCGCATCCTCGATCTGGTGCAGCACGGGTACATCTGGCTCTGGATGCTCATCTTCGTCCTGCCGTTCCTGACCACTTTCTCCTATTCGCTGCGCACCGCCGACGGCATCTCGCTCAGGCCATATCAGCACGTCTTCGGCAGCTTCAAGGACAACCTGGCGCTCTCGTTCGAGGTGACCGTTCTCAGCATCGTCCTCAACTTGCTCTTAGCCCTCCCGGCGGCATACGCCATCGTCCGCTTCCCGATCCCTGGCAAGGGATTCTTGCTCTCGCTGCTTAACCTGGCGCTCTACACGCCGGCAGCCGTGATGGGCATCAGCCTGGTCATCGTCTACAACTTTCTCTTTCATATCGCGCAGAGCTTGACTGGCCTCGTCGGTGCGTACGTGGTTGGCACCTATCCCCTGATGCTGATCCCGATCATCGTGGCCTTGCGCGACCTACCGCAGGTGTACGAGGAGGCGGCGCGCTGCCTCGGCGCGAACCGGTTGCAGACGCTCTTTCGTGTCGAGCTCCCGCTGCTCGGCCCGGGGATCAGCGCTGGCATCCTGCTCACCTTCGTGATCGTCTTCAACGAGTTCCTGGTGACGCTCTTCGTTGCCGGGCCGGGGAACACGACCGCCGCGCTGCGGGTCTTCAACTTGACCCGCACCGCCGGGATCCAGCCCTCGACGGCCGCGCTGGCCTCCACGATGCAGATCGTCTCCTTCGTAGTGGTGATCGCCTTCTTCCGGTTCTTCGGCTCTCGCTACCTGAAAGGCACCTACCTGATCTGAGCGGGAACCGAGAGCGTGGACGCGAACGGCCGCGGCAAACCAGAGCGTAGGGGAGCGAGAGGCTGATGGCACGAGTCGAGCTCATTGAGGTCACGAAACGGTATGGCCAGACGATCGCGGTTGATCGGGTCAGCCTGGACATCGCCGAGGGCGAGTTCGTCACCCTGCTCGGGCCGTCCGGCTGCGGCAAGACCACGACCCTGCGGATCGTCGCCGGCCTGATCGAGCCGAGCGCGGGAGAGATCCGCTTCGATGGCCGGGTCGTCAACCACGTGCCCCCGCACAAGCGCAACATCGGCTTCGTCTTCCAGTCCCACGCGCTGTTTCCTCACCTGACCGTCGCTGAGAACATCGCCTTCGGCCTGAAGATCAAGCGCCGACCCCGGGCCGAAGTGCAGCGCCGAGTCGAGGAGATGCTGGAGCTGGTCAACCTCCAGGGTTTCGGCTCGCGGATGCCGTCCCAACTCTCCGGCGGCCAGCAGCAGCGGGTGGCACTGGCTCGCGTGCTGGCCACCGATCCCCAGGTGCTGCTGTTCGATGAGCCGCTCTCGGCGCTCGACCGCAACTTACGCGACCAACTCAAGTACAGCATCCTGGAACTCCAGCGCCGCACCAAGAAGACCGCCATCTACGTCACACACGACCAGTCTGAGGCCTTCGCCATCTCAGATCGCATCTGTGTGATGAACGCCGGCCGGGTCGAGCAGGTGGGCACGCAGCTCGATATCTACTTGCGGCCGCGGACGGAATTCGTCGCCAACTTCGTCGGCGACAACAACGTGCTCACCGGCGAGGTGGTGCGCGTGCAGCAGCGGGATGGCCAGCGCTCGGTGGTGGTGAAGAGCGGCGCGCTCGAGCTGCACGCGGTCGACACCCAGGGGCTACAGCTTGGAGAGACCGCGCTCGTATTCGCCCGACCCGAGAACATCGAGGTATTGAGCGACGGCATGGTTCCCGAGGACGAGCCGATCCTCCAGGGGCTGGTCGAGCAGGTGGTCTTCGAGGGGCCGACGGTGCGCTTCCTGGTGGACATCGACGGGAGGCCCTTCCGGGTCATCGCCAGCGGGCCGCAGCGGCTGACGCTGCTCGGCAGCTCCGGCCGCCGCGTCCGGCTGCGCTTCCACGCCGTGGTGGCCATCCGGCACGAGCACGCGGAGGCTGCCCTCGTGCCTGGCCACTGAGCGCTGGCGATCCCGGCTGCGTCGGTGGTGTGCTGGGCGGGGCGCTCAGCTCGTGGTGCCTCGCCACCTCCTCTCTCCTGCCTGCGCCTTGCAGCCGCCGGATCTGGTCGGCCTACTCCTCGGCGAGTTGCCCACCGTCGATGATCACCGACTCGCCGGTGATGAACGACGCTTCGTCCGAGGCGAGAAAGGCGACCACGTTGGCGACTTCCTCCGGGCGACCGTAGCGCCCGAGCGGGATCTTCTTGGTGTACTCGCGGATGAACGCCTCGTCGGCGCCGGCCTCCCGGGCCAGTTCGGTCAGGATGAACCCGGGCGAGACGCAGTTGGCCCGGATGGTGTAGGGTGCCAGCTCGATCGCCATCGTCTTGGTCAGCAATATGACGCCCGCCTTGGAGGCATTGTAGGCGGCCAGCCCGCGCTCGCCGACGTGGCCGTTGGTGGAGGCGATGTTGACGATGGCCCCACCGGTGCCCTGCTCGACCATTAGCCGCGCCGCGAGCTGGCTCAGGGTGAAGACGGCGGTCAGGTTGACCTGGAGCGTGCGATCCCACGTCGCGATCGAGTGCTCGAGGAACGGCTCGAAGACCGCGACGCCCGCGTTGTTCACCAGCACGTCGAGCCCGCCGAAGCGCGCACGTGCCCGCGCGATCAGCGCTTGGCAGAACGACAGGTCAGTAACGTCGCCGGCCAGCCCTTCGATCTCCCCGAGCGGGCTGAGGTCGATCACTGCCTGAGTGACTCGCTCAGGGACGATGTCGCAGATCAGGACGCGAGCGCCCTCCTCCAGGAACTTTCGCGCGATCGCTTTCCCGATCCCGCGCCCTGCACCAGTGACAATCGCTCGTTTGCCCGGCAAGCGCTGCATGGCCCACCTCCTTCACTGCGTGATCCCACACTCTGCCCCACAAGGTAGCACCGGGGAAGCCTGCTGTCGCCCGGACGCCCCGTCTGCCTGGTGGCGCGAAAGCCGCTCTATAATGCCGTGGCGCCGCAGTGGCGCGCTCGGGTGGCGGAGCAGGGGCAAGGAGGGACGGCCGGTGTCACAGCGAGATATTCGGGGTGTCATCGTCGGTAGTGCGAACGCGCGCGTCGGGTTTCCGGCGGCGATCGAGATCCTGCGCGCGGGAGGCAGTGCGCTCGACGCAGCCGTCGCCGCGGTGCGCGCGGTCGAAGACGACCTCCGGGACCAGGGCGTCGGTACCGGTGGGATCCCGAACATCCTGGGCCAGGTCGAGCTGGACGCCAGCATCATGGATGGTCGGACGCTGGCCACCGGCGCGGTCGGCGCGGTCAAGCACTACCCGCATCCGATCGAGATCGCCCGCAAGGTGATGGAGTTGACTCCCCACGTGCTGCTTGTCGGTGAGGGGGCCGAGCTGTTCGCCCGCTACCACGGCTTCGAGCCAGCGAACCTGCTCACCCCGGAGGCCGAGCAGGCCTGGCGCGCCGTCGTCTACGGTGACGCCGCGACGCGATCGAGTGTCTACGAGGACTCCTACCAGCTCTACATGCGCGTGGTGAAAGACTGGGCCAGGCTGCTCCACAAAGAGATCTTCGGCACCACCAACGTGATCGTGCGCGACTTGAACGGCGATATTGCCTGCGCGGTCTCGACCAGCGGCTGGGGCTTCAAGTGGCCGGGGCGGCTGGGTGACTCGCCGATCATCGGCGCGGGCAACTACGCTGACAACCGCTATGGTGCTGCCGCCTGCACCGGGCGGGGCGAGATGGCGATCCGCTGCGCCTCGGCGCACAGCGTGGTCATGTACCTGCGCCATGGCCTCTCGCTGGAGGAGGCGCTGCGCCAGGCCATGCTCGACCTCAGCCACCTCGACGACCCCTTCGCCGAGCGCCAGAACGTAATGAACATCGTGGCGATGGATCGGCACGGCCAGGTCCTCGCGGCATCCACCGCCGCCGAGGCGACCTACGTCGTGCAGACCGTCGACATGGAGACGTATGAGGAGCGTCCACGGCTCCACGTGCCGCTACGCGAGGTCGAGAGCCTCTGATCGCCGGTTGTGGTATCGGCCGCTCGCTCCCAAGGGGGCGGTCACGGCACCCACCAGGGATGCCGCTACCTCTGGCGCTCGGGTGTTCGGCTTCCGGCAGCGATGCCGGCTGAGGGCACCCCACGCGATTTCCTGATCGCGTGGGGTGCCCGCTGCTGCGCCCCGCCTCGCGCAGAGCCACGCTCGCACTGGCCCCCGGGTCTTCTCCTCCCCGGCTCTGCCCACGTTGTCCGTACATACGTATGCGTACCTGCCCCAACGCCGGGCGAACAGGCGCTCGCTACGCTCAGGGCCGAGCAGTGGGGTCTCGAGCGGAAGGGAGTGCGCGCGCCGACGATCGAGCTGGCGGGAAGCCGTCCTTCGCCTCTACAGCGGAGCGCCTTTCACGAGGCTTTGACGTTGCCCGCGTCGTCTTCAGTAGGCGGTCGACGAGGCGGCCCGCGCCGGCCTGGCAGGTGGTGGACACCGTTTGAGCAGAGGCTGAGCAGCGAACGGCCAGAGTCTGGGCTGGTGGTCGATCGGGTGGCCGCCTACAGTCGGTCTCAGTGCTTGCGGGCTGTTTGTGGCCCAAGAAGTGGAGGCATCACGTGACGCGACCGTTCCAAGGGATAACGATGACTGGGGAGCGACGGGCGATCCCCGCGGGGGCCGTCGATGACCTGCGCGCTGCGCTGCGAGGCGCGGTACTGGTGGCTGGTGATCCGGGCTACGAGGAGGCCCGGCGTGTCTGGAACGGTATGATCGACCGGCGCCCGGCGTTGATCGCGCAGTGCGCCGGCAAAGCCGACGTCGCACGCGCTGTCCAGTTCGCCCGGGCCTATGACCTGCTGATCGCGGTCCGGGGTGGCGGGCATAGCTTCCCGGGCCATTCCACCTGTGATAGTGGCTTCGTGATCGACCTCTCCCCCATGAGGACGATCCAGGTCGACCCGCAAGCGCGCCGGGCCCGCGCCGAGGGAGGGGTGCTCTGGGGCGAGCTCGATCGCGCGACCCAGCAGCACGGGCTGGCGGTCACCGGTGGGCAGGTCTCGCATACCGGGATCGCCGGGCTGACACTGGGTGGCGGCATCGGCTGGCTGATGCGCGAGCATGGCCTTACGGTGGACAGCCTCCTCTCGGCCGACGTGGTCAGCGCCGACGGCGCTCAACTGAGAGCGAGCGCTGAGGAGAACCCGGATCTCTTCTGGGCGCTGCGCGGCGGCGGCGGAAACTTCGGGATCGTCACCGAGTTCGAGTACCGGCTCCACCCGGTGGGGCCGGTGCTCTACGGCGGGCTGATCGGCTACCCGTTGGCCGAGGCGGTGAAGGTCTTCCGCGATGCCCGAGACTACCTCGCGACCGCGCCGGAGGCGCTTTCGGCCACCCTGGTGCTCCTGCGTAGCCCGGAGGGCCACCCGCTGGCCGGCATCGCCGTCTGTTACACCGGTGACCCGGCCGACGCCGAGCCGGCTATTGCCCCGCTCCGCCGTCTCGACACGCCGGTTATGGAGCAGCTCGGTCCGATGCCGTATGTGGCGGTACAACAGATGATCGACCAGGTTGCGGCACCCGGTCTCCGCTATTACATGCGCTCGAACCTCCTGAGCGCGCTCGATGAGGAGATGATCGGTATCGCCGCCGAGCACTTCGGCCACTGCCCCTCGCCTCAGAGCATCGTGATCTTCGTGCAGATGGGCGGCGCTGTCGCGCCCGTGGCCCCGGAGGCCACGGCCTTTCCCCACCGCCAGGCGGCGTATTCCTTCACTGCCCTCTCGATCTGGACAGACCCGAACGCGGACGCGGAGAACGTCGCCTGGATCAAGTCGCTCTGGGCAGACCTTCGTCCCAAGCTGCCCAACGCGGTGTACGTGAACGAGCTGACCGGCGACGAGGGCGAGGCGCGGGTGCGAGCCGCCTACGGCCCGGCCTACGAGCGGCTGGCGGCGCTGAAGCGTCAGTATGACCCAGCGAACGTGTTCCGGCTGAACCAGAACATCGCGCCGCTTGCCTAGAGCAAGGGTGAGAAGTAGAACGACCGGGCACGGCCGGTGACGCCTGTTGAACGGGCAGCGGCCGTGCCCCTGCCCGAAGAGGGGCACTCTGGCGACGTGCCAGGTCTAGCCAGCCAGTGCGACGCCGACCAGTCGGCCGACGCCGAACGTGATGGCTGCCGCGGCAGCGCCGATGAGCACCTGGCGCAGGCCCGAACGGAGCACGCCCTTCCCGGTGATAACGGTGATGCCGGCGCCGATCGCGAACAGCGCGAGCGCGCTCAAGCCGAGGCTCACGCCCGCCGCCAGCAGCCCACCGGTGAAGAAGTATGGGATCACTGGGACGATCGCGCCGGTCGCGAAGAGCAGGAACGACATCGTGGCGGCTTCCCAGGCCGAGCCGCCCAGCTCTTCTGGGTCGATGGCCAGTTCCTCGCGCACGAGGGTCTCGAGCGCCGATCCCGGCTCCTGGATGAGGCGGTCGGCCAGCGCCCGCGCCTGGTCGGGAGGGATACCCTTGGCGCGGTAGATCAGCTCCAGCTCTTCCCGCTCCTCTTCCGGGAAGGCGAGCAGTTCCTCGCGCTCGATCAGAATCTGGTGAGCGTAGAGTTCGCGCGCGCTCTGCACCGAGAGCCATTCGCCCAGCGCCATCGAGAGCGACCCGGCCAGCAGGCCGGCCAGGCCGGTCACCAGGATCGTGCGAGGAGCGAGGTCGGCCCCGGCGACGCCCATTACCAGGCTGACGTTGGAGACGAGGCCGTCGTTGGCACCCAGGACAGCCGCCCGCAAGGCGTTGCCGCCGGTCGCCCGGTGCCGGCCTTCGAGACGGGCCAGGGCTCCGCCGCTCAGGCCGGCCGGCCGCTCCCGGCTGATCAGTTGCAGGACGCGGGCATGGCTGTGCTCGACGGGGGGTAACCCCGCCTCAACCGCCTCCGGTTGCTGGTCGTACTTCCCCTCGTCGAGTCGTTCCTGCGTGGCGATGATTGGCAGGACGACGCCCGCGCCGAACCGGCGGACTAGCCAGATCAGGGCCCTGGTGCGCCAGCCTGGCCGTGGCGGTGGGATCGGTGCGCCACGCTCGGCTAACCGCCGTCGCCAGAATTCGGCATGCTGCTCCTCGACGGTGGCTAGCCGGCGGTAGACCTCGGCCAGCTCGGCCGTCGGCTCTGCTTCGGCCAGTGCTCGGTACAGCGCAACGCTGTCCACCTCAGCCTGCAGGTTCGCCCGATACCGCTCGATGCTCTCGTCCCTCACCGGCCCCGCCTCCACTCCGGCAACAGTATAGTACGCGCTCCTTCGCCGTACGTACAGCATCGCTCGATCGCGTCCGGTGGTTGGCGGTCGGTTCCTGGTTCCCTTCGGCGGTTTCAGCATCGGGCGCTCTCGGGTATGCTGCCGGGGCTATGGCGTGACCCGCTCTGCCGGGCTGGGTTCGTCGTGGGGGAGAACATGGAACTCTTTCCGACCGTGACCGGAGGGCTGGTGGCCGCCGGCGCTGCGGTACTGGCTGGTATGACCGGCTTCGGCTATGCGCTGCTCAGCACGCCGCTGCTGCTCGCCCTTGGTTATCCGCCGGCGGTGGTGGTAACAACAAACCTCTCGATCGTGCTGGTCACCCGCACGATCGTGGCGTGGCGGCTACGCTCATGGGTGAGCTGGCGACGGGTCGGGCTGCTGGTGGCGGGAAGCTTGCCTGGCCTGGCGCTGGGAGCCCGGCTCCAGGCGGTGCTCGACCCGGAGACGATGCGTCCGGCGATCGGGATTGCCGTGGTGATCGCGGCGCTCCTGATGCTGCGCGCGCGGCCACAGCCAGCCGGCCATGGCCAGCGCGAGGGCACCGTGCTGCCATTGTCCACCGGCCTGTTGAGCGGCATTCTAGGCACGACGACCTCGCTCAGCGGCGTCCCGTTGATCTTCTATCTGAGCCGGCTGGGGCTGGAGCCGGTTCGGTTTATCGGCGATTTGGCCGTCTACTTCGTACTCACCAACGCCGCTGGCTTGCTCCTGCTGGTGCTTAACCGTGCGCTGGCACCGGCCACGCTCTTGACGACGACCGCGATCTGGCTCCCGGGGGCACTGGTGGGTACTTGGGCTGGCGTGCGGCTGGGTGCTCGGCTGCCGACCCTGCACTTCCGCCGCCTGGTGCTGGCCGCGGCCCTGGGCGCCGGGAGCCTCACGGTCGTGGCGGCGCTCCTCCGTTGAACGGTGCCGCCACGGCTGCGGCCGGACGCCCAGCTAAACTCGATCGTGGTTCCTGCCGATATCCATCTTGAGGACATGAAGAATATCCCGGCTCCCCCTTCCCACCCGGCGCCGCTCCGTGGCTCTGGCTATGGAGCGGCGCCGGGCCGCTTTTGCCTGAACGTGCCGACCGCACCTGTGGCTGCCTTGCGTATCATAGGGCGCTGTGTGGCGGAAAGGTCGGATCGGGAGGTCGAGGTGGATCCGGTCGAGTTGTGGAGTCGTACCAGTGGCACCTGGATCAATGCGGCGACGGTGCTGGCTGGAACTGTGGCGGGGCTGGCGCTGCGCGGGCGACTGCCGGAGCGGATGCAGCGGATCATGGTCCAGGGCGTGGGGCTGATGACCCTGTTCATCGGGATGACCATGGCGTCCAGCCTCGGTCGGGCCTCGAGCGGGCGTGTCGACGGCGTCGTGCTCGGGCTGCTGGCGCTGGTGCTCGGTGGGCTGCTGGGCGAGTGGTGGCGAGTCGAGGAGGGGCTGGAAGGGGTCGGCGACTGGCTGAAACGCCGGTTCCGCGGTGGGGGCAGCTTCACCGAGGGCTTTGTCGCCGCGAGCCTGCTCTTCTGCGTCGGCCCGCTGACACTGATCGGATCGCTCAACAATGGGCTGACCGGCGATGCGACCCTGCTGGTGATCAAGGCGACGCTCGACGGGCTCTCGTCGATTGCTCTGGCCAGCGTGTTCGGCATCGGCGTGGGATTCTCGATCCTGGTGATTCTGGTGTATCAGGGCGGAGTCTCGCTGGCGGCTGGGCTACTAGCGCAGGCGCTGCCCGATCCGGCCAACGACCCGCGTATCCTGCTCGTCACCGGCGTTGGCGGTGTGATGATCCTCGGCCTCGGCATCAACTTGCTCGGCTTGACCCGCATTCGCGTGGCGTCGTTCCTGCCCGGTCTGGCCCTGGCGCCGCTGGTCTCGCTGCTCGTTGCCTGGGTCGGCTGAGCCCTTGGCGCTTGCACTCCGAGCCGAACGCTGGTAGACTTATGTCGGGTTCTCGGAGACCCCACCTCCTCCTCACGGCAGTTGCCACATCACCTCCTTCCCTGACCGCCGCCCCAGCCTCGCTGGGGCGGTCTTTTTATTCGTAGTACACCGTCACAGTCGTGATGGCGACCCAGGGTTCGTGCTGCGGCTCGCCCGGTGACGCATTGCTCACCATCACTCGGATCGAGGAGCCGATCAAGAGCGAAGGATCATCGATCACCCAGGCGACGCTGCCCCAGTCGCCGCGCGGGAATGGGCTGATTCCCTCCCACAGCGTTAGCCCGTTGACGCTAAACCGGAGCATCGGTGTCACCGGACGGGGGTTGGAGAAACCCTCGACGACGATGATGGCCCGCCGGATCTGGTCGCCGGCTGAGACGGCCAGCGACGCGTGCTCGTAGCCGCTGCCCTGGCCGAAGAGCACCGCCGCGTGATAGGGCAAGCCTTCGTAGGGCCCTTCGATCGACACGCGATACGGCCCCAGCATCTCCGCTCCGTTCAGCGTCACCTGCCGCATGCCGGCGGTCAGCGATGCCACGCTGCTCGGTGAGACGGGTTGGCCGGCACGGGCCACTGGCGGCACGGAGTCCCAGGGGTCAGGCGTCGGGCTCGGCGTGGGAGTGGGGGTAGGAACCGGCGTCGGTGTCGGGGTGGGTGTCGGAAGCGGCTCAGGCGGAGCGGTGGGCATGGGGGCGGGTGTGGGCACCGGAGTGGTCGCAGGGTTCGGCTCTGGCTGCGGTTCGCTCCCAGTGCTGGGTGAAGGCCACGGAGCTGGTGCAGGAGTAGGTTGGCCGGTTACTGGCCGGTCGGGCGGCGCCGGTGGAGGAGCGGGGTCTGGCGTCGCGGTTTCTGGCGTGGATGCCGCTGGCGTAGGTATGGCACCCGGGTTCGAGGACGGGGACTGCGGGCGCGTGGCGCTGCCGAGCGAGAGGCTGGTCCCCGGTGGCAAATTGACGATTGGCGGCGGCAGTGGCGTCGGTGTCGGGGTCGGCCGCTCGGTGGTCAGGGTATACGCCTGGATCGGGTTGGAGTTCGCGACCCGCTCCGTCGCCCCGGAGCCAGGCCGGACGATACTCCCTGGCCCGCCGCTGGCCAGCGCGATGCCGGCCCAGAAGCCGCCGACCGCGACGATGGTCGCGACAGCGGCCATGACCGGTCGCTTGACCCAAAACGGTGTTGTCGCCGACTCGGTTCGGATTCTCGGTGTTGCTTGTCGTGACTGGACCGTGTAACGGGACGGTGGGGGAGCGGTGTGGGGCGAGTCGTGCCCAGCCTGAAGGAGGTGCAACAGTTGCGCCGCAGCCTGCTCCTGCCGGGCCTGGCGCCTGGCATGGAACAGCGGGCACTCGTGGAAGGTATCGAGGCAGTAGCTCGCCTGCCAGTCGATGGCGATGGGCTGGTTCTGCCCGGCGCGGCAGACCCGATCACGGCCGAGTGAGAGTGCCCGTGCCTCCGGATCGCTGCTCAAGCGGAAAAACGGACAGGCCGGCGTGGCGCCGGGTCTATCCTGCTCGAAACCTCGCGCGTACATCCCTGGTCTCCCCCTGCCCAGCCGCGCAACCCCGTGAAACCGGAGCGGTGGAGCACGGTCGGCTGAGAGACATGTACAGGCTTTTCGACAGTGACGGTACAGTACCCCAGTCCTGATTCGTCGAGGACGCGAGGATGCCGGACGTCCCCCGCTCGAGCCTCAGGCGCGGGCGGAAACCGTTGCTGGCGTTACCGGTCGCTTTCGGGAGGTGCGCCCCAGCCACCTCCTCCGGGGGTATGGATCACCAGGCGGTCGCCGGGTTGGGCGGTGAAGCGGTGTTTGCCGCGCAGTCGTACCGTCTCGCCGCTGGCACGCAGCAGCAGGTTTTCGCCGCGGGCGCCAGGATTGCCACCGTGTAGGCCCCAAGGAGCGAGACGCCGCCGCTCGGTCAGCAGCGTCACGTCGCTCTCAGTAAGGAAGAGGATCTCGCGGATCAAGCCGTCGCCGCCTCGCGTGGTTCCTGCGCCTCCGGAGTTGTCGCGAAGCTGGTAGCGGGTGATCCGCATCGGATAGGCGTACTCGAAGGCCTCTACCGGCGTGTTCATGGTGTTGCTCATATGCACATGGACGCCGGAGATACCGTCTAGACCAGGTCGTGCTCCCATCCCCCCGCCCATCGTCTCGTAGTAGGCGAACGGGCGACCGGTTCGCGGGTCGATCCCGCCAGCGGTCAGGTTGTTCATCGTCCCCTGGCTGGCGGCCGGGATGACGTCGGGCAGCGCCTGTGCCAGCGCGCCGAAGACCACGTCGACGATCCGCTGCGAGGTCTCGACGTTCCCGCCAGCGACCGGCCGCGGTGGCCGGGCGTTGACGACTGTGCCCGCGGGGGCGATTACCCGCACCGGGACAAAGGCGCCGTGGTTCATCGGCGCGTCCTCCGGCATCAGGCAGCGCACCACGTAGTAGACCGCCGACTTGGTCACTGTCTCGACCGCGTTGATGCTGCCCGGCTGCTCAGGTGCACTGCCGCTGAAGTCGACGGTCATCTCGCTGCCCTGCACCGTGACCGTGACGGTGATCGGTACCGGCTCCTCGCCCACGCCGTCGTCGTCCAGGTAGTCGGTGAAGCGGTAGACCCCGTCCGGGATCGCGGCGATGGTGGCGCGGGTGATGCGCTCGGCATAGGCGATCAGCGCGCCGCAGAGGGCCTGGAACTGGGCGAGGCCGTAGCGGCCCACCAGCTCCTGCACCCGCCGGATGCCGGTGCGGTTGGCGGCGAGCTGGGCTGCGAGGTCGCCCCGGCGCTCATCGGGGGTACGGACGTTGCGCAGGATCAGCGCCATAGCGGCGCGGTTCAGCTCGCCGGCCTCCCAGAGCTTGATCGGCGGAATGATGATGCCCTCCTGGTAGATCTCGGTCGCGATCGGCATCGATCCGGGGGACATGCCGCCGACGTCGGCATGGTGGGCCCGGTTGGCGGCGAAGCCGACCAGCCGCTCTTCGCCGTCGAGCTCGACGAAGATCGGCGAGACCATCGTGATGTCCGGCAGGTGATTGCCGCCGAGGAACGGGTCGTTGAGCACGACGGTATCGCCAGGTGCGAAGTCCTGGAACTGCTGGATAGCGGTGGCGACCGAGTCCGGCATCGAGCCTAGATGGGCCGGGATGTGGGCCGCCTGGGCAACCATGCGGCCGGTATGGTCGAACAGCGCGCAGGAGAAATCCAGCCGCTCCTTGATGTTGGGTGAGTAGCTACTGCGGGCCAGCGAGGCGCCCATCTCCTCAGCTACAGCGGTCATGGCGCTGCGAAAGATCTCGAGCGCTACCGGATCGGCGGCCAGCTCCTCGGTGCCCATCGTCGCTCTCCCATCACCTCCAAGTCCATTCCGCGATCAGGTTGCCGATGGCGTCGACCCGTGCGCCCCAGCCTGGCGGCAGCACGGTCGTGGTATCGTACTGGGTCACGATCGCCGGGCCGGCGATCACCGCTCCGGGCCCAAGCCGGGCGCGCTCGTAGAGCGCGGCGGTGCAGGCAATCGACTCCCCGGCCCGTCCGAAGATCACCGGTCGCTCGTCGCTCGGCGTGGGCTGCCAAGGGGCCGGTTCCGGCTGTCGCTGCAGAGCCGGCTTTGGGATGAAGCCGGTCGCCCGCAGGCGCACGTTGACGACTTCGACCGGCTCCTCCGGGTCGGCGTAGCCGTAGCGGCGCTCGTGTGCCTGATGGAAGGCAGCGACCGTGCTGTCGACATTGCCACGGTATGGCACGGTGAGCTCGTACGACTGCCCGACGTAGCGCAGGTCGAGAAAGCGCTCGAGCCTCATCGCGCCCGGGGCGACCCCCTCGGCACGGAGTTCGGCTCCAGCGCGCTCCTCAAGCTCGCTGAAGGCAGGCTCGATCTGGTAGAGCGGGCCGCCAGGCTGGATCATCACCGTGCGCGCGTAGTCCTTGACGATGTCTGTGGCCAGCATCCCGAGCGCGGAGAGCACGCCCGGTGTGGTGGGAACCAATACCCGCGGTATACGCAGCCGTTCGGCCAGCTCGCAGGCGTGCAGTGGGCCGGCCCCGCCGAAGGCGACCAGCGTGAAGTCGCGGGGGTCGTAGCCGCGCTCCACCGAGATCACCCGGATCGCCGCCTCCATGTTGGCGTTGGCGATCTGCACGATACCCAGCGCCGCTGCCTCCGGCGAGCTGCCCAACCGATCGGCGATCCGCCCCACCGCCAACCGGGCACGCTCGGCGTCCAGGCGCATGGTGCCGCCGAGAAAGGCGTCCGGCACCAGCCGGCCCAGCACCACGTTGGCATCGCTAACCGTCGGCTCAGTACCGCCCCGGCCGTAGGCTGCTGGCCCGGGATCCGCCCCGGCTGAGATCGGCCCGACCCGGAGTGCGCCGCCAGCGTCGAACCAGGCGATCGAACCGCCGCCAGCGCCGACGGTGTGGATGTCCAGCATCGGCAGTCGCATGGGATAGGGGCCGATCTTGCCCTCGGTCGTCTGAGTCGGCGTACCGTCGATCAGCGAGACGTCGGTCGAGGTGCCGCCCATGTCGAAGCTGATCACCTGGCGGAGGCCGGCGGCCTCGGCGACGAAGGCAGCGCCGACCACCCCCGCCGCTGGCCCGGAGAGCAGTGTGCGCGCAGCTTCCCGCCCCGCTGTCGAGGCCGAGATCGTGCCGCCGTTCGACTGCATCACCCGTAGGCTCGTGTGGCTCGGCAGCGACCGCTCCAACTGGGAGAGGTAGCGTGCCATCAGTGGCCCGACATAAGCGTTGAGCACGACGGTACTGGTGCGCTCGTACTCCCGGAACTCGGGTAACACGACGTGCGACGCTGAGACGAAGAAGCCGGCCCGCTCAGCCGCCTCGGCCACGATGCGCTCATGCTCCGGGTTCGCGAAGCTGAAGAGCAGGCAGACCGCGACCGACTCCACTCCAGTCCGTTGGAGCTGGTCGATCGCTTCGTGCACGGACTCGTCGTCGAGCGGGACGAGGACGTCACCACGCTCATCGAGCCGCTCAGTCACCTCCAGGCGCAGCTCACGTGGCACGAGCGGCGGCGGCTTCTGCTGTCGAAGGTCGTAGAGCTTGGGCCGGTTCTGCCGGCCGATCTCGAGGACATCACGGAAGCCAGCGGTCGTGATCAGCCCGGTGCGGGCGCCTTTATGCTCCAGCACCGCGTTCGTCGCGACGGTCGAGCCGTGCACCACGACGTCGATCGTGCTGTCGACGCCGAGGTCGGCCAGCCCCTGGAGGATGGCACGAGCCGGGCGCGCGGGTGTGGAGAGCACCTTGTGGACGCGTATCCGACCGTCTTCGAACAGAACGAAGTCGGTAAACGTTCCTCCGGTATCGACCCCGACGATGCGCATGGCACTCCTGCTCTGTCCCTGGTACCGTGCCGCTCCCCGAGACACCGCGCGGTCATTGGCGGCGCCAGAGCGACCGTCTCTCTATCCTGCCACCGCTGATAGCCTGGTTGGCATGTCACTCGGGTCAGGCACCGCGGTCACCAGGCTCCGCTCAGCCGCCCGGTACCGCAACGCCGGCCCCAGCGACGTGTCGGACAGTGGCCTCGATTGCCAGCCGAATCGCAGTCACCATGAGGTCGAGGCTCATCGAGGCGGTACTCGCCGGCCGCAACCCTTCTCCGTCGCGCGCGGCCTTGAGCGCCGTGGCCACCTGCTCAGGCAGGCACGGGAGATGGATAAAGCCGCACGGCGTCTGCGGCCCTGTCCGGGTAAGGAACAGGTACATCGCCGCGTTGCACAGGTAGGTGCCGGCCGAGTTGGATAGCCGAACCGGGATACCGGCGTCCAGGAGCTCGCGCTCGATGGCGCGTAGGGGGAGGCGCGAGGCGACCGCTGTCGGGCCGTCACCCTCCAACGCGGTGTCGGTGACGCTCGCGCCGTCGTTGTCTGGGGCCGAGAAGTCCGTCAGGTTCACCGCGAACCGCTCGAGCACGATCGTCGACGCGCTGCCGGACTGGCCCAGGCTGATGATGATCTCGGGGTCGGTCTCCTGCAAGATATGGTCGATGGCTGAGCCGATCTGCTTCAGCGAGACCGGCAACGTGTGCCCGATGACCCTCTTCCCGCCGATCGTCGTGCCGTGCAGGCGACGGACGACCTCCTGCGAGGGGTTGACCGTGCTTCCCCCGAACGGCTCGAACCCGGTCAGTAACACGACTCCGCTCGCCACGCGCTCTGCTCCTCCACGCTGCTGCCTCGCCGCGCCGCCGGGAAGCGTAGTGGCGCGATTGCGGCCACGTCAAGCCCACCCGCTCGCGTCACGGCGGTTCAGATTGGCCGTGAATGCTGCGTCACCGGTGAAGGTCGCGCGGATGGCCGGCCAGTCGGTGACGAACATGTGGCCGGGGGCGTGGGTGATCATCAGCGGCGGGCGGGCCGCCAGCGCGACCGCCTGTGGGGTCACCCCGCAGGCCCAGAAGACCGGCACCTCCCCCTCTCGGATCGGCGCCGGGTCGCCCCAGTCGGGGCGATCGAGGTCCGCGATGCCCAACCCGGCCGGGTCGCCGATCCAGACCGGCGCGCCGTGGGCCAGGGGGTAGCGCGCCGAGATCTCGACTGCCTTTGCCACCTGCCCGGCCGGGATCGGCCGCATCGAGACGACCAGTGGCCCGTGCAGCCGGCCGGCCGGCACGCACTCGAGAGCTGTCCGGTACATCGGGACGTTGCAGCCGCATTCCCAGTGGCGCAGCCTGATACCGGCCTCGACCAGCGCGTCCTCGAAGGTGAAGCTGCAGCCGAGCAGGAAGGCGACCAGATCGTCCCGCCACCAGCCGGTGATCTCGGTCGGCTCCTCGGCGAGCTGGCCGTGCTGGTAGACGCGGTAGCGGGGCAGGTCGGTGCGCAGGTCGGCACCGGGCGCGGTCTGGGCCGGGGTCGGAGAGCCGATCTCGGTGACCTCCAGCAACGGGCAGGGCTTGGGGTTGCGCACGCAGAAGAGGAGGAAATCGTAGGCCCAGTCGGCCGGCAGGATGACGAGGTTGGCCTGGACGTAGCCGCGCGCCAACCCGGCCGTCGGCCCGGCCCAGCCGCCCTCACGGATGAGCCGCCGGAGTTCAGCCGGCGGGAGCGAGGCGAGCGCTTGGGTCTTGTCGCTCATCGCAGCCTCCTGGCGACCGTTGTACCGGCTCCGAATGCCCTGTAGGGAAGTGGAATCCCACCTCGGCAAGGCACGGTTCCTGGTCCCCTGGCCGCTCGCTGTCTATCGCTCGGCGAGGCAGCCGCGCGGTGATCCCAAGCCTCGCCTGCCCGACTGCGGCATCAGGTAGGATTCGCCACCCGGACGAGCGTGCGCACCGCGGCGCGTTCGCGCTCCACGCGTGGCACCTCACGTAGCTTCTGCTCGATGAGCTCGTGCGGAATACCGGCAGGCTCGGCCAGCTCGCAAAGCTCAGGCATCTCGTGGATGGCCCGAGCGAGGTAATCGACGATCTGAACTGCGACGGCCTCACCGGTATCCAGATCGTCCCGAAATACCCTCATGGTCGGGCGGGGCTGGTTACTGAATGACACAACTACCGCTGCTCTCCCTCGCCAATCGAAGAAGTTTTGTGGAAACGACATGTCCTGACCCGGAGTCTCCATCAGCCGCTCGCGGTTCCTAATTCTTGCCCGATATCGACGCCGAGAGTCTTTCCCCATCTGCCTACCGGTGTGAGGAGTGCGGACGGAATCCCCACTGTATCGTATCATCCTTCGGGAGGATGAGCCATTCGTGACTGAATCCGGCTCCTCTACGCGATCCGCTCGAGGAAGTCACCTACAAGGAGCGGCTGACGGATCGTGCCACCAAAGGCATTGGTACCCTCGAACATCGTCAGGGGCCGGCCCCAGATCCGGACGCGCGTTCCCTCGTAAATTCCGGTGGTGTCCACCTGGACTTCGCGCTTGTCGTAATAGACCACGATCGCTTCCCAGTCGAGGAGGCCTGGACCGTACCAGACCTTTACCTGCATGGCAACTGCATCGCTGTCTTCCTCGATCGTGAGTACCTCTCCCTCATAGGTGAGCTTCCAATCTCGGTAGGCGCCAAGGTTTTTGTGAAGCTCGCGGACGTCGAGATCTCCGCGGTAGAGTGCCTTCGCTTGCTCAACCGTAAGGGTTGGAGTTGGTATCGGTGTCGGGGTTGGTATTGGCGTCGGGGTCGCCGTCGGCGCTGGCGTGGGAGTCGGGGTCGGCACGAGGGTGGGCGTTGCCGTCGGCTCGGGAGTCGGCGATGGAGCGGAGACCGTGGTGGGCGTAGCAGGCGGAGCTAACGCCGGTGATGCCGCTGCTGTGGGGCCTTGTCCGGAAGGTGTTGGATTCCCACCACTAGTGCCACTGCACGCAACGAGCAGCACGGTCACGAAGGATCATCAATGCCCGCATCTTGTCTTTTCCCTTCTACAAATCTCACGCAACGACCGCTCGATATATCCACTTTCGCTCTAGGGCGGGAATGCAGTGGTTCCCGGCGTGAAATCGCTCCGGCGATCCTCATTGTCCGCCACGTGCTCGTTCTCGCCGCATCCTGGATTGCCTATCCGGGTGCACATTGTCACAGAGCGGGTACAATGGCGCTGAGTGGTGTGGAGTGACCGAGAGGAGCGCGCTGCGATGAGCGACACCCTTCGGATCGGGCTGGTGCAGATGAACTCGCGCGCGGACAAGGCTGAGAACCTGGCCACCGCCGAGCGGCTGATCGCCGAGGCCGCCGCCCGCGGCGCCCAGGTGGTCGCTCTGCCGGAGTACGTCTCCTACCTGGGGCCGCGCGAGCTGCACGAGGCGAACGCCGAGCCGATCGCCGGCCCCACCACCGAGCGCTTCGCCGCCGCGGCCCGCCGGCACGGCATCTACCTCCTGGGCGGCTCCATCCTCGAGCGCTCGGACATCCCCGGCAAGTACTACAACACCAGCGTGCTCTTCGACCCCAGCGGCACCATCC
>CALKCJ010000010.1 GCA_938082375.1 uncultured Thermomicrobiaceae bacterium
ACTGTCGGAACGTGATCTTGTTCACGCGCTACAATGGCCGGAGTCGCGTTTCAAGCCCTCATAGGTACTGTCGGAACTGAGGGCTTGAAACGCGCGTCAGCGAGTTTCTGCAGTTTCAAGCCCTCATAGGTACTGTCGGAACTTCCTCATCCATGAGGTGCTCCGGGCCGAGTGCGGGTTTCAAGCCCTCATAGGTACTGTCGGAACCAACCAGAGCCGCACGGGGATCGCGATTTCGTCGCCACCAGTATAGTGGGAAATCCCAGGGCGCGCAAGCGCCTTCGGCGCCGCTCTCCGCGCCAGCACGCGCATCTCGCCCCGCGGGCCCTGTGCGTCGACCCCCCGGGGTTTCTGCACGATTGGAGGTCGACGCACGCGCTCATCCTCGGCTGTCCAGGTCGCCTCTGCCCCCGCGGCGACCGGCCTCCTCGCCAGGCCGCCCAGTCGATGCGCTGGACTCATCGGTTACTGCTTGGATGCTCGCACTCGGCCACGCAGGAGCGCATCCGCCCTCCATGAGCTGTTACCTGCGTGCCGCCGTGCCGCGAAGCTGGGCGACGCTGTGCACTGCCGGGAAGGACGTGCACGAGGAGAGCACGAACTGGCGCCTGGTAGCAGGCCTACCCGCTCTGGCTTGGGTGGCCAAGCATCCGGACTACCTGCACCAGTCGTTCGCGCGGTGCATACCTCTGCCCCTGATCGGCGCCCGGGTGGGCCCGGCCCTCTGCCCCACACCCGCGCACGCGCGCACCGCGCGCACGGCGATGCGCGGCTTAGAGCGTGAAGGGGACGTACTTGGCCTGGCACGGTGCCCCTGCAGCGAGGTAAAGCCTCCCAGCAGTGAGGTCGACGACCAGGCTGGCGACGGTGCGCGCCCCCTGCTCGCGAGCCAGCTCCTCGGTCGGTGCCGCGTGCGTGCAGACGCGTGCAGACGGAGCGCGGCCAGTTCGCGTGATCCCGTCGGATAGACTGCAGATCGCTGACGCTGAGCGCGCCGCTTCGCTCCTCGAGTAGGCGGTTCACCCGGTTGAGCCGGAGCTGCGAGTTGAGTGTGTCGCCCTCTTCGACCTCCCGCAGCTCCGACGCCAGCACATGGTTGGTATGGGCGAAGGGCCGGTTACCCGCATAGTGGAGAGCGAACCGCTGGCCAGTGACCTCGATGTCGTCGATCTCCCCTTCGCGCGTTGCGATCAGGTGGTTGTGGCCGTTCGCTCGCTCGGGCCGACAGGTTGCCCGGATCGCCTCTTCGAGCGTACGGACGCACGGGCGCGCAGCACTTCGCGCTAGGCGAGCAGCTTGGGAAAGCCCAGCTTCAGGTCAGAGGCGGTGAGCGCGTTCCCGGTCGAAGCGATCCCGGCGTCGTTGAAGCCCTGGTAGAGGAACAGGCCGGAAGAGGCGAAGGCGAGGAACGCTGGCTCGTGCTTCGGGCGAGCGCGCACGACGTACGGCTGCGGGTGTCGGCTGGGGCCGGCGTCCTCGTTGTGCGCCAGGAGCACCGAGCCCTCGCGCGTCGCAGCCGGTGGTACCGCGAGGCTGGTACAGGTGTCCTCGAACTGCAGGCGGCGGGCGAAGAATTGCGTCTCTTGCAGCGCATTGAGGCTGAACAGCACCTCGAGCGGCACGCCGGAGGCCGCGCTCATCCCTCGCAACTCGGCCACGCAGGCCGGTAGCGCCGGGTGAGCCTGCGCCAGGAGCCAGCGAGCGACCGCCAGCGCCCGATCCCATCCCACTGCCCGCTCGAGCGCCGAGCGGTGCCGCTCGGTCGCCGCCTGCAGGGTCTCCGACAAGGCGTAGCCGACGGCATACCCGATCTCGTCCGGTGTCCCCTCCGCGTCGATGGCGAGGATCTCGGCCATGCCTAACCTCCCAGCAGCGCCTCGACCAGCGCGAGAGCCGGGTACTAGGAGACCGGACGCCGTGCCAGGCCGTACTCCGGCTGCAGGCCGATGACCTCCTGGCCCCCCATGTACGGCCGCAAGACCTCCGGGATGACGACGCTGCCGTCCGGCTGCTGGTAGTTCTCCATGATCGCGATCAGCGTGCGCGGCAGGGCCAACCCCGAGCCATTTAGTGTGTGTACGTATAGCGGCCGGGCACCCTCCGCCGGGCGGTAGCGGATGTTCGCGCGGCGGGCCTGGAAGTCGCGGAAGTTGGAGCAGGAAGAGACCTCCAGCCACTCCTGGCTGCCCGGCGCCCAGACCTCGAGGTCGAACTTCTTGGCCGCAGTGAAGGAAAGGTCACCGGTGCATATCTGGACGACCCGGTAGGGCAGCTCCAGCCGCTGGAGCACGTCCTCGGCGTTGGCGAGCAGCGACATCAGCTCGTCGTCCGAGGTCTCCGGCTCGACGAACTTGACCATCTCGACCTTCTCGAACTGGTGGACGCGCTTGATGCCGCGCACATCGCGCCCGGCCGAGACGCGCTCCTTGCGGAAGCAGGGGGTGTGGGCGACGAGGTAGATCGGCAGCACGCCCGGCGGCAGGATTTCGTCGCGGTAGAGGTTGGTCACCGGCACCTCGGCGGTCGGGATCAGCCAGAGGTCGGTCTCCTCGTCGTGGTAGAGGTTGTCGCCGAACTTGGGCAGGTTACCGGTACCGACCATGGCTTCGCGCCGCACCAGGTCGGGCGGGTAGACCTCGAGGTAGCCGTGCTCGCGGACGTGCAGGTCGATCATCCAGGTGATCAGCGCCCGCTGCAGCCGCGCGAGATCGCCCCGCAGCACGTAGAAGCGCGAGCCGGAGATCTTGACGCCACGCGCGAAGTCGATCAGTCGCAGCTCCTCAGCGACCTCCCAGTGGGGCCGCACCGGAAAGTCGAACGTCCGCGGCTCGCCCCAGTGGCGGACAACCACGTTGGCGCTCTCGTCGGGGCCGACCGGCACGTCGGGGTCGGGCAGGTTGGGCACCTCGAGCAGGAGCTGGTTGAGCCGGGCCTCGAGCTGGGCCAGCTCGTCGTCGAGCTGCTCGATCCGGTCGCCGAGGGTTCGCATGGCGGCGATGGCCTGCTCGCGCTCCGGCCCGGCCGGCAGGCGGCCAATGCGTTTGGACTCGGCGTTGCGCTCGGCCTTGAGCCGCTCCACCTCGGCGATGAGCTGGCGACGCCGCTCGTCGAGCTCGAGAATAGCGTCGATCGGCGCTTCGGTATTGAGCTTGACGAGCGCTGCGCGGACGAGGTCGGTCTGCTCGCGGATCAGCCGGAGATCAAGCATGTACTCCCTCCAGGTTCGACAACGAGCCGGGCGAGCAGCGCCGGCGGTGCCCGGCCGTTCCCCGTTTATCGACTGCTCAGGTGGTGGATGTCAAGCTGGGGCAGGAACTTGAGCCACGACTCGTGCAGGTGCGAGCCGAGCGCCCGCTCGATGGTGTAGTAGCGCCCCGGCCTGGGCTCGAAGGGCTGGCGAAGGAGCCGCATGCGCGCTTCGGCCAGCGACTTGCCCCCCTTGCGGTGGTTGCAGGCGCGGCAGGCGCTGACCACGTTTTCCCAGGTATGGGAACCGCCTCGCGAGCGTGGTACCACGTGGTCGATCGTCAGGTCGCTCGTGCGCGTGCCGCAGTACTGGCACGTGTAGTTGTCGCGCGCGAAGACCTCCCGCCGGCAGAGCTTCACCCGCGGCTGTGGTCGCCGGATGAGGTAGATCAGCCGGATGACCGCAGGCGCCGGGAACCGGGCCTGGGCCGAGGCCAGCTCGTGCTCGTAGGCTTCCAACAGCTCGGCCTTGCCGGCCAGCAGCAGCACGATGGCCCGGCGCACGCTCGAGATATGCAACGGCTCGTAGTTCTGGTTCAGCACGAGGACAGGGTAGTGCCCGTTCAGGCGGTACCCGTTCTGGTGGCCGTTCTGCTGGGGTTGGCCAGGTTCGCTCTCGTTCAACGTCATGCCCTGCCTGCGCGTCGGTCTCGCGTTCGTTCCTCGCGTTCCGACCCAATCATAGCAACGGCCTCTTCACCTCTGCCACTCTGCCAGCCGCCCTCGTAGCAGCGAGTCGTGTTGTCATCTCGTGTCGTCAGTCCGCCACCAACACCGGCACATTGAGCACCGAGCGCAAGGCCTGCCCGGTGTAAGAGCGCGGGTTCTCGGCCACCTCCTCCGGCGTGCCGACCGCCACCACCTCGCCGCCAGCGTCGCCGCCCTCGGGGCCGAGGTCGATGATCCAGTCGGCGCACTTGATGACGTCGAGGTTGTGCTCGATGACGATCACCGTGTTGCCGGCGTCGGTGAGCCGCTGCAAGACGTTGAGCAGCCGCTCGATGTCGGCGAAGTGCAGGCCGGTGGTCGGCTCGTCGAGGATGTAGAGCGTGCGGCCGGTCGCTCGGCGGCTCAGCTCGGTGCTGAGCTTGATCCGCTGGGCCTCACCACCGGAGAGGGTGGTCGCGGGCTGGCCCAGGCGGATGTAGCCGAGGCCAACGTCGTACAGCGTCTGGAGCTTGTTGCGGATGGCGGGAAAGTTCTCGAAGAAGGCGAGCGCCTCTTCGACGGTCATATCCAGCACGTCGGCGATGTGCTTGCCCTTGTACTCGATCTCCAGCGCTTCCTTGTTGTAGCGCTTGCCGTGGCAGACCTCGCACGGCACGTAGACATCGGGCAAGAACTGCATCTCGATAGCGATAATCCCCTCGCCTTGGCAGGCCTCGCAGCGCCCGCCCTTGACGTTGAAGGAGAAGCGGCCAGGCGTGTAGCCGCGCGCCCGCGCCTCGGGCAGCGAGGCGTACAGCTCGCGGATCGGAGTGAAAGCGCCGGTATAGGTGGCCGGGTTGGAGCGGGGCGTGCGGCCGATCGGGCTCTGGTCGATGTTGATGACCTTGTCCAGGTGCTCTAGCCCGATGATCGTGTCGTGCCGGCCGGGCCGCTCCTTCGCGCGGTGGAAGATCTGGGCCAGCCGCCGGTAGAGCGTGTCGGTCACCAGCGTGCTCTTACCAGAGCCCGAGACGCCGGTGACGCAGATGAAGCAGCCCAGCGGGAAGCTGACATCGATCCCCTTCAGGTTGTTCTCGCGCGCGCCCTTGACCGTCAGCCACTTGCCGTTGCCCAGTCGGCGACGAGCCGGCACCGCGATCTTCCGCTTGCCGCTGAGGAACTGCCCGGTGATCGACTCCGGTGTGGCAACAATGTCCTCGACCGTACCCTGGGCGACGATCCGGCCGCCGTGCTCGCCAGCGCCCGGGCCGATGTCCACGATCCAGTCGGCGGAGCGGATCGTCTCTTCGTCGTGTTCGACCACGATCAGCGTGTTACCCAGGTCGCGCAGCCGCAACAGCGTGCGGATCAGCCGCCGGTTGTCGCGCGGGTGGAGGCCGATGCTCGGCTCGTCGAGCACGTAGAGCACGCCCATCAGCCCGCTGCCGATCTGGGTCGCCAGCCGGATACGCTGGGCCTCGCCGCCGGAGAGCGTGGCGGTGGGACGCTCGAGCGTCAGGTAGTCGAGCCCGACATCGACCAGGAAGCGCAGCCGCGCCCGGATCTCTTTGAGGATCTGGTGGGCGATCAGCCGCTCGCGCTCGCTCAGGAGCGGCTCGGGACGCTCGGCGTCGGCCAGCTCCTCGAAGAAGCGCAGCGCTTCGCCAACCGACATCCGGGTCACCTCGACGATCGAGCGGTCGGCGACGGTGACGGCGCGGGCCTCGGGCTTGAGCCGGGTGCCGCCGCAGGCCGGGCAGGGCCGGGCGGCCATGTACTGCTCGATCTCGGCCCGCACGTAGTCAGACGCTGTGCTGTCGTAACGGCGCCGCAGGCTGGTGATAACCCCCTCGAAGGTGACGGTGTAGGCGCGCGTCCGCCCGCTGCGGGCCTGGTAGCGCACGGTGACTGGCCGGCCGCCGTCACCGTAGAGGATGAGCTGGACGACGCGCTCGGGGAGTTCCCGCATCGGCACGTCGGTGCGGAAGCCGTAGCGCTCGGCCAGCGCGCGCAGGAGCGCCTGGTACCAAGTGGTGCTGTCACGCCCGACCTTCGACCAGGGCGCGATCGCCCCCTCGTCCAGCGAGCGCTCTTTGTCCGGGATGATTAGGTCGGGGTCGAACTCGAGCCGCATGCCCAAGCCATCGCACTCCGGGCAGGCGCCATGTGGGCTGTTAAAGGAGAAGCTGCGCGGCTCAAGCTCGCTGAAGCTGAGACCGCAGTGGACGCAGGCGAATGCCTCGGAGAAGCGCAACTCCTCGCCGTCGAGGAGCTGCGCTATCGCGGTGCCACCGCCGAGCTTGAGCGCAGTCTCCAGCGACTCGATCAGCCGGATATGGGTGGCATGCCGCTCCTCGGGATCCTCGTACCGGATGACGATCCGATCGACGACCACTTCGATCGTGTGGCGGCGGTAGCGTTCGAGCGGGATCGGCTCGTCCAGCTCGCGCACCTCGCCATCGACCCGGACACGCGTGAAGCCAGCGCGGCGGATCTCGTCGAAGACCGCCTGGTGCTCCCCCTTGCGGTCTTTGACCAGGGGAGCCAGGATCATCAAGCGGGTGCCATCGGGTAGCGCCTCGATTTGCTCGGCCATCTGCTGGACGGTCTGCGCGGCGATTGGGCGGCCGCACTGGGGGCAGTGCGGCCGGCCGATCCGCGCGTAGAGCAGCCGGAGATAGTCGTAGATCTCGGTCTGGGTGCCGACAGTGGAGCGCGGGTTGCGGCTGGCACTCTTCTGGTCGATCGAGATCGCTGGAGAGAGCCCCTCGATCTGGTCGACGTCGGGCTTCTCCATCAGGCCGAGGAACTGGCGGGCGTAGGCGGAGAGCGACTCGACGTAGCGGCGCTGGCCCTCGGCGTAGATGGTATCGAAGGCGAGGCTGGACTTGCCAGAGCCGGAGAGGCCGGTGAAGACGACGAGCTTGTCGCGCGGAATCTCCAGGTCGATGTTCTTGAGGTTGTGCTCGCGCGCGCCGCGGATGATGATCTTGTCGCTCGCCATGCGGGCTCCGTTCCCCCTACCCTCGCGGTGTCCGGACAGACACACGGCAATTCTAGCAGCGTCGCCGAGTGCGTGCCGAACACCTGTGCGGGTTTGACAGAAAGGCACCGGCGAGTCAGGAGTTCGCTGTGGCCCCGAACCGCTCGAGCTGCCAGCGTGGGAGACCGAGCTCACCGTTTCTCGCCAGCGCTCGATACAATCCAGGGCATGGAACAGATGCGCGACCCTTACGCTGTGATCGCCGAGTATTACGACCTCGAGTTCAACGCCTTCACTGAGGATGTCGACCTCTACCTGGCTTTTGCCCGCCGTACCGGCTCGCCGGTGCTGGAGCTGGGCTGCGGTACCGGCCGCCTGCTCGTGCCGCTGGCGCGGGCTGGCTTTCAGGTCGAGGGTGTGGATCGCTCGGCGGCTATGTTGGCGCGAGCGACTGAGCGGCTGGCGCGGGAAGGGCTCAGCCACGTGCGGTTGTACCAGGCCGATCTCACCGTACCCCACTCGCTCCGAGGACTCCCTGAACACCACTACAGCCTGGCCCTCCTGGCTGTGAACGGCTTCCTGCACCTGCCCACTCGCGCTGCCCAACAGGCTGCCCTGGCCCAGATCCGCCAGGTGCTCCGTCCAGGCGGGCTGTTGCTGCTCGACGTGCTCCACCCCACTCCGGCGCAGCTCGAGGGCTGGGAAGGCCACCTGCTCCACGACGGCGCCTGGACGCTCCCGGACGGGAGCCGGCTCGACCGCTTCTCGGCGCATCGGGTCTCGCTGGTTGAACAGACGATCGAGACCCGGCTCTTCTACGACCGCCGCCGTCCCGATGGCACACTCGCCCGCGATACGGCCACCTACACGCTCCGCTACGTGCACCGCTTCGAGCTGGAGCTGCTCCTCGAGGGGGCCGGCTTCGCGGTGGAGGCGATCTACGGCTCGTACCAGCTCGACCCGCTGGGAGACGACAGCCCGCTGATGTTCGTCGTCGCACAGCGGGCTTGAGGCCGCTGCTCTTGTTATACTGACAGGTCGCTGCCGCCAGTGACGGCGGGGTCGATTGGCAGCATCTGGAGAGGCTGCGGGAGGGCAAGCGTGATCCACGGCGTGGAGATCAAGCGGTTGGTCACGCACGTGGACGAGCGCGGGTCGTTGACCGAGCTGATCCGCTGTGACGACCCGTTCTTCGAAAAGTTCGGCCAGTGCTACGTGTCCGTTTCCTACCCCGGTGTGATCCGTGCCTGGCACTGGCACCGGAAACAGACCGACTACTTCACCTGCGTGCGCGGGATGATCAAGGTGCCGCTCTTCGACTTGCGGCCGGAGTCGCCGACCTACCGCGAACTCAACGAATTCTTCATCGGCGATGACAACCGGATTGTGCTCAAGATCCCGCCAGGGGTAGCGCATGGGTTCAAGAACATCGGCACCGAACCTTGCTACTTGCTCAACTTTCCGACCGAGCCCTACGACCCGGACGATCCCGACGAGTTCCGGCTGCCCTACGACACCCCAGAAATCCCTTACTCCTGGGAGATCCGTTACCGCTAGGAGTGCCGATGCCGAGCGCTCGCGTCTACCCGCCGACGATGACGATCGAGCCGGTCACCAGCCCGGTGGAGGCCGAGGTCACGCTACCCGGCTCGAAGAGCTACACGAACCGCGCGCTGGTGCTGGCGGCGCTCGCCGAGGGAACGTCGACACTCCGCGCCGCCCTCTTCAGCCAGGACACCGCCGTGATGGCCGATTCGCTGCGGCGGCTTGGCATCCCGGTCAGTGACGATCCCGCCGGGCTGGTGTTTACCGTGGAGGGCAAAGGGGGCACCATCCCGGCGACTCACGCGGAGTGCTTCGTCGGCAACTCCGGCACCACTGCCCGGTTCCTCACCGCCGTGCTGGCGCTCGGCCAGGGAGAGTACCTGCTCGACGGCGTACCGCGGATGCGCCAGCGACCGATCCAGCCGCTCCTCGACGCCCTCTGCCAGCTCGGGGTCGACGCCCGCTCGGTGCTGGGAAACGGCTGCCCGCCAGTACGTGTGCGTGCGAGTGGTCTGGCCGGCGGCAAAGTCCGGCTGCTCGGCCACCTGAGCAGCCAGTACCTGAGCGCCCTCCTGATGGTCGGGCCCTGTACCCACGAGGGCCTGGAGATCGAGATCGAGGGCGAGCTCGTCTCCAAGCCGTACGTCGACCTCACCGTCCAGGCCATGCAGGCGTTCGGCGCGAGCGTCCAGTGCGAGGGCTACCGGCGCTTCGTTGTCCCGGGTGGACAACGGTACCGCGCGCGAGATTACACCGTCGAGCCGGACGCGTCGGCAGCGTCCTACTTCTTCGCGCTGGCCGCCGTGACCGGAGGGCGTGTGCGTGTCCACAACCTGGGCCTCGGCTCGGCGCAGGGTGACGTGCGGTTCGTCGACGTGCTCGAACGGATGGGGTGCCGGGTGCACCGCGAGATCGGCTCGATTACGGTCCAGGGGCCGCCCCGGCTGCGCGGCGTCGAGGTCGACATGAACGCCATCTCGGACACTGTCCAGACCCTGGCCGCCATCGCGCCACTGGCCAGCGGCCCGGTCGTGATCGGCAACGTGGCGCACATCCGCCACAAGGAGACCGACCGGATCCGTGCGCTGGCCACCGAGCTGCGGCGGCTGGGCGTGGCCGTCGACGAGTTCCCGGACGGGCTCGCTATCTACCCCTCGCCTGTCCGTCCCGGCCAGGTTCAGACGTACGACGACCACCGGATGGCGATGAGCTTCGCCGTGCTCGGCTGCCGGGTGCCGGGGATCACGATCGAGAACCCCGGCTGCGTGGCCAAGACGTTCCCGGACTTCTTCGAGCAGCTTGCCGCCGCGCTCGGCCGCGCCTAAGCGACGGCCCCTTACTCTGGTGCGCGAGCCAGCGCGCCCCTGGCCGGTGGAGCTAGATCCGCGCCGCGCGGTTGAGGAGATAGAAGTCTGCCAGCACCAGAAGGAGCATCGCCTCAGCCACCGGCACCACACGCGGGCAGATCGAGGGGTCGTGCCGCCCTTCGACCGTGATCACCCGCTCGTTGCCGTGGATATCGACGGTCCGTTGCGGGCGTGCCACCGAGGAGGTCGGCTTCACCGCCAGCCGGACGACGATCTGCTCTCCGTTCGAGATGCCGCCGAGCATGCCGCCGGCGTGGTTCGAGACCGTCCGCACCCGGCCGTCCTCGAGGCAGAACTCGTCGTTGTGCTCGTGTCCGCGCAGGCGGGTGGCAGCGAACCCCTCGCCGATCTCGACGCCTTTGACCGCCGGGATGCCCAGCATCGCATAGCCGATCACCGCGTCGAGCTTGTCCATTGTGGGCTCGCCCAGACCGGGCGGCACGTTATCGGCCCGCACCTCGACGATCCCACCGACGCTGTCCTGCTGCTCCTTGGCTTCCAGGATAGCCGCGACCATCTTCTCGGCCGCCACGGGATCGGGACAGCGCACGAGGTTACGGTCGATCTCCGCCCGATCGAACGTCTCCATCCGGATACCGGCGAGCTCGCGCACGAAACCGTAGACCTCGATGCCAGCGACGGTGCGGAGGAGCTGGCGGGCCACCGCTCCGGCCGCCACCCGGCCCCAGGTCTCGCGTGCGCTCGAGCGCCCGCCGCCGCGGTGATCGCGGTGCCCGTACTTGGCCCAGTAGGTGTAGTCCGCGTGGCCGGGGCGGAACACGTCGCGCAGGGGCTCGTACTTGCTCGAGTCGGCGTCGGCGTTGTAGGTGATCAAGGAGATCGGCGCGCCGGTCGTCTTCCCCTCGAAGACGCCAGAGAGAATCGTGACCCGGTCTTGCTCCTGGCGCGGCGAGGTCACTTTGCTCTGACCCACCCGGCGCCGATCGAGGTCGCGCTGGATCAGCTCCTGCGAGATCTCCAGCCCAGCCGGGCACCCATCGATGACGACTCCAATCGCTGGGCCGTGCGACTCGCCCCAGGTCGTGATCCGGAACAGACGGCCGAATGTGCTCCCCATGCTTCGCCTCCACCCACGCGGCTCGGCTTCAATGCGCGGCGTCCACCGCGGCGCCGAAGATCAGGACGGTTGGGCCCCGCCACCCAGCAGGGGGCGCGAGGCCGAAGATGGCCGGTACGAGCCAGGGATGCCACGCCCCGCGGTCATTCGAGCGGCACCGGATCCCCGAGCCAGCGGCCGTAGATATCGTAATCGAACGCGGGAGCCCGGCGAAAACCGAACCGCTCGTACATGCGGCGGCTCCGCACGTTACGCGCCTGGGTACTCAACGCCACCCGCCGCGCGCCCCGGCTGCCGAGTACCTGTACCGCCCATTCGAGCGACTCGCGGCCGTATCCCTGGCCCTGGTCAGCAGGCGCTACCGCCAGACGATCGAGGTGCCCCCAGCCGCGCATCCTAGTGACACCGACGTAGCTCACGGCTCGACCGTGCTGATCGCGGCCGAGGTAGACGTCCACCCGTGGGTCGCTGAGGTACTCCGCGAACTCCTCCTCGCTGTTCCACCACAGCCAGGAGAACGCCTGATGATCAAGCTCCCGCAATTCGCCCAGCACGAACGGATCATCGCGAGTCACGCGCTCGTAGCGCAGCCGGCCAGTGCCCCTAGGCAGGCTGAAGATCACCGCCTCGTAGACGAGGATCTGCTCGAGCAGAATCATCTGCGCCTCGGCGTAGAAGAGGGGACTCCGCCGCTCCTGTTGCTCGGTGATGACCACCAGTCGCTTCCCCTGGGCTGCCGCCGCTTCGGCCAGGTGATCGATCAGCCGCACGGTGTTCGGACCGGTCGTCACCTCGAGGATGGCGACCACCTCATCGCGATGCCGCCAGCGCCCGGCAACCAGGTATTCGCCAGTGTGGGGCATCCACTGTGAGAGCCCCGGTGCTTCGGCCACCACCTGCGCCAGATCCTGCTGGCTGTAGCGACTTGCCCACTTGAGGCGCACACGGTGGACATCGGCGACTTCGAGCGGCACGACGAGGCTATGCGTAGTCACGCTCGCGCTCTCCCTGGAGCTGATCCCGGTCGTCCGTTCGCGACGGCTCGAGCACGGCGACCCTCAACCCCGTCCCCCGTGAGGCCGGGTGACTACCAGATCTCCGAAGCCACAGCGCTGGCGAAGCACTTGTCTCACCCGGCGATCCACACCTGCTCTAGACCGAGGATACCCAACGGCGTCAACTCCAGCCCCTGTACGCGCGGCTTGACCAGCAGATAGGAGACATCCCAGTAGAGCGGGATCACGACGAAGTCGTCGAGGACACGCTGCTGGGCTTCGGCGAAAAGACGGGCTCGAGCCTCTTCGCCGGGTTCCTCGGCCGCCATGTCCAGCAGTCGATCCACCTCACGATTACGGTAGCCGAGGTAGTTATCCGGACTCGACGAGTGGAAGAGCGCAGTCAGGAACGACGCCGGATCGGGATAGTCAGCGACCCAGCTCAGGACAAAGATCGGCAGCCGGCCACCGGTCAGGTCCTGGAGATAGTCAGGCCAATCCATCAACAGTACCTCGGCCTGGATCCCCAGATCGCGTTCGTAGACCTGCTTCAGCGTGACCGGCACGCCGCTGCCAGCCGTATAGAGCTGGAGCGGCCGGGCCGGCAGGCGCGACTGGAGCACCGCCCTGGCTGCGACGGGGTCGTAGGCCGGCAAGGACGCCGGCCAGGTACGCCCCAGCATCCCGTCCGGCACGATCCCGCTTGCTGACGGTACCACACCGTTCAGGCTTACCCGCGCGATTTTCTCGCGCTCGAACCCCTGGATCAGTGCCCGGCGAACCTCCGGGTCGTCCAACGGAGGGATGTTCGGGTTGAGGAAGACGAAACTCCCAGCAAAGAGCGGCTGGACACGAAGCTCCCGGCTGAGTGGCGAGTTCGGTGCCCGCACACGGTCGAGCGCCCACAGCGGCACCGAGACGAGGTCGAGCTGCCCGCGCTCGTACTGGTTCATCGGCTCTAAGGCATCGGCCCCCAGACGGATATCGATCTCCTGGAGGACCGGTGCACCAGGCGCATAGCCCGGGAAGGCGCGCAGAACCAGCAGCCGTCCTTCCTCCCAGCGGTCCAGTACGAAGGGGCCACTTCCGTTCGGGTGCCGCCACCAGTCGTCGCCTCTGGCGACGTCCCAGCGGTCGACGACGAAGGCTGGCGGGGCGGTCAGTTTGCTCAGAAAGTCCCGCGCGCGCCACGACAAGCGGATGCGGACGGTCAAGGGGTCTACGACCTCGACACCGGGGAGATCCGAACGCTGTCCGGCCATCCGCTCCTCGGCCCCAAGGATGTCGCGTAAGTACGTCCAGCCCGGAAGCTTCCGCCCGTCGCCTCCGGCCAGCGCCGGATCGGTTGCGCGCTCCAGCGAGTACTTGACGTCGTCCGCCGTGAGGCGCCGGCCGTCGTGAAAGCTGGTGCGGTCGCGCAACTCGAAGCTATAGGTGAGGCCATCGGAAGAGATCCTGACGCGCTCGGCGAGATCCGGCACCGGTCGGAGGTTCGCGTCCAGACGCACGAGGCCACGAAAGACTTGTCGAACGACGAAAGCCGAGTCAGCATCGCGCACGAGTGCTGGATCCAGGGTCAGTGGCCCATCCGGTGAGCCGGCCAGTGTCAGGCGCTGCTCCCCGGTAGCCGGCGGCGCGGCAGTGGGAGTCGGGGCCTCGATGACGGTCTCGCTGCCGGCCAGCGATGGCGTATGGGCCGGGATTACCAGCGCAGGCGAGGCAACCGCGGGCGTGGCTGTCGGCTCGACCACCGGCGGCGTCGTGGTCGATCGCCCCCCGAGCGACACGCGACACCCACCGAGCAGGAGAGCGAGCGCCAGGACGAGGTGAGCAAGCGAGCTGACAAGCTGACCGCGTCGCGGCATCGGTGATCGAGACTCCTCTCATGCCGCGCGAATTGTACCGAACCCTGGCGCGAGGGAACGTGATATGGCAACTCGCGATGCCGTGTCCAAGGACTCACCGTCACGTGCTCGGGCGGTCTGCCAGGACGATCTCGCGCACAGCCGGGCATTCCCCCCGATCCCATGCTAGGATGCACGAGGAGGAAAACCGCCAGGATGGGAGGCTGCTGATGGGTGGGATGGTCGTCGCTCCCCAAGCGCCGGCGGTCGAGGCCGGAATCGAGGTGCTCCGCCGAGGCGGCAACGCCTTCGACGCGGCGGTCACGACTGCGTTTGCTCAAACAGTGGTCGACCCGCAGATGTGTGGCATCGCCGGCTTCGGCGTGGCCAATCTCCGCTCTGCTGACGGGCGTCACCAGATCATCGACTTTAACGCCACCGCGGGTTCACGCGTGCGGCCCGAGATGTGGCGCGACCTCCTGGTCGAGCAAGACTGGACAGGCTACGGGTACCACCTCAAGGGTCAGGTCAACGACGTCGGTTACACCTCGATCATGACGCCCGGCACCGTCGCCGGCCTGGCCGAAGTGCTGCGCCGGTTCGGCACCATCTCCTGGGCCGAGGCCCTCCAACCCGCCATCCGGCTTGCCGAAGAGGGCTTCCTCGTCTCGCCCGAGCTGTGGCGACTCTGGAACCAGCCTGCGGTCGGCGATCGGATTTCGATGCGCGAGCGGATCGCCCACACGCCGGCCAGCCGCGAACTCTATATCAAGGCCAACGGTGAGACCTGGCGGCCGGGTGAGCGGCTGCGTAATCCCGATTACGCGCGCGTGCTGCGACGGCTGGCCGAGGCCGGGCCCGAGGACTTCTACACCGGCGAGCTGGCACAGCGGATGGCCGAAGATCTGGAGGCTAACGGCGCGTTCGTCACCGCCGGAGACCTCGCGAACTACCGCGTCCGCGTCCGTGAACCGCTGTGGTTTACCTACCGGGGCTACGAGCTAGCGACGAACCCGCCCGCTGGCGGCGGCATCTGCCTCGCGGAAATCCTCAAGATCCTCGAACACGAAGACCTCGCGTCGCTCGGGCTCAACAGTGTCGAGTACATCGCGTTCGTCGCCCGCGCCATGCAGGCTGCGTACGCTGACTGGTACGGGCAGGTGGGCGACCCGGCGTTCGTCGCTGTACCGGTGGAGCGGCTGCTCTCCAACGACCACATCCGGACCTGCTACGAACTCGTGCGCTCTGGCCAACCGATCAGGGTACCACGACGGGTCGCCGAGCAGGGCACGACACACGTCACCGTGGTCGATAGCGACGGCAACGTCGCCTCGATCACCCACTCGCTCGGCTCCTCCAGCGGCGTCGTGACACCCGGCCTCGGCTTTACCTACAACAACTGCATGAACGCCGCCGATCCGATCCCAGACGGCCCGAACTCCATCGCGCCGGGCAAAGCGCGCATCACCGGCATGTGCCCGACGATCGGGTTGAAGCGCGGTGAAGTCGTCTTCGCGCTCGGCGCGCCCGGCGGTACACGGATCATCACCGGCGTGCTCCAGGCTCTCCTCAATCTCATCGACCACGGATTGACGCCAGTGGAGGCGGTCTCTGCGCCGCGGTTCGACTCGCAGAGCGAATACCTCGACTGCGAAGCCCGTATCCCGTCCTGGGTGCGGGCTGCGCTCGCCGATCGGGGGTTCAAGGTTGTCGAGAACCCAGCACTTTATGGTAACTTTGCACGGGTACAGTTGATCACGCGCGACCCGATCACCGGACAGGTGCGAGGCGGCGCAGATCCCCGGAGCGGGGGAGTCGTCTTCGAGGTCTGACGCCTCGGGCGGTTCAATTTGCCGCCCGGACGACCGAACGCGCTATCGGCTCGGTCGCATGGCAGCCTTCTAAAGAACCATCCGGCCACGGCTGGCCGTGTCGACCTGATAGCTGGTCGTCCTGCGGTTACCTGTCGTGTAGTCAAGTGAACATCGATTTGGGTCGCGACCGGGATCCTCAGACGCCCGCGGTTCGCACCACCATGCTTGCCAGGGAGGCGCCGTGACCAAGTGGTTCACCGCGCTGGCCGGTATTGCCCTCGTGCTGCTGGTGATCCTCTCCCTGCCCCTGGCGACGACTCCCGGGATCGTGGAGCTTCTCCCGCCGCCGGGCAGTACGGCTGCCCCCGGGACGGTGACGATCGGTGCCGTGCTGGTTGGCGCGCGCCCTTTACAGCGGGTGGAACTCCGGCTGAACGGCCACCCGGTGCAGCCAGCGGTGTTCGTGCGCGACCAGCGCACCTGGCTGATTCGCTACGAGACTGAGCTGCCGCGAGGATCCTATACTGTGGCGGTCACCGTCATCGACGACCGCGGTCACCGTCGCACCCATAGTTGGAGCTTTCTCGCGTCCGGCCCGCGCCGGTCGCCGGTGCTGACGCTGGTCGAGCCAGAGCCAGACCACCGCTTCGCCAGCGGTCCGGTACCGGTCACCCTACGTGTGGAAGCGCAAGGCGCCATCGACTCGGTGCTCCTCCTGGTCGATGGGCAACCGGCTCTACCGAAGGCGACCTCCTCACCACCTCACAGGGGAGAGTCCGTCGTCCGTGACTTCCAGGCAGTGGTCTGGCTCGAGGCGGGCGAGCACCGGGTGGAAGCCCGTGTCGTCGACGAGTATGGAGCTCGCTCGTCGGGTGAATGGACATTCACGGTGGTCGCTAACGAGCGTGAGGCAAACGCCCGCTACTTCCCGGAGACCGGCCAAACGCTCCTCGGCGCGTTCAAGCAGTACTGGGAGTCGCGCAAGGGAAACTTGGTCTTCGGCCCCCCGATCAGTCCGGAGATCCGCCGGAGGGACGGCACAACGGTGCAGTACTGCCGGTACGCACGCCTGGAGCTTCACCCTGATGGATCGATCACCCTCGGGCTGCTCGGCCTGGAAGCACTCGGCAGCGTCCTCCCGCCGGTGCCTGAACCCGAACAACCAGGAGTGCGGTACTTCCCGGAGACCGGGCATACGCTCCGCGGCGACTTCCTCACCTTCTGGGAGCAGAACGGCGGTCTCGAGGTCTTCGGGTTCCCGATCAGCGAGCCAAAGCTCGAGGGCGGCTACCGCATTCAAGTCTTCGAGCGCGCACGCTTCGAGCAACGCCTGACGGCCCGCGAGGAGCCGCAGCCGGTCACACTAGCACCGCTCGGTGAGTTGATCTGGCAACGGGAGCACAAGGGGGCGGGATAGTTACTCTTCAGAGCTGGCGCGCTCCTTGACGGCAGCGAGGACGCGCTCGACCACCTCGTCCACCGTATACCGGCCCGTGTCGATGACGAGGTCGGCGTGCGCCCGTGCATCGGCCAGCCGCTCGAGCTCGATACAGTACAGCCACTCCGGCCAGTCGCTGCCGCGCCGCTCCCTGATCGTGCTCAGGCTCGCATCAAGGAAGACCACAAGATCCGGCTTCGGATGCCTCCAGAGGTCACGGACGATCGAGTGTTCCTGGCCGACTACGACCGCATCCACTCCGCGCCTGCACAGGCGGTCAGCAAGAGTGGTCTTACCGGAACCACACGGGCCAACCAGGACAACGCGCACGCGTGCCTCAACACGACTAACGGGACGAACTAGCGCCTCGGGAGAGGCGAGTTCCCGCTCAGCGCCGGCTCTCGCCCCATTCTGCCAGTCAGCCGGACTTCGACGGGCTCTCGACGCGCGCGATCGGAGGCGGCATAGCCGGCTCGCTCTTGTGTGGAGCGCTCCGCCGGGCTCGCTGGTCGAGGAGTCGTAGGAGCCGCTCGGTATACGTCGGACTCACGGGGTCGAGGTGCTGGCCGGCACGCTCGAGGTATGGAGAGCTGATACGGCGCAAAAAGGTGAACAAGCCTTCCTCGGCGATGGTGTGCAGCGCTCGACGGTAGTACTCGAAGACGTATGCGTCGCCGAGCCTGATCCCAGCGCGGGCCGCACCCAGCCCAATCAGTGTCGACACCTCGAGGAGCGAACGACCTTCGTCGCGCGCGGCCGCCTGCAGGCTGGAAAAGAGCGAGGCGAGCCCTTCGGGAGAGGGCAAATCCACAGCCTGACTCCGGAGCGCCTGCAGGGAGGCCCGCAGCTCACTGACGTTCAGCGGCGGAACATCCACGGTGTCGGCGAGGACGTCCGCCGTCCCTTCCAGCCGCGAGAGCACGTCTTCCACCGATGAAACATCAGTGCCTTTTCGCAGCAGCCCAGCCTGTTCCAGCTCCGCCACCAGCGCGCGCAGGTAGGCCTTCGAGCCACCGATCGCATCGGCGGCTCCGGCGAGCAGCCACAGCGGAGACCAGCCCGCCACCAGCACGCTGGCCAGCTCGACGACGTTCCCCGCCGCCTTGCGTACCGTCAGCTCCTCGACGCTCATCGGAGCATTCGGGTACACACTGCGCACATCGCCCACGAGCTCAACCGTGATCCGCAGCAGCCGAGCCACGGTCGCCTCGTACAGCTTCGAGCGGCGGACGAAGTCCGGCAACACCATCTGGCTGACCTCGTAGGTCGCGCCTCCAACCAGCGCCGCGCTGGCCCGGCCCGCTCGCTCCGGGAGCGAGGCGAGGTATCGAACGGGGATCTTCGCTGGTGATTTGAACTTCCACCCTCTCGCCATCGCAGCGACTCTTTCACAGGCCACTTGCGCGAACGACCTCAAGCCCACGCGCCTCGAGCTCGGCCACGTACCGGTTAATTCCTACCAGATCAGCCGCGATGTGGCCCGCCACAATCAGATTGCCGCGGCCGTCCGCACGCAGCCGTTCGACTTCCTCCGGCGCAATGTGGATGTAGATCACTGTCGATACACCATGATCGAAGTATGCCTTCGCCACTGCAGCGCCGCCATTCGTCCCAGCACCGTGGACGACTGCTACTTTGCCCGCCGGCCGGTCGACCGCGCCGACCGGCACCATGACTTGCGTGGGAGCCTGGGAAAACTCAGGGAGTGCCAGGAGGGCGTCAATAACATCTTGCACCACCGGTTCCCGACCGAGGCTGGCCGTGTGTCGCTCGATCGCCTCGACCATCAACCGTCGGCCGATCTCATCCAACGGGAGATGGATATTGAGAAAGGGCATCCGCAACAGCCGGGCAAACGACGGCGCGTGGTCGTAGTTTGCCGCCTGGGCGCGCAGGATCGCGCGCGACACCAGCGGCTTGATCGCCTCGCGGGCCACCTCGCGCGGGACGCCGTGCTCGACCATGAGCTCAACATGACGGGTAAGCACTTCCGGGAAACGGAGCATCGCGCTGCCACCAGCCGGGTGATGAGCGACGACGCCGTCACAGCCCAGCTCACGCGCGATCAGTAACTCCGCCGGCCCGATGTCGATCCCAAACAGGACTCGCCCCAGCGCCTCCCCGGAGACATAAACTGCGCTGTCGGCCGGAAGCTGGCGCATCCCAGCCAGTTCGAGCGCGATCTGTATCAGCCCATCCGTGCTGATCCCAGACACGACCCCCCTCGTTCCGGAGCACTCCACTGCCCTAGCCGATCAGCCGTCGAGCAGCCGAGCCACGACACCCCGATCTCCATTCTCGCACAGTATCCCGTACACCTCGATAACCATGCGTGCCAGCCAGCCGGAGAGCAAGCCAGGCCGGCACCTATAGATCGGGGGACGCCCCTGGTTGCGACAGCGGCTTCTGCGCGAGGATCAACACCTTGTCGTCGCGAAAGCTGGCGACCCGCCCCTGAGCGAGGTCGACGTCGAGGAAGCGGCACACTCGCTCCTGACTCAGCAGCCACTGTCCGAGTGCATCCCGCGCCGCTGGGCTCATCCCTGAGCGAACAGTCCAGTCGTCCCACTGGTGGCGACGGTAGATTACCTCGAGCCGCTGGACCTGAAGCCCTCCCCGGGACAGGAAGCCACACCACTCAGCCAGCGTGTAGGAGCGCACGTGGCTGGGGTCGCGGCGCCATTCAAGCTCGTTCACCAGCAGGTCGAGCTCGCGGTCGGCTGGGGCAAGGCTGTCGAGCAACAGGAGACGCCCGCCCGGTTCCAGGACGCGCGCCACCTCTCGGACGAACGCTTCTGGCTCGGCGAAGTGGTGGGGGGCAATCCGGCACGTCACCAGGCCGACACAGCCATCGGCCAGCGGCAACGCCTCGGCGTCGGCCGCGAGCAGGCCGACCGGTACGACGCCGCGATCGGCCGCGGCGCGGCGCGCGGCCTGAAGCATCCTCATGGTCAGGTCGAGCAGGATGACCCGCGCGCCCTGTCGAGCCAGCGCCAGTCCGGTATGGCCGCCGCCAGTCGCGACATCGAGCGCCAGCTCGCCAGGCCGCACCGCTGCCCACTCGAGCAGCCGCCCGAGGTCGTGCCCGGCCGCGTGCGAGCGGCTGCGCACGTAGGCCTCGGCCGCCGCGCCGAACTGCTCGCGCACCCGGTGCTTGATCTCCGTGCCGTCACTCATGGTCCCTGCTCCACCCAACTCCGCACCGCCGATTATTGTCGCTGGACATCGTCGCGCCAAACCGTGCGCAGCCGCCGGAGCGCGCTCGAGCCTCGCTGGCCGAGGACACCGGCTGGTGTGGTACACCTGAGCGGGGTATAGGGAGCGGTGCAGGGCGCTCGGGGAGACGCGGCGTGTTCCGTTGGATTGGGAGGCAATCGTACCGGCACCGGTGGTTTGTCATCGCGGCCTGGATCGTCTTCTTCCTCCTCACGCTTCCCTTCTTACCCCGCGTCTCGAGTGCGCTTGAAGTCGGTGGCTTCTCCAGCCCGCACACCGAAGCGGCCCGCGCCCGGGCGCTGCTCGAGCAGGAGATCCCTGACTACAGCCCTGCCACGTTGATCGTTCTCTTCAGCCACCCTCGTCTCAAGCCCACCGACCCCGCGTTCATCGAGCAGGCGCACCGTGCCCTCAGCCAGCTCGCGAGCATCCCCGAGATCGGGAGCATCTCCTGGTTCGACCAGAACCCGAGCCAGATCGCGCCGGACGGGTCGCTGGCCTACGCACTCGTGCGGATCAACCTCCCCCCAGAAGAGTCCCAACGGCTGAAGGACGAGATCGAGCGGTCGATCATTCCCACCGAGCTCGAGGTTAGGCTGGCGGGCTCGCCGGTCTTTTACGCCGACCTGGAGACCGTGACCGAGCACGACCTGCGGCGAGCCGAGCTGATCGCCTTCCCCTTCGCTTTGGCCGCTCTGGTCTTCGTTTTCGGCAGTCTGGTCGCCGCTGGTGTCCCGCTGGCCGTCGGCGGAGTGAGCGTGGCGATCGTGCTGGCGCTGGTCTACGCCATCACTCGTGTGACCGAGCTCTCCATCTTCACGCTCAACGTCGCCACCCTGCTCGGGTTAGGGCTGGCTATCGACTACTCACTCTTCATCGTCAGCCGGTTCCGCGAGGAACTCGAGCGCGGCACCGTGGCGCGCGCTGTCGAGGTCACCACCGCCACCGCTGGCCGGGCGGTCTTCTTCTCCGGGCTGACCGTGCTCATCGGGTTGAGCGGGCTGGCATTTTTCGAGTTCCTGTTCATGCGCTCGGTCGGGATCGCTGGCGTGCTGGTCGTCCTGGTCGCGGTCTCGGCTGCGCTGACGCTGCTGCCGGCCATCCTTGGCAGCCTCGGCCACCGTATCACCGCGCTGACGGTGCACCGCCGCGCGGCCGAGACCGGCGCCTTCTGGGTACGAGTCTCTGATGCAGTCATGACGCACCCCTGGCGGGTCGCGATCCCGGTGGTCGTGCTCCTCTTGACCCTTGGGGCACCCTTCCGGCACGTCCGGCTAAGCTCACCCGACGCGACGATCCTTCCAACGACGACGCCCTCGCGCCAGGCGTTCGAGCGCTTCCGCGCTGCCTTCGGCGACGGTGCACTCTCGCCCATCATCGTGGCCGTGCAGAGCGAGCGCCCGGTGAACGACCCGCAGACGATCGCTGCCCTCTACGACCTGACTCGGCGGATCGCGGCCGACCCGCGCGTCGCGAGCATCTCCAGTATCGTCACCATCGACCCGCGAATCTCGCTGGGCCAGTACCAGCTCCTCTATGCTGAGCCGTCGCTCATCCACGACCCGGTGATCGCCAATGCCTACCGGCAACTGGCCGGTCAGCACGTCGCGGCTATCTATGTCTATACCGACGCCCTCCCAGCGAGTGACCAGGCGAAGGCACTGCTCCAGACCATCCGAGCGATGGATCCCGGGCCAGGGTTACGCATGCTGGTGGACGGCGGTACTGCGGAGATCGTCGACGTGGTCGACCTGATGTACAGCGAGTTCCCCTATGCCGCGCTGACTGTGGTCGTCGCGACCTACGTCGTGCTCTTCTTTCTGCTCCGCTCCGTACTCCTGCCGCTCAAGGCGGTCATCCTCAACGCACTGAGCCTGACCGCGAGCTACGGGGCACTCGTCTTTGTCTTTCAGGACGGCCATCTGAACAGCCTGCTCCGCTTCCAGCCGCTCGGGTTCATCGAGGCCTCGCTGCCGATCGTCATGTTCTGCCTGCTGTTCGGCCTGAGTATGGACTACGAGGTCTTCCTCCTCAGCCGCGTCCGCGAGGCCTGGGATCAGACCGGCGACAACCGGCAAGCCGTGGCCACCGGCTTGGCTCGGAGCGGCCGGATCATCACTGGAGCCGCGCTCATCCTCGTGGTCGTCGCCACCGCCTTCGTCAGCGCTGACGTCGTCCTGATCAAGGCACTCGGCCTCGGAATTGGGCTGGCGATCGCCCTCGACGCCAGCGTCGTCCGCGTGCTGCTCGTACCGGCAACCATGCGGCTGCTGGGAGACTGGAACTGGTGGGTGCCACGGGTGATGCTTCGGCTCCTCCCCGAGCGGGGTTGGGAACACTAGGTATGCGGCGACTCCTGCTTATGAACCTGTGCCTCACGCTGCTGGTGGCCGCGTGCGGTGCTGACCGCGCTGGCACACCCAGCGCCTCGCCGCAGCCAGTAGCCTCCTCTGCCGAACGCCCAGCCAGCCTGTTCCTCACGCCGGTGCCAGCGCCCCAGCCGATACGTTTCCCGCGTGACCTTGGCCCGCACGACGTCCTGACCGAGTGGTGGTACTACACCGGTCACCTCGCCGACGCGAGCGGCAGGCAATTCGGCTTCGAGTTCGTGGTCTTCCAGGGGCAACGGTTCGGCTATCCCACCGCGTACGCTGCCCATTTCGCGATCACCGACCTCCAGCGCCGGGCGTTCCGCTGGGCCGAGCGAACCGCCGTTGGGCTAAGACCGGGACACGAGCCTCCTGTCGTTTTACGCGTGGCCGAATGGCAACTCGAGCTTGGGACGAGTGAAGACCGGATCCAGGCGATGATGCCCGGGTACGCGATCACCCTCAACCTGCGCGACACCAAGCCACCGGTGCTCCACGACGAGGACGGCTACTTCACCTGGGCACCGGAGACCGGCTCGTACTACTATTCGCGTACCCGGCTGGAAGCGACCGGCACCCTGAGCGTCGACGGGCAGTCACTGGCCGTGACCGGCCAGGCCTGGATGGATCACCAGTGGGGCAACTTCCTCCTGGCCGGCCGCGGCGGCTGGAACTGGTTCGCGATCCAGCTCGACGATGGCCGCGAGCTGATGCTCTGGAACACCCACGACGGCGCGGGGCATGTCGTCTTCGGGAGCGGCACGCTCGTGCAGCCCGACGGCTCAGCGGTCTACCTGCGCGGCAACGACTTCGCTGTCGCCGCAACCGGCCAGTGGACAAGCCCGCACACCGGTGCGACGTACCCTTCCGGGTGGATCGTGGAACTCCCTGCCGAACGCCTCAGACTGACGGTTACCCCCCTCCTTCTCGATCAGGAGCTACAGGCCGTCGCATCGACCGGCGTGATTTATTGGGAAGGCGCGGTCGAGGTGCATGGCCTCGACGACAGCCGGCCGGTAGCTGGCCTCGGCTACGTGGAGCTGACTGGCTACGCCTCCAGCTCCGGAGGCGAGCACGTGGCTACCCATCGGCCACCCTCTCCGCCTCTGTCGTAAGCGTGTCCGCTGCTCCGGCCCGGAGACGCGGGGTGGCTTGACATCGCTGGCGCGATTGACTAAACTTCCGTTTGACTACAGCTCGTACTGATGGACGCCAGGCTGGTTCGGCCTTCGCAGTAGCTACTGGGTAAGCATACTCCTCCCCTCCTCACAGCCCTGGCCCCGTCGGCCATGAGCCGGCGGGGCCGTCTTTTAACGCGCGACTAACGCGCGACTCGCTCTGGCGACCCAACGCGAGGGCCATCATGCCTTGCCAGTGGGAATCGGCACTCGGACACTACCAACCACTGGTGTGCTCACTTCCGGCGATGGTACAGTTCCGCGTTGTGCCTAAGGGCAACCAACGAGGGAGACAGCGCGTGGCCGAGCGGATCCAGATCTCTTCAGGCACGGTCTGGGAAGAGCGAGCCGGCTACTCGCGCGCGGTGCGCGTCGGCGACTTGGTGTTCGTCTCTGGCACCACTGCGACCGATGACCAGGGCAATGTCGTCGGCCGTGGCGATCCGGAGGCGCAGGCCCGCTTTATCCTCGAGAAGATCAAGCGGGCGCTCGAAGCTGCTGGCGCCTCGCTGTCCGACGTCGTGCGCACGCGCGTCTACGTCACCAACGTCGACCACTGGGAGGCCGTCGGGCGGGCCCACGCCGCCTACTTCAGCGAGATCCGACCGGCGAACACGCTGGTTGAGGTCAGTCGGCTGGTGGGTTCGGACTACCTGGTCGAAATCGAGGCCGACGCAGTGATCGGCAGCGGAGCGAGCAGATGAGGTTCAGCGTCCGCCTGAACAACGACCTGCCGCTCCGCGAGTACGCGCGGCTGGCGCGTGCCGCCGAGGCCGCCGGATTCCACCAGATCTGGGTGAGCCACGACCTATTCCTGCGCAGCGCGCCGGTGCTCCTGACAACCATGCTCCAGGCGACGGAGCGGATTGCCGTTGGCAGCGGCGTGCTTAACCCGTACACGCTACACCCGGCCGAGATCGCCATGCTGGCGGCGACGCTGGACGAGCTGAGCAGCGGCCGCTTCCTGCTCGGCCTAGCTGCTGGAGCCGGCAACTTCCTCGAATGGATCGGTATCAACCAGGAGCGGCCGCTGGCGACGACCCGGCAGGCCGTCATCGCGGTTCGGGCCGTGCTCGCTGGCCAGCCGGCTCCCGGCTGGGGACCACAGGCATACCTGCGCTTTCTGGCCCACCCGGTGCCGATCTACCTTGGCGCCATGAGCCCAGGGATGCTGCGGCTCGCTGGCGAGCTGACCGACGGTGCTCTACCGCTGCTCTTTCCCCCGGAGCACTTCGCGACCGTCGCCCCGCTGGTCGCCGAGGGAGCGGCTCGCGCTGGCCGCTCCCTTGACGACATCGACCTGGCCGCCTGTGTCTGGTGCTCAATCGCGGATGACCGGGAGCAGGCCGAGGCTGTGCTGCGCGACAAAATCGCTTACTACGGGGGTGCGCTCAGCCCGTTGATCCTCGAGCGCCTGGGACTGGCCCGGGAGGACTTCCAGCCGATCGAGCGGGCCCTACTCATCGAGCGCGATCCAGAGAAGGCCAGGCGACTGGTTAGCGCGCCGATGCTCCGGATCGGGCTGGTCGGCACGCCGAAGGAGATCCTCCCGCGGCTGGAGCGCCTAGTGGAGATGGGGGCCCGGCACCTGAGTTTCGGCCCGCCCCTCGGGCCGGATCCGGTCGCCGCCATCGAGCTGCTCGGCCGCGAGGTGCTACCTCACTTCGGCAACCGTTAGACGCCGATCGCCATCGCCGGGTAGTACGGGTTTGCACCGCCACGCAGCGTGCCATCTGCCTCGACCAAGATCCCCACCGGACTCGCGAACGGGACGTTCCCCACGTCCTCCACGACCACCTGCAATCGGTGACCGCGTGCCCGCAGCCCCTCGACGACCGCGGGATTGATCCGGCTGCTGACCTGTGCTGGCTGGACGCTACAGTCGATCCGCGGCGCGGTGATGGCCGCCTGGATCCCCATGCCATGGTCGACCACGTTGGAGATGACCTGGGCCAGCGCGTTGATAATCTTCCGCCCGCCCATCGCGCCCAGCGAGAGGTAGACTCGATCCCCCTTGAAGACGAGCGCGGGCGACATATTGGCCAGCGGCCGCTTGCCCGGCTCGATCGAGTTGGCCCGGCCTGGCTCGGGGTCGAACCACATCATCCCGTTGTTCATCAGGATGCCGGTGCCGGGCGCCACTACCCGCGAGCCCCAGGCCGAGAGCAGTGTCTGGGTCAGCGAGACGGCGTTGCCCCAGCGGTCGACGACCGAGAGGTGCGTAGTCGAGCCAGCGCCGTAATTCGGCATCGAACGCGCGTAGCGCTGGCGGACTCCCAATCGCGCCGGGTCACCCGGCTCGACGTTTACCCGGGCCTGCTCGCCGATGCGTGAGGCCTGCTCACCCGCATAGGCCGGGTCGATCAACGCAGCCACCGGAACGTCGGCGAAGGCAGGGTCGGCCAGGTAGGCGAAGCGGTCGACGAAGGCCTGGCGGAATGCCTCGATCAGGCGGTGAAGCGTCTCGATGGTGTTGTGGCCGCTCGCCTGCAGGTCGAAACAGTCCATCAGGTGAAGGCACTCGAGCAGCGTCGGGCCGCCGGACGGCGCCGGAGCCGTCGCGACCTGGTAGCCGCGGTAGCGCCCCCAGAGTGGCTCGGCGACGCGCACCTTGTAGGAGCGCAAGTCGTCTTCGATCAGGATCGCGCCCAAGCCGCGCAGGCCGTCGACTAGCGTCCGGCCCAGCTCGCCTCGGTAGAAGACATCGGGGCCCTGTTCGGCGATCGCCTCCAGCGAGCGGGCCAGGTCGGCCTGCACAAGCAGGGTCTGCTCCAGCCCGGTCAACACTGGCCAGGGCACGCCATCGCGGGTAAAGACTGCTCGCGTCGAGGGATAGCGATTCAACAGTTCGAGATCCTGGGCGATCTCGAAGCTGGTGTGCCAGCTCACCGGGAAGCCCTGGCGGGCGTAGCGGATCGCTGGTTGCATCAGCTCACGCAGCGGCATGGTGCCGTAGCGCTCGACGGCCAGCGCCAGTCCGGCGACCGTGCCCGGTATCGCGATCGAGAGCGGGCCATGGATGTTGGCGTCGTCACGCACGGCGCGCCAGCCGAACATGCTCGGGCTGGTCGCATCCAGGAGCTCGTACATCTCCTGGCGCGCGGCGCGGGGAGCCACCATCGCAAAGTCGATGGCCACGGTCTCGTGGCGGTCAGCCAGGTAGACCAGCATCAGACCGCCGCCCCCGACCCCATTCATGAACGGCTCGACCACCGCGACCGTGAACGCGGTTGCGACCGCAGCGTCGACGGCGTTGCCGCCCGCCTCCAGCACCTGCGCGCCGACTTCGGCGGCCAGCTCGTGCTTCGCGGCGACCATCCCCCGCTCGCCGATGGCTTCCGTGCGATCGAGCACCCACGCAGTCCGTCGCATGGCCTCCTCCCTTTCATGCTCCGCTTCAGGCCGCGGCTGGCCCGAGCTTGAAGAGGCGCTGGGCATTGCCACTCAGGATCTTCTCCTTAGTCGCTGGCTCCACCGGAAGCTCTTCGATCACCCGGACGGCCTTGAACAGGTCGCCGACCTGGTGAGGATGGTCGCTACCCAACAGCAGCCGGTCTTCGCCAGCGAAGGCCAGCCCCAGCTTCAGACAGTCCGGGTCGAAGAGCACCGTATCGAGATACATCTCGCGGAAATACTCCATCGGCGCGCGCCGGAGCTTTCCCTTCAGCTCGGGGTAGACGGCATAGCCACGCTGCACCCGCTCAGCCAGGTACGGGAGCACCCCACCGAGGTGCGTCTGGATCAGCATCAGGCCGGGGAAGCGGTCGAGCACGCCGCCGAGCACCATCCGCACCGCCACCATGGTGGTGTCGTAGGCGAAGCCGAGCAATGCCACCAAGCGGTACTCGCTCAAGTACTCGGCAAAGGCCGGCGCCGTCGGGTGGACGACGATCGGCACGCCCAGAGCTTCGGCTGCCTCGTAGATCGGCCAGAACTTGGGGAGATCGACCGGCTCACCGTTGACATTCGAGAAGATCATAGCGCCGACGAGTCCGAGCTGGCGCACCGCCCGCTCCAGTTCCTTCGCCGCCTCAGTCGGCGCCTGCAGTGGGAGCGTGGCGAAGAACCGGAAGCGATCCGGGTACCGGCGCTGCAGCTCAGCGTACTCGTCGTTGACGAGCCGCGACAGAGCAACGCCACGCTCTGGTCGCTCGACGTGCACCCCCGGTGTGGTCAGCGACATGACCGAGAGGTCGATCCCGGCTGCCGCCATGTCGGCCAGTCGTGCCTCGATCGAGTGGTGCGCGGGAGCCAGCACATTGTAGTCACCGGCGTAGTGGAGCACGAGCTGGCCTGTGTCGTCGACACCGACCGAGGCGTGGTCGCTGTGACGCTGGATCTCCGCTATGTACGCCGAGGGATAGAAATGGGTGTGGACGTCGATGCGCACCGCTGCCGTCGCTCCTCCCTGCATAGCCTCCGGCCCGACGCCGGGCGTAGCCTAGCACGAACGGGCGAGACACGGAAGCGACGAGCGGAGAAGCGCTGAACTCGCGTCAGCGCCCGGCCTCGACGAGGTGGATGCCGAGCAGAGTCGCCCCGGCCCGTGCTCGTTCGAGCGAGTCGGCCGCAGCCATCCCGAACGACCCGCCTGGCAACCGGTAGATCTCTCCAACGCTCGTGAATCCGGCTTTGAGAATGCCGCGGGCCGAAGCGATGTTCGGCGCGTCGTGGCCGATCCAGAACCGGCCAGCTTGCCCCTCTCGCTTCAGGATAGCCTGCAACAGGCGCGGGTAGATGCCTCGGCCACGCCAGCGCGGCAGTGTGACGAAGTCCCACAGGTAGCGGTTCCCTGGCAGCACCGAGAAGGCGATGCCCAGCGCGCCAATGGATGCCCTCCTGGTGGCCACCCATCCGTACGCGACCGGCACGCCGTCCAGCCGTGCTAGGTAGGGCCGATTTCCCGCCTCGACGCGAGCCTGCACCTCACCAGCGGGAAGACCGCTCAGATCGGCGAGCAGGTCAAGCTCGCGGGCGAGCTCAACCGAGAGGCCGGAGAGCACAAGGAGCGCGGGGAGCGGGTCGCCGCGCCACCAGGTATAGAGCGGCCCGGCTGGCTCTCCCGGGGCAGAGAGCCGTGCTTCTTGTGGGAGAGGCTGGCTCATCGAGTCTCCGTCGCCCTCCCAGCAGGAGCCGGCTGCAGGACACCAGGCTCCTGCCCCTGCTCCCGGAGCGCTGGGTGATCGGCATAGACGCCGCGGTACTGCGGCGGCAGCAGCCGGGCGATCGCCAGCATGATCTCTTCCGCCACCTCGTCGAGTTGCCGGCGCTGCCCGGCTTCGTTGCGCGTCGCGATCAGGAAAGGCTGGCCTATGCGCACCGTGACCCGCGGCCAACCCCGGCCGCGCACCCGGCCCTTGTAGCCGTTGAACGGCAGCACCTCCGTGCCCCAGATCGCGGTCGGGATGACCGGAACACCGGCTCGCAGCGCCAGCAGCGCGACGCCGGGGTGCGGTGCGGTGAGGCCGCCGGTAATGCTCCGCGTCCCCTCCGGAAAGATGCCGACCATCATGCCTTCCGACAGGAGCTTCTCGGCGTGGCGCAGCGCGGAACGATCAGGCTTGCCACGATCCACCGGGAAGGCGCCAGACTGGCGGACAAACCAGCGGATCACCGGGATGCCAAAGAGCTCTTTCTTCGCCATGAAGAGCACCGGCCGGGTAGAGGCAGCGATGATCAGCACCGGGTCGGCGTTGTGGAGGTGGTTGGCCACCACTAACGCCGGCCCGACCGGCGGCACGTGCTCCAGCCCTTCGATGCGGAAACGGATCAGCAGCCGCAGGGCGGGCACGACGAACAGGCGCGCGGTCTTGAAGATGAGCGTCTTCAGCCGGCGCCTGGGCGAGAGGCGCCAGGCTTCAGGGATATCGGACCTGTCGCGCACAGCCGCACCGCTCCTCGATCAGTCTGAGCACCAGCTCGACGACCTCCTCGACGCTCCGCCCATCAGTATCGATCACCACCGCGTCGGCGGCCGGGCGCATCGGTGCCACCGCGCGCTCCCGATCGCGCCGATCGCGCTCGGCCAGCTCGGCTTTGACCTCCTCGAAGGAGGCGACGACGCCGCGAGCGGCCAAGTCACGCTGTCGTCTCCGGGCGCGTTCCTCCAGGCTTGCGTCGAGCCAGACCTTCACCGGCGCGTCGGGCATGACCACCGTCCCGATATCGCGCCCCGCCATCACGACTCGCCCCGATCGCCCGATCTCGCGCTGGAGCTCGAGCAGCGCCGAACGCACCTCGCGATAGGCAGCGACCTGTGACGCCGCACGGTCGATCTCCGGCGTCCGGATAGCCCAGGTGACATCGCGATCGTCGAGCCAGACATCGTACAGCCGGCCATCCTGTTTCGACGGCGGCGAGGCCCGAATCCGCAGCTCGCGCGCCAGCTTCGCGAGCGTCGCCTCGTCATCCAGCGCGACGCCGTTCTCCAGCGCCACGAGCGCGAGGGCGCGATAGACGATTCCGGTATCGAAGTAAAACCCACCGATCCGGCGGGCTACCTCAGCCGCGACGGTGCTCTTCCCTGCCCCGCCCGGCCCGTCGATCGCGACGACGAGCGGGACGCCGCGACACTCCTCCAGCCCCACGTTCCACTCCACTGAAGTCGCGCCGGGCCCCTTCACCGGGCCGCCTGCCACCAGCACGCTTTCCCGACGCGCTAGCACCGCTGCGTTGCGGTGGCCTCAGGCCGACGGCGCGAAAGAGGGCCTCCAGCTCACCAGGTGTCAGGTCGCGCCAAGCCCCAGCCGGCATTCCGTCCAGTCGCAACGGCCCGATCCGGGTTCGCACCAGCCGCACCACAGGATACCCCACGCGCTCAAACATCCGCCGAACGATCCGGTTCCGCCCCTCGTGGATCACCACCCGAAAGACCGTACCTGCTTCCTCAGTGCGGATCGGCTCGATCGAGCGCACGGCTACCGGGCGCCCATCGACGGTCACCCCCCGCCGGAGCTGCTCAACCACACTCGGCGGTGGAAAACCATCGACCAGCACTTCGTACTCTTTCTCGAGCTCGTAGCGAGGATGGGTGATGCGATAGATCAGGTCACCATCGTTACTGAGCAGGAGCAGCCCGGAGCTGTCGCGGTCGAGGCGGCCGACCGGCACCACCCGCTCCGGCACGCCAACGAGCTCGAGTACCGTTCGCCGACCGCGCTCGTCGCTCGTCGTCGTTATGTAACCGACCGGCTTGTGCAGAACAATGTAGCGCCGTCGCTGCGGCCGCAGCGGCCGGCCATCGACCCGGATATCCTGCCGCTCGGGATCGACGCGCACGCCCATGTCACGGACGACCGTCCCGTCGACCGAGACGCGACCCGCTCGGATCAACTCTTCCGCTTTGCGGCGCGACGCTACGCCGTGCTCGGCGAGGACGCGCTGCAGTCGCCGCTCCACCGCGCGCTCCTGTTGCCTCGACCCACGCGGCCCTCAAGACGTCGGCGCAAACCGATCCGCCGCGTACAGGGGCAGCTGGAGGACTTCCTGACCTCTCACCAGCAATACTACTGTACCGCGTTGCTGCCGCGCAGTCTCGGCCTGTCCCGCGCCTTCTTCTAACCTCACCTCCAACGCCGCGGCATCCTCCCTGCTCAGGAGCAGGGTTCGGCTCGTCGCCAGCGTCAGGCCCCGCTCGCGCAGGGCGACGTCGAGCGGCTCGTATCCCCTGTCGGGCGCCACTCGCAGCCAGGTAAAGTGCCGGTCGAGCCAGTCGAGCAACGCCTGCGTATCGGCGTAGCGATCTTGGCTCCCGAGTACCACGGTGACGACGCGCGCGTCACCCCGCCAGACCGCGGCGACAAGGCACTGCCCGGCCGCCAAAGTGGTTCCGGTCTTGACTCCGTGTACGCCTGGGAGCGTGAGCATTTGGTTCGTGCTATAGACAGTGATCTCCCTGCCGTTCGGCCCCTCGACCGGCACGGTGGCGAGCGGCAGCGAGACGATCCGCTCCAGTGCTGGGACCCGGAACAGCGCATCGGTCGCGATCGCCAGATCGCGCGCCGTCACCACCTGCCCCGGCATATCGCGACCATCGGCGGTGACGAACCAGGAATTGCGCAGACCGAGTTCACGCGCCAGCCGGTTCATCTCGGCGACGAAACGCTGTCGTGCCGCGGCCTCGGTCGGCGCTCCCAACCGCTGCCCGGTCGCTCGGGCCAGCGCGTTGGCCGCGTCGCCAGCCGATGCGACGAGCAGTCCGGTGAGCAGCCCCTCGACGGAGAGCCGATCTCCAGGCACCAGGCCCATATTGGCATAGACTGTGGGATCCACGAGGTCGCCGGCCTCGACCTCGACCACCTCGTCGAGGTCGAGCCACCGCGCGACGACCAGCGCGGTGACGATCTTGGTCGTGCTGGCCGGCGGAAGCGGGTTGTCCGCGTGATCCGCATAGAGTAGCGCCTCGTTCGTCAGGTCAACGGCGAGAGCCGCTTTGGCCGTCAAGCGAGGTAGTTCAGGCACCGAGGCGAACGCGCGCCACGAGCGTCCGTCAGTAGGCTGCGCGCCAGCCTGTTGCAGCCCGCTGGCCGGTGGTACGATGGCTGATGTGGACAGTGCGAGAGCAGGTGACCGCGCGAAGGGAAAATCCAGCGGCTCCACGACCTCAGTCGCCGCGCTCCCAGTTCTCGGCCAGCCCGGCGAGAGCGCCGCGCAGAGCGCTACGAGAACTAGCGCAAGTGAGAGCAAGCGATTCCCTGCTGTGGACTGTCGATCCATGTCTCGCTGCTGGCCGCCGTCCACGGTCGTGGTGTACCCTGCATCTGCTGGCACCCCGACGCGATTGTACTGGCCGGGGGAAACGGCCGTCGGGTGGGGTGCACCTGGAAAGGATAGGCGAGCAGTGAGGCGCAGCGCTGCTGAACGCGAGCTGATTCGCCGGGTGGTACGCGAGCTCTCAGGCTACCGGCCCGTCGAGAGCCTGGAGTCGGTCGCGCGCGAGACCGGCCTTTCCCTGGATTCCCTGATCAAGCTCGACGCCAACGAGAATCCCTACGGCCCCTCGCCGCGCGTGCTCGACGTCCTGACACGTCCTGACCATTACCACCTGTACCCTGATGCCGCGCAAGAAGCGGCACGCCGGGCGCTCTCAGCCTACACCGGCGTCGAGGAGAGCCAGATCATTGTCGGCAACGGCTCTGACGAGTTGATCGACCTGCTCCTGCTCGCGACGATCGAGCCCGGCGACGAGGTGATCGTCCCGGTGCCGACGTTCGGGGTCTATCTCACCCGCCCGCCGCTCTTCGGCGCCACGGTGCGAGCCGTGCCGCGTCTTGACGACTTCGAGCTGGACGTCGCCCAGATTGAGGCGGCGCTCAGCGAGCGGACGAAGCTGGTGTTCCTCGCCTCGCCCAACAACCCCACCGGCAACCTGGTGACCTCCCAGCAACTCGTGCGCCTGCTCCGCACCGGGGTACTCGTAGTGCTGGACGAGGCGTACTACGAGTTCGCCGGCCGAACCCTGCTGCCACTGGGCCGGGAATTCGAGAACCTCGTCGTGCTGCGTACCTTCAGCAAGTGGGCCGGACTCGCCGGACTCCGCATCGGCTACGGGATCTTCCCGCCGGCACTCGCCGAGGCCCTCTGGCGGGTCAAGCCCCCGTTCAACGTCAACGTCCTCGCCCTGCGTGCCATCGAGGCAGCGCTGGCCGATCTTTCAGTCCAACTGCAGAAGGTCATCCGGATCCGCCTGGAACGAGGGCGGCTCTTCCGCGGCCTGCGGCGTCTCGACTTCCTGCGGCCATACCCGTCGCGCGGCAACTTCATCCTCGTCCACGTGACCCGCGCCGACGCCCACGACGTGCATCGCCGCTTGCTCGCGCGGGGCATCCTCGTCCGCAAGTACGACGACCCGCTGTTACGCCCATACCTGCGCATTACCGTAGGGCTACCCGAACACACCGACCGACTCCTCCAGGCCCTGCGCGAGATCGCGGCCGAGGGAGCGTCATGAGCGCGCCGCGGCAGGCCAGAATCGAGCGGACGACCGGCGAGACCTCAGTGGTGGTCTCGCTCGTGCTCGACGGCTCGGGCCAGGCCGACATCGCCACCGGAATCGGTGCGCTCGACCATGCGCTGACCCTCTTCGCCCGCCATGGGCTCTTCGACCTGTCTGTCCGGGCACAGGGAGACCTGCACATCGACCCACATCACACCACGGAGGACGTGGCGATCTGCCTCGGGCAGGCACTCCGCGAGGCACTCGGCGACCGGCGAGGCATCCAGCGTATGGGTGATGCCGCCGTCGCGATGGACGAGGCATTAGCGCACGTGGCGGTCGATCTCGGTGGCAGGGGCTACTACGTCCAGCGAGAGCCATTCCTGCCGCAGCCGTTCGGCCAGCTCGACACCGACCTGGTGCGCCACTTTTTGGAGACCCTCGCCCACGAGGCCAGGATGAACCTCCACCTGGTGACACTGTACGGGAGCAACTCGCACCACCAGGTCGAGGCCGTCTTCAAGGCGCTCGGCCGCGCCCTCGACGCGGCGACCCAGCTCGACCCTCGCCGTGGACAGCAGTTGCCCACGACGAAGGGGTACATCGAGATGGGCTGACATCGACCTCCGTCCTGGGAGAGCGTCCGGGTCGAGTAGGAGCGACAGCGGGGGTGCTGCTTCGAGCTCCGCCTGACGGACGTGCGGAACCGCCTCTATCCCAGGCCGAGTACCCGCCGTTGGACGACCATGAGCTCGCTGATCCCTCGCTCGGCCAGCTCAAGCAGCTCGTCGAGGTGACGTCGTCCGAACGGGGTGGTCTCAGCAGTTCCCTGGATTTCGATGAACTCGCCCCGGTCGGTCAGCACGACGTTCAAGTCGACGTCCGCCATGCTGTCTTCCTCGTACTGGAGGTCGAGCCTCGCCTCCCCGGCAACGAGACCCACACTGGCGGCAGCCACCTGACGGACGATCGGCAGGCGCGGCAGTACGCCTGCCGAGACCAGCCCCTGCAGGGCTTGATACAGCGCTACCCACCCGCCGGTCACCGCCGCTGTACGGGTGCCGCCGTCAGCTCGAAGCACGTCGCAGTCGATGATGATCGTCCGTTCCCCCAGCACGTCGAGGTCGACCGCCGCGCGGAGCGAGCGGCCGATCAGCCGCTGGATCTCCGCCGTTCGCCCGCCGGGGCCGGAGCGCTCCCGCGGGATGCGCTCGCGACTGCTGCGCGGGAGCATGCCGTACTCCGCCGTCACCCATCCCCGCCTGCTCCCGAGCAGGAAGTTCGGGACACGCTGCTCCACCGTGGCTGCGCAGAGCACATGGGTATCGCCGAGGGCGATGAACGCCGATCCTTCGGCATACGGCAGATACCCCGGGATGATCTCGACCGGGCGCAGCTCATCGTTGCGGCGGTTGTCCGGGCGCCTCTTCACGGAGATCTCGGTCATGCCGCCCCTCTCGTGCCTGCGCGCGACGCCGCGCGATCGCCTCGAGCCGTGCCACCAGCTCGCGCTCGAATCCGCGACCGCTCGGCCGGTAGTACCGCCGGCCGGCAAGTCGCTCGGGGAGGTACAGCTGGGTACCGATGGCCTCTGACTCGTCGTGTGCGTAGCGGTAACCGCGTCCGTAGCCGAGCTCACGCATCAGCCTCGTGGGCGCGTTGCGCAGGTGCAGAGGCACCGGGTCGTTGCGCGTCTCCGCCACGTCGCGCTGGGCGGCGCCGTAGGCCTGGTAAAGCGCGTTGCTTTTCGGCGCCAACGCTAGGTAGACAGCCGCCTCAGCGAGCGCCAGTGCTCCCTCCGGCATACCGATGAAGTGGACAGCCTGCTGGGCCGCCATCGCCACCACCAGCGCCTGCGGGTCGGCCAGGCCGATATCCTCCGAGGCAGCCCGTACCATCCGTCGAGCGACATAGAGTGGGTCGTCGCCTCGCTCGAGCATTCGCGCCAGCCAGTAGAGTGCGGCGTCGGGATCTGATCCACGGATCGACTTGTGCAGCGCCGAGATGGTGTCGTAGTGCGCGTCGCCGACCCGGTCATAGACCGCCATCCGCTGCATAGCGGCCTCGCGGACGAGCTGCTCGGTGATCACGCCGTCGCTCGCCCCGACCGCCGCCAGCTCCAGCGTGTTCAGAGCGAAACGCGCGTCGCCGTTCGCCAGGTTGATCAGGAGGTCGAGCGCCGCTGGCTCGATCGCCAGCCCCTGCCCGCCGAGCCCGCGCTCGGCGTCCTCCAGTGCCCGCTCGACGATCGAACGGATGGCCTCGTCGCCCAGCGACTCGAGCACGACCACGCGCGAGCGGGAGAGCAGCGGCGAGTTCACCTCGAACGACGGGTTCTCGGTGGTGGCGCCGATCAAAATGATCGTACCGTCTTCGACGTAGGGCAGGATCGCGTCCTGCTGGGCCCGGTTGAAGCGGTGGATTTCGTCGATGAAGAGGATGGTGCGCTGCCCGTGCATGCCCAGCCGTTCGGCTGCCTGCTGCACCTCCCGCCGGAGGTCGGCCACCCCGGCGGTGACCGCCGAGAGCTGGACGAAGTGGGCTCGCGTGACGCTGGCGATGATCCTGGCGAGCGTCGTCTTCCCGCTGCCCGGCGGCCCCCAGAGGATAAGCGAACTGAGCTGGTCCTGCTCGATAGCCCGGCGGAGCAACGTACCAGGCCCCACTACCCGCTCCTGCCCGACCAGTTCGTCGAGCGTGCGGGGGCGCATCCGGTCGGCCAGCGGTGCCCGGCGCCTGAGCTGCTCGCGGCGGTTCGCCTCAAACAAATCCATGCTCATCAAGTTGCTCACTGCTCAACTGGTCGAGGAGCCGGTGGAGCTCCTCGATACGAGCGTCCAACTCCTCGATCGAGCGGATTCCCAGCTCGATCAGATCCTCGCGCAGCTCTTCGAGGCGATCGAGCTCGAGGAGCAGTTCGTGCAGCGAGCGCTCGTCGTCACGCATAGGTCACCTTTGCTATCGCAACGCAGCCCACACTAGCACGCCGAACGCCAGCGCGGCCACGACTCCGTACTCCAGCACGTCGCGCACGAGCACACCGCGCTGCATCCGCACCAGGATCACTCCCGCCAGCAGGTAGAAGAAGACCAAGAGCACCGCCCCGCCCAGCCAGCCAGTCGCCCGCCAGTAGTTGAGCGCCCAAGTGATCTCGCCGAGCACCAGACCACCCACGACTGCGTACAGCACGCGCCGATCGAGCGGGATATCCTCGGCCTCCGAGAGTTGCAGGAGAAGTAAGCCAGCCAGCAGCAGCACAGCAGTACCCGAGTAGAGGCTGCGCAGCTTGTTGATATAGATCATGGCCAGCGTCACCAGTGCCACGCCGTGCACTACCAGCGTGTGGACGACCCGGGCATAACTCCGCACGCGCTCGTCGGCATCGTACAGGTAGTGCTGTGCCCCTGTCCCAGCCACCAGCACTAGGAACGAGCCGAGCGCGATCGCGGCGACGGCCGTGAGGGAGTGGTAAACACTCAGCAGCAGCACCGCTCCGGTAAAGGTCGTAAATGGAAGGATCCACGCTAGCGGCAGCTCGGGAACAGGATCGTAGCGCACGCCCCGAGCAGCCGCGGTGACCCGCGCATAGAGCATCGTGCGGTCAGCGAGCTGATAGGCCACGCCGCACACCACGGCCAGGGCCAGTCCGGCCAGCCAGTAGCTTCGTCCACCAGAATCGATGATCGGGACGCTACCGAGCGGCGGCTCGACCCGCTGGGCCAACAGCCCGACGCCAGCCAGCAGGACACTGCTGCCCAGCCCGAGCAGGGTAAGTCGCAGGAAAACCGCTCGATGGAGGTTCGGCAGCACGCTCGCTATCCCCCGTCTGCATCCGGTCTCCGGTGCAATCCTAACCGCTGGCCAGAGCTGTGACCAACCGCGAGCACCAACGCACGGCAGAAGCCCATCTGCTCGATCCCCGCGCGCTCGTCGCCCTGGTTTCTGCTCCTCTTCTGCGTTACACTCCTTCTCGAGGGTTTCCTGACGGTCAAGCGGGTGCTACAGCGGTGCGACACTGAGTCATCCGGTGACGTCACCCGCACGTCACAGCGGCCGGTCCTCAACCCTGGTGCACACGAGAGATGAGCCAGCCACCCAAATCGTCCGCATCGCTGTACCCGCGCAGCGCGAGTCGAAAAAGCCCGACGAGAGGAGGGCAACATGACGAACCGACGATGGGCGATCTGGGATCTGGCCTACCTGGTGCTACTCGTGATCGCGATTCCGGCTGGCATTTTCCACCTCGTTCAGGGGCGCTATGCGCAGGCTATCATGGCCGCGGCTGCGGTTGTCGTCGGCGCCGTGGTGTTGGTAACCGGATGGCTGAGACCTGCTGAGGCAGTCGTCACCGGCCCGGCGGCGAGCGCAGCTCGCCCGGTGCCACGACGGCCCTTGCGGGAGCCCGAACGGCTTCCGTCCGGGCGGCTGCGCGATTGGCTGCCGCTGAGTATCCTGGCCGGCTTCGCAGCCACCGGGGCGGCAACAACGGTCTGGATTGGTGTCTGGGGATTGGTGGTTCGTCCGCTTGCCGAGGCGCTGCGTGCCGGTTCGACGCTGCAACGTTGGTTCGATGGCCTGGCCCACAACGTGCTTACCGAGACCGCGGCGGTTAACCTGCCGCTGGCACTCCTGCTGCATTTTGCGGCCGGTATCGCGTGGGCGATCCTCTACGCCTTTCTGGTGGAGCCGAGGCTGCACGGGCCTGGCTGGCGCCGGGGTGTGCTCTTCTCCCTCCTGCCCTGGATCGCGTCGCTCGTCGTCTTCTTCCCGGTGACGGGTGCAGGCTTCTTCGGCCTGGCTCTGGGCGCCGGGCCGCTCCCGATCATCGGCAACCTGATCTTGCATGTCGTGTATGGAGCAGCGCTCGGTGAGACCTACGTCGCACAGCAGACGCTGACCGAGACCGGAGTCGGGCCAGGCAGGGAAGAGTGGATCCTTTCGCACGCTGAGCACCTGATGGCGTGGGCGATCCTCCCGGGGTTCGTCCTCGGCTCCCTGCTCGCACTCCTCCTGCGCCCGCTGATCGCCGAGACGGTGAGCTGGGTGCTGGTCGCAAGTCTCGGGGGTCTGCTTGGGAGCGCGATCGGCTTGCTCATCGGCTCCTATGCCGGGCTGAGTCCGGCGCGCGAGACGCAACCGGCCGAGCGCGCACCGTGACCGGTCTGCGTGGTGCCTGCCCTGCGCCTGGGCAGGCTATTCCAGCCGCCCAGAGGCGGCGAGTGACCCGCTTTCGGGGTTACGCGTCGAGATCGGCACCGCGCTGACGGCGTCTGGCAGGTGGCACGTCCTCTCGGGAAGCAGTGAGAGCAGCGCGACGCTTGCCGGTAGACCGTTCGCTACCTGAGGCGGAGCGAGCTGGATCTGTCCAGCAGCCGCAGCCCGCAGCACGGCTGTGAGCTCCTGAGCTGACCGTGCCCAGTAGGCCACGCCTGCACGCTCCATCGCCCAGGCGTTCAGACGGCCGTGCCCTGCGACCGGGCGATAGAGGACAATTGGCAGGCGCGCTGCAACCGCCTCGAGACAGGTCAGCCCGCCCGCACTCTGCACCAGGCAGTCCGCGGCCGCCATATACCACGGCAGCTCGTCAGTCCAGCCGAGCACGCGGACGGTCTCACACCCGGCGAAGCGAGCCGATAACCGCGCGGCGAGGGCCGTGTTTCGGCCACAGATCACCACGGTAAAGACGCCGCTGGCGGCGACATCGGCCGCTATCGTCTCGAGGTCGCCGATACCCCAGGCGCCGCCGACCACGAGCGCGATGAAGCCTTGGGACGGAAGGTGCAGTCGCGCACGGGCTGCCTCGCGGTCGCGCAGGACGAGATAGGCCGGGCTGACGAGGGGCTGCATCACCGCCACCATGCCATCGGCATCGGTCACCTGGCCCAGAGCGTCGTTGGAGACCACCAGGTGCAGATCGATGCCGGGCGCTGTCCAGAGCCGGTGCACGCCGTAGTCGGTCACCACGGCGGCGCAGGGGCAGGAAATGCTCTGCCGGGCACGAAGCCGACCGAGCACCGCCGTCATCAATGGGTAAGTCGACACCACCAGGTCAGGCTGGACACGCTCGACCAAGTCAAGCAGTCGCTCGCTCCACAACGTGGCGCAGAGCCGCCGTATCATGCTCGCCGCCCAGCGCCCGTTCGAGAGTCGTATCTGCCACTCGTAGAGCCAGGGCACCCATTTCAACTGCCAGGGATAGGCCCACTGAAAGTAGCGGCTCAACAGAGGGCTAGCCAGCTCCAGCCCGTCGACAACCTCGGCGTGGTGCCCTGCGTGACTCAGCTCGCTGCCGATGACTGCGGCAGCTGCATTGTGGCCTCCGCCGACCGACGCCGACAGGATCAAGACGCGCGCGCTTTCCTTCTGCCCAGACCTGGCGGCATGCGGGTGCTCCGGGAGCCGCGTGCGGTGGCGCCTTCGACGGCGCACGAGGCCCATTGACAGAACTCCGAGCATCGCAATAGTGACCCAGCGCGGCACCTATCCCCCCTCCCTGCACAGCCTCCAGGGACGGCTCCCACGGGCCACGCCTGTGCCCCGGCCCGATCTCACCGTATCCTAGCGCCACGGGCGCCTGTGTCAACACGGCCCTACCCGCCGCCAGCTCGGTGGCAGAGCCCCAGCGTCGGAGAGAGCGTCGCCAGCACCCGCAGACGTACCAGGAGCAACGGGAAACCGAAGACGAGCCTTCGGTCAGCGGGTGCTCTCGGTCTCACCCGCAAGCACGCGCCTGACGAGCGCGGGATCGAGCGCGCCGACGCGCAATACCTGCAGCTCGGAATTCGTCACAGCTACCACGGTCGAGGGCACGCCACCCGGCGTGCGGCCACCATCGATGATCAGCTCAACTCGGTCACCGAGCGCCTCGAGCGCCTCCTCAGCCGTGCAGGCTTCTTTCTCTCCCGAACGGTTCGCGCTGGTGGTGGCCAGCGCACCTCCGGCCGCCGCAATGATCGCCAGCGCCACCGGATGATCCGGCATGCGCAGGCCGACCGCTCCGGTCTCCCGCACGATCTCCTCGGGAAGCCAGTCTTGTGCTGGAACCACGATGGTCAGCGCGCCGGGCCAGAACGCTTCCGCTAAACGCCGCACACGCTCGTCCACGCGCGCTGCCAAACGCTCGATTTGATCCACCGAAGAGATCAGTACTGGGATCGGGCGGTCAAGGGGTCTCCCCTTCACTCGGTAGATACGTGCCACGGCGTCTGGCCGATCGACGGCAGCGCCGACACCGTACACCGTATCGGTTGGGAACACGACCAGGCCACCCTGGCGAAGCACTGAAGTCGCAAAGGCGATGGCCTCTGGATCGTCCGCCCTGACCACGCGCGCCCGCCCGGCCATGCTCATCCACCCAACTCCGCCTTGATCTGCTCGGCCAGTGCCCGCCCAATGCCCTTGACACCGGCCAGTTCCTCCACGCTCGCTTGACGGATACCCTCCACCGAGCCGAAACGGCGCAGCAGCTCGCGTCGCCGGCGCGGGCCCACTCCAGGGATCTCGTCGAGCATCGAGCGGATGCTGGTCTTCGCGCGCCGCTTGCGGTGGAACGCCACCGCAAACCGGTGTGCCTCGTCACGGATGCGCTGCACCAGGAACAGCGCCTGGGAGTCTCGCGGCAACACGACGGCGCCCGGCCGGTCTGGCAAGAACAGCTCTTCATGCTCCTTGGCCAGCGCCGCGATCGGAACGTTCAGCCTGAGTTCCTGCAGGGCGCTCAGCGCGGCGCTGAGCTGCCCCTTGCCCCCATCCACGAGGATCAGGTCAGGCATCGTTTGCCAGGCTTCAGTCTGCTCGGCGTCGAGCGCTCGCCGGTAGCGTCGCCTGATGGCCTCCTGCATCATCGCGAAGTCGTTGGGGCCCTCGACCTGCTTGATCTGGAAGCGCCGGTAGTCGCTCTTCTTCGGCTTGCCGTGCTCGAAGACGACCATGCTAGCTACGGCGTTCGTGCCATGGAGGTTCGAGACGTCGAAACACTCGATCCGCCGCGGGATACGGTCGAGCGCGAGCGCGTCGGCCAGCTCGCTGAGCGCCGCCGTGGTGCGCTGCTCGTCGTTGAGCCAGCGCACGCGACTCTGCTCGAGGTTCTGGCGCGCGCTCTTGGCGATCATCTCGACCAGCTCGCGCCGCAGGCCACGCTTGGGCACGGTGAGCTTGACTCTGGCGCCGCGCCGCTCGGCCAGCCAGTCCCCGACGACCTCCTGATCCTCCAGCGGGTGCTCCAACACCAGTTCGGCGGGGATCTGCGCAGCCTGCTGGTAGAATTGGCCCACGAACGAGCTCAAGATCGCGCTCGGCGTGTCGTCCACCCGCGCGCCGCTCATCAGATAGTACTCGGAGCCGAGCAGCTTGCCGTTCCGCACGAAGCCGACCTGGACACAGGCATCGCCACCCGCGCCCTGCGCCACCGCCAGCACGTCGAACGTCTCGTTCCGGCCGGTGATGATCTTTTGGTGCTGGAGGACGTGCTCGATCGCCTTGATCTGGTCGCGCAGCCGCGCCGCGCGCTCGAAGTCGAGCCGCTCGGCCGCCTCCTCCATCTGGTGGCGCAAGTTCGGGATCAGGTCCTCTCCCCGGCCCCGCAGGAAGAGCACCACGTGCTCGATGACCTGCTGGTACTCCTCCGGCGAGACCGCGCCGATGCACGGCCCCACACACCGTCCGATGTGGTAATAGAGGCATGGGCGCGGTGCGTCTCCGGTGATCTCGAGGTCGCACGCCCGGTAGGGAAACAGCCGCTTGAGCAGCTCGAGCGTCCGGTGCACCGCTCCGGCGCTGGGATAGGGGCCGAAGTAGCGGCTCCCGTCCTGCACGATCCGCCGGGTGGCGATCACCCGGGGGTAGGGTTCGTTCGTGACCCGGATGAACGGGTACGTCTTGTCGTCCCGAAGCATGATGTTGTAGCGGGGGCGGTAGCGCTTGATCAGCTCGTTCTCGAGGATAAGCGCCTCGCTCGGCGTGTCGGTTCGGATCACTTCGAAGTCGGCGATGTGCTCGACGAGTTCCCGCGTCTTGCCGTCCATCCCGGCCCGCGAGCCGAAGTACGAGCGCACACGCGCACGCAGGGACGTCGCCTTGCCGACGTAAATCACCCGGCCCTGGGCGTCTTTCATCAGGTAGACGCCTGGGGCGGGTTCCAGCGTCGCAAGTCGCTCAGTCAGTGTCTGCTTCGTCGCGCTCATGGTCGTTCTCAGTAGGAGGTCACCAGGTAGCCTGCCTCGTGGCGACGGTCGCTCAGAAGTCGAGCAACTCTTCTAGGAAGTGGCGGGCCTTCTTGGGCTTGCCATACTTCCGGCGCTCGTACCGCTCGTCATCGTCATCATCATCGTCGTCCCAGTCGGTGCGCCGTCGGTAGTAGCTCGTCTCAGCCCGGACGAGCTGCTCGAGCTCGCCGCGGTCAAGGAAGACCCCACCACATTCGATGCAGCGCTCGAACAGAACGCCGTCACGCTCAACGGTCCGCATCCGTCCCAGACACTTCGGGCAGACCATCTCCGCCATCGTGTTGCGCTCTCCTCTGGCCTGCTCAGCCTGCTACTGAATCTTTGCCTTTCAGGGGCAGCAGTTGGGTTCGATCCCCGCTTTAACGAGGATACCATCTCGTCGATAGCTCCCGAGCGGCGCTGCCTCGCCGGTTGCTTGCACGCGCTGCGGACACGCACACCTTGTAAGAGGTGCAGGCAGTGGCGGGCGCCGCCCGATTGACGTGGAGTCGACAAGCCCCGACTCCGCGGCCTTCGAATGAGCCGGCACAATGGGTTGGCCACAATCAGGGTCGACCTCGTACAGGCACACCCGCGCGCGACACACGACGATCCGTGGTCGGTATCTCGCCTCAGCGTGTCTAGTGCAAGCCCTGGATCACTCCGCGCTCGTCGACATCGATCTGTGCGCCGAGCGGGCGGCGCCCAAGCGCCGGCATTGTCTGGATATCCCCCAGCAGCGCGGTCACAAAGCCGGCGCCGGCCATGAGCCGCAGCTCACGGACAGTGACCTCGAACCCCTCCGGACGACCCAGGAGTGAGGGGTCGGCACTCAGCGAGAGCGGCGTCTTCGCCATACAGACGGGCAACCGGTCGTAGCCGTGTCGCGCCAGCAGGTCGAGCTGCCGCCTCGCTGCCGTGCTGAAGCGTACGCTCCCGGCACCGTAGAGCGTGCGCGCGATGAGCTCGACCTTCTGCTCTAGTGGCGCTTGAGTTTGGTAGAGCGAGCGAAAGGCGCAGGGCTTCTCGAACGCCTGCACCAGCGCGCGGGCCGCCTCCAGCCCGCCACGCCCACCCTCAGCGTACACGCTGACCACCGCGGCGCCTTGGGCGCCGAACTCCAGCGCCGCGCAGCGCACACGCTCCAGTTCCCGCTCGCTGTCGGTCGGGAAGCGGTTGATTACCACCACACACGGCACGCCGAATGCCGCCAGGTTCTCGATATGCTTCGCCAGGTTCGGTAACCCCTGCTCAACCGCGCCGACGTCCTCACGCGCCAGCTCCTCCTCGGCCGCGCGGGTGCGGCGACTCCCCACGCCGCCCTGCACTTTCATGCCCCGCACCGAGGTCACCAGCACCGCCGCGTCTGGTACCAGCCCGCTGACGCGGCACTTGATATGGAAAAACTTCTCTGCTCCCAGCTCTGTGCCAAATCCGGCTTCCGTCAGCACGACGTCAGCCAGCCGCGTCGCGATCAGGTCAGCGATGACCGAGCTATTGCCGTGCGCAATGTTGCCGAACGGCCCGGTGTGCACGAACGCTGGTGTGTGCTCCGTCGTCTGCACCAGGTTTGGCTTGAGCGCCTCGACCAGGAGCGCCGTCATCGACCCGGCGACGCGCAGGTCTTCCGCAGTGACCGGTTGGCCGTCGTACGTGAAGCCCACGACGATGCGGCCAAGCCGTTCCCGCAGGTCACGATAGCCCGTCGCCAGCGCCAGGACGGCCATCACCTCCGACGCCGCGGTGATATCGAAGCGCGTCGACCGCGTGAGCGTACCGGCCTCGTCAAGGCCGGTGACGATGTGCCGGAGAGCGCGGTCGTTAAGGTCGAGCACCCGCGGCCAGGTAATCGTCCGAGGGTTCAGGACCACATCCCCGTGATCGAGGGCATGGTCGAGGAACGCTGCGCAGAGGTTGTGCGCGGCGGTGACAGCATGGCTGTCACCAGTGAAGTGGAGCGCGATGTCCGGAAACGGGAGTAACTGCGCCTTGCCGCCGCCAGCGCCCGCGCCCTTGGTGCCGAACACCGGCCCCAGTGAGGACTGCCTGACGGTCACGAGCGAGCGCAGACCAAGGTGCGCGAACGCCTGGCCAAGACCGACCGTCACCGTCGTCTTGCCCTCGCCAAAGGGAGTGGGGGTGGTGCCGGTAACGAGCACGTACTTGGAGCGCCGCGCGGGCAGGCGCTGGAGCACGTCGAGATTGACTTTCGCCTTGTACGGCCCATAGAGCTCGATCTCATGTGGCTGGAGCCCGAGCTCTTCGGCGATCTCGACGATCGGCCGTGGATCGGTGCTCATCACATCCCCCTTGTCAGACTCCCGAGTCCTGTGCCGCATCACGCTGCGCAAAGCAGCAGATCGACCCTGCCACCGACTATCGTACGCGGCTGTGCACCCGCGGGGCGGCCAGCACACAACTCCGTCGGGCCCGAGCAGAGCACACGCCGCTCGCTGCCTCATTTCGGTCCACTCAACCGGTCGCATGCGCGCATCGGGCGCGTACCAGCCGACGCCAGCGGTGAGAGTGCGAACCAGTGATCACCGCAGGCAGCGCCTCACGCACCCGCTGCGGATCGTACCGCATCTTGCCGTCCAGGAGCCGCAGGAAGCGCACAGAAGCTTCTCCGAGTGCGCACCGACTGCTCCCGGCAAGCGCTGCAACACTGTGCAGTGCGAGGTCTCGCTCCCCTCATAGCGACCATGCCTACCACCAAGCCTGTCCCGAAGCAGCGGCGGGCCGCTCGCCCGCCGCCACGCTCGATTCGCTGGCTGCGCTCGACTGGCGTCGCCTCTCCCGTCGAGACGCGGGAACCGAAGAATACTGGTCCGCTGCAAGCGAGCCTTGACAGCAAGGCATGCTTCTGATACGATTAGAACAGATGTTCGTATCCGCTGGCGCGAGGAGTACAGCTATGGTGGACAAGAGCGAGCGACCTGGGTTCGAACCGGGTAAGTACCTGACCAAGGTCAATGGGAGCGACTATCTGGAGGTCAAGTGGCGGTTGCTGTGGTTCCGCACCGAGCATCCAGACGGTGAGATCGAGACCGAGTTGGTCGAGCACCGGAACGGGGTCGCGGTCTTCCGAGCACGGGTGCGCATCCCCGGTGGCGGTTCGGCGACCGGCTGGGGCAGTGAAACGCTCGACGACTTCCAAGACTACCTCGAGAAGGCGGAGACCAAGGCGCTGGGCCGGGCGCTGGCCGCGCTGGGCTTCGGCACCCAGTTCTGCCCGGACTTTGAGTTCGGCGCAGCCGACAGGCGGGTGGTCGACTCCCCGATCGATCTCAGCCGGGTGACCGGTCGTCGTGGCGGTGAGGTGACCGCCACGCCCCGGCAGATCGGTTTCCTCCGCGCAATCGCCCGCGAGGCCGGGCTCTCTGACGACGACCTCGACGCCCGCGCGCGCGAGCTGTTCGGTCGCCCGGTCGAAGAGTTGGGGCGGCGCGACGCCTCGCAGCTCATCGATCTCCTTCGGCAGCGCCGCGACGCCGTGATCGATGAGTCACAGGCCGCAGTGAGCTGACACCACCTAAGCGGCTGGCGAAAACATCGACATCTCTCATGCCCCTCCCCTCCCCGCTGCCGGCTGTGTCCCCTCCCCACAGCCGGCTGTCCCTTCTCATCCTGCGCTCAGACAAGCAGCACCCTGAGCACCGAGGGCGACCGGAGACCCCCTCGGTGACGCACCAGACAGCGCTTAGAGGCTGTGCCAGTGATCTGGACCGCAGGGGACAAGCATGAGGCCGGCGTTTACCGGAGAACGGCCGCCAGGGCCGCGATGCCTCCGACAAGCAGGATGATAACGCCAATCAGCAGCAGGAGCGCCAGCCACACCGCGCGGTCAAAGCTGTCTGCCGATACTCGTTGCCTCTCGATGGTCGCTCGCTTCGGAACCTTGCGCGCCGCGCTCGTGGCCATCAGTACGTCTTCGTCCATGCCCCGTCCATTCGACACTCAAGGCTAACCCTCGCCCTACCCTACCACCTTCTGGTCACCGAATGGTGAAGATGACGTGAAACTCTCGGCAAAGATCACCAGCGGACATCGCGCCCTAGGAGTCCCTACCGACAAGCGCGGCCTGCTGACCGATGTTGTGGAGGCACGCTCCACGCTGTGGTTCGCTCGACGCCTGTGGCAAGCGTCTGCCAGCGGACGGGTTGACAGGCGCGAGACAAGTCGCTACTCTAAACCCGACTAATATTGTCGGGATTTGTGGCAGCTAACTGGGTTCGATTCTACGCCTCAATGCCTCAGGCGCGCCTGTCGAGGGCAATCATGTCGGTCTCCGGTCCGCACGCGGAGCGGGCCTGGCACTAAGGGAGGGAGTGATCGCGTGTCGCTGGCCGGGCAGTGTCTGCTCAGGCGAGTGCCCCATAGCATCGTTGCCGCCGCCGTCCTCTTGCTCAGCTCGTGCGGGGCTGAGTCGGCGCCATCCGGCTCACCGGCCGATACGCCGACATCCGCACCATCGATGTCGACGGCCTCTGCTCCTCCATCGTCGGCCGCCACTCCGGTAACCACCCTCGATGAGGAGACGCTCAAACTGGCCGGCGCGCTCGCGCAGATCTGGGGTCACCTGGAAGCGAGCGCGGCGAGCATCGAGGCTGGGAATTGGGACTTTGCCGCAGCCCATGCTGGTCATCCGATCGCGGAGTACTGGGAGCAGGTCGAAGGCCCGCTCAGCGAGCAGGGGCTCGCGCAGCCGCTGCACCTGGCGCTGGAGCGCTACCTGCACGCAGTCGAGCGCCAGGCGAGCGACTACCAGCAGCCTCATCAGGTCGCGGTCTCCCAGACTCGCCAGGCGCTGGAAGCCATCGCTGGCGAGAGCTGGAACGATCCCGCCTTCCGGGCAGAGCTCATCCGCCAGCTCCTCGAGTCCGTCGAGCACGAGTACAGCGAGGCGGTTCAGGATGGGCAACTTGCCGAGCTCGTCGAGTACCAGGATGCTTGGGGATTCTTCACCGTGGCCCGGCAGCTCTACCCGGACATCGCGCAGCAGGTGCAGTCCGGTTCGAGCGAGGCTGCCGAGGAGATCGAGCACGAGCTGGCCGAGCTCGATCGTATCTTTGGCTCCTTCATCGTCCAACCCGGCCAGGCGCCGGCCTCACCCCAGCAGGTCAGCGATGCGCTCGGTGAGGTGCGGACCGAGCTAGCCAAGGCGCTCCAGCTCACCACCACCGAGCCGAAGGGCCCGGTCGAGACGATCGCCGAGATCAAGACAATGATGCAGCAGGCGCTCGATGCCTACGCCCTCGGCGAGCAGGATGGGGCCTACGACCTGGCAGCGGATGCCTATCTAGAAGGTTTCGAGAAGATCGAGGGTGATCTGATCCAACGAGGTGAGCGGGAGTTCGTCGAAGAGCTGGAGCTCCAGTTCAAGGAGCTCCGGGACGGCATGCGCCAGGGACGGCCACTGGAGGAGCTCCAGGCGCTCGCCGACGAGATCAGGGGTAACCTCGACCACGCACTGGAGGTTCTGCAATGACGATCGCTGACCTCCAACCCTGCACGCAGCGTGGTGCACCGCGGCGCCTGCTGGCCTTGCTCACGGTGGCGGCGCTCCTCGTGCTCCTCAGCGGGGTGACCTCGCCGGTCGCGCGGGCCGCAGAGCCGCAGGTGGACGTGCAGCGAGAGCTGGCCGTCATTCGGGAGCTCATGCGGCAGAGCCAGGAGGCTTACCGGGCCGGTGACTCCGAGACGGCCCTGCGGCTGGCTCGGCAAGCCTATCTCGACCACTTCGAGCTGGTCGAGATCCCGCTGCGCGTCATCGATCCGAACTTCACACTCGAGATGGAGTACCGCTTTGCCGAGTGGCGCAACCAGATCGAGGCCGGCGCACCCGCCGTCGAGGTCAACGCCACGGCCCAGGAGCTCGAACGGGGCCTCGACGAGGTGGAGGCGCTCTTCGAGGGGTCAGGGCTAGTCGCCCCGACGCTGGTGACGGTAGCCTCGTTCTCGATTCTCTTCCGCGAGGGTATCGAGGTCATCCTGGTGCTGGCCGCGATCCTCGGGTACATCCAAACCCAGAACCCGCAGTTGCGACGCCCGCTGTGGTGGGGCGCCGGACTGGCGATTCCGGCCAGCGTCCTGACCTGGTTCGTCTTGAACTGGGTGCTGCGCGTGGCGCCGATCGGCCGCGAGGTGCTCGAAGCGCTGGTCTCGCTCCTCGCTGTCGCGCTGATGTTCTACATCAGCTTCTGGCTGCTGCGCCGCCTCGATGTCCGCCGGTGGATGGAGTTCCTGCGGGCGAAGGTCTGGGACGCGGTGGCCGTCGGCAACACCGGTGCGATAGCGGCTCTGGGCTTCGTCTCGGTCTACCGAGAGGGGGCAGAGACGGCGCTCTTCTACCAGGCGCTACTACTGATCGCCCAGCGGCTCGAGCTCTGGATCGTGCTGGGCATCGGTCTGGCAGCCGCGGTCCTGGGTGTCATTGGCTGGGCGATCATCGCCCTCGGGGCCCGGCTGCCACTGCGGGCCTTTCTCGGCATCGCGCTTGCCGTTATCATGCTTCTTTCGGTCGGGCTCCTCGGCAACGCCGTTTGGGAGCTGCAACAGATCGGGTTCCTCCCAATGACGCTGCTAGGTGACTCCTTCCCGCGCTTCAACCGGTTCCTGGCCGACTTGCTAGGGCTGCACGCGACCCTGGAGACGGTGGCGGCGCAGAGCCTGCTCCTCCTGGTCTACCTGGCCGCCTGGCTCTACGCCTTCTGGCGGCAGCCGCGCGGGGCCGGAACCTGGCGACGCCAGGGGACGGGAGCCGGATAGACGAGGCCACCGTGCGAGGGAGGCGGGCCGTGGGTATCAGGGTCGGTATCGACGTCGGTGGCACATTCACCAAGGCCGTCGCCATCGAGAGCGCCTCTGGAGCGCTCGTCGGCAAGGTAACCGTTCCAACCACGCATCACGCGGCTGAGGGTGTAGCGCGCGGGCTGGTCGAGGCGTTCAGGTCTCTCGTGCAGCGGACCGGGATCGATGTCGAAAGCATCGAGCTCGTTGTGCTCAGCACGACCCAGGCGGTCAACGCCCTACTCGAGGGCGATGTCGCCCCGGTCGGTGTCGTCGGCATCGGCCCGCAGGCGAACCGCAAAGAGGCGTTTCGGCGAACCAGGATCGACGCGGTCCAGTTGACGCCCGAGCGCCGCCTGCCTGTGTTCCACACCTTTCTGGATGCCGAGGAGCTGAGCGAGGAGCGGATCGTTGATACCCTGAGAACGCTCATGGCCCGGGGGGCGCGGGCCATCGCGGTGAGCGCGGCATATGGCGTAGAAGACCCCGCACCGGAGCGAGCGGTCCTGGACGTGGCGACCGCCCTTGGCCTCCCGGCGACTGCCGGCCATGAGATGAGCGGGCTTTACGGCCTGGAGGTACGTACGCTCACCGCTGCCGTCAACGCCAGCATCCTGCCGCGCATGGCCGAGACGACCCGGTGGGTCGAGCAGAGCCTGGCGACCAATGGTCTCGAAGTGCCCCTGATGATCCTACACGGTGACCTGGCTGTCAGCCCGCTGGAAGAGGCGCGCCGGCTAGCCGCCTCGACGATCCTGTCCGGCCCGGCAGCCAGCGTCGCCGGAGCTTTGCTCTACCACAAGCTGCTCGACGGGCTCTTCATGGAGGTCGGCGGCACCAGCACGAACGTCGGTGTCATCCGTCACGGCCGCCCGGTGATGAAGTACGTCCGCATCATGGACCACCCCACCTCCCTGCGCTCGGTCGACGTCCGCGTTGCCGGGGTGGCGGGCGGCAGCCTGGTACGTCTGAGAGGCCGCAAGATAGCCGGCGTCGGGCCTCGCAGTGCCCATATCGCCAGCCTGCCCTATCCCTGCTTCACTCCGCCCGAGATGCCCTCGCACCTCCGGCTGGTGACGCTGGCCCCGCGCCCTGGCGATCCAGAGGACTACGCGGCCCTCGAGGACGACGAGGGGCGGCGCTATGCCATCACGCTGACCGACGCTGCGAATGCCCTTGGGCTCGTGCCTGAAGGCGATTACGCGCGTGGCTATCGGGAATCAGCCCTACGAGCCCTAGCGCCGCTCGCCGAGCGACTCGGTATGCCCGTCGAGCGGGCCGCGCGGCTCATCCTCGACCAGGCTGCGAAGGAGGTCGAGCCACTCCTGCGCGATCTGGTGCGGGAGTACCGCCTGCGCTGCCCCGTCCTGCTGGGACTCGGCGGCGGTGCGGCCGTGCTGGTGCCGGTGCTGGCCGATCGTCTCGGGGTCGACTACCAAATCGTCCCGCACGCGGAGGTGATCTCCTCGATCGGCGTCGCGCTCGCGCCGATCAGCGTCGAGGTGGAGCGTAGCTTCAGTCCGGGTCAGCCTGTGAGGCTCCTGGAATGGGTGCGCGAGCTGGAGCAGGCGGCTGTCCGCTACGGGGCCGACCCCCAGACCGTGCAGGTCACGGTCGAACCGATCCCCGAGCGCGCGGCCGTCCGCCTGCGGGCTGCCGGCACCTGCCGGGGTACGGCCGGCAGCCGCCTCGGTGAGGTCGATATCGCAACCGCGCGGTCGCTGGCTGCCCAGGCCCTGCGGGTGCGTCCGGAGACCCTGACGCTGGTCTTCGACAACGGCTTCTACCGGGTCTTCCAGGCCGAGACTGGAAGAACCTTCGGGCCCTTCCGTCGCCGACGCCAGCTCGCGGTGATCGACCGCGAGGGCGCGGTACGCTTCGTCGCCGACGATGGCACCTATGTGAGTGGTGAGCCGCAGGAACTCGAGCAGAAGCTCCGCGAACTCGGTGACTTCCAAGCACGCTGGTATGCCGTACGCCCGAACGTCTTGATCGTCCAGGGCCCACACTGCCTCAATTTGCCTGACTGGGGGCCGCTCCCGCTCGACCTGAGCGCGCTCGGTTTGGATGGAGCAGCTCGCGAGCCCTTTGCCGTCCTAGCCGGTATGAGCCCCGTTCGGTAGTGAGCGGCTGACGATGGTCGTCTACCGCCCGAAGCGCCGCTTCCCTCTCTGGGCTAAGGCAGCGATCGCGCTGGCCGCGCTTCTCCTGTTGGCCGGCGCCGGACTGTGGGCCAGGTCTGCAACCAGACCTTCGGCCGAAGAGCGACTCGCACAGGCGATCGCGTCGATGACGGCCCAGCTCGACGTCCTGCGGATCTCGCACTACACGCCCGACGTCGTGCGCGATGGCCAGGTGGTGATGCAGGGCGAATACCAGGCCGCACTGGCAGACATCGAACGCGTGCGCAGCGAGTGGCAGTCCGTGCGAACCGAGGTACCGGAGCCGGAGCGCACGCAGATCGATGGCGCGATCAAGGAGCTCCACGCCCTCGTTCAGGCGCGGCGCCCAGCTCCTGACGTCGATACGCGTGTGTCCAAGCTGATCGAGCTGCTGCGTGCCATCGGAGCGAACCGGTGACGTCGCGCACTGCCACTGCCGACCTTGACAGCCGGCTTTTGGCCCCTTAAGATAATCCCGACTAACATTGTCGGGATTCGGCGAGCGCCGGTGCCTGCCGACCACAGGTCGAACGTTGGCGTCACCAGCCCGGGTGGTGGTGCCAACGCGCACAATGCCAGGGAGGAAGGGTAGCTTCGTGCAGTTCCAGGTAAACCGAAGGGTCTTCCTACGTGCGGTCACTGCCGCGCTGGTGGCCGGCACTACCTTCCCGCTGCTGCAGGCGTGCGGTGGTCGGGCAGAGAGCCCGACGCCGACAGCCGCTAGCGGCACAGAGGCATCGCCTGAGCCGACTGCGACGGCCGTGACGACACCGATGACACACGCGCCCCCGTCGCCAACAGGGGCCGCGACGGTCACCCCGGTGGCCAGGGGGACGGTCGGCGGCTCGCTCACCGTGTACTCGGGGCGGAGCGAAAGCCTGATCGGGCCACTCATGGATCAGGCTCGGAGCGCGCTGGGGATCGACGTCCGCGTCCGTTACGGTGACACCGCCGAGCTTGCCGCCGCGATCCTCGAAGAGGGTGGACGCAGCCCGGCAGACCTCTTCTTTGCGCAGGACGCTGGAGCGCTCGGCGCGCTGGCGCGCGAGGGACGCTTCATTGAGCTCGACACCGAGATCTTGGAGCGGGTCGAGCCGCGCTTTCGCTCCCCACAGGGGCTCTGGGTCGGTATCAGCGGCCGCGCTCGGACAGTCGTCTACAATACCGACCAGCTCACCGAGTCCGATATCCCTGCATCCATCCTCGACTTCCCCGGCGACGAGCGGTGGCGTGCCAAGCTGGGTTGGGCGCCGACAAACGGATCGTTCCAAGCCTTCGTCACCGCGCTGCGCGTGCTGCGCGGTGGCGATGCGGCCCGCTCCTGGCTCATCGGGTTGAAGGAACTTGGAACCCGCGCCTACGAGAATAACACCGCGATCGTGCGCGCCACGATCGCCGGTGAAATTCTGGCAGGGTTCGTCAACCATTACTATCTGGTTCGGGAGGAGTCGCAGGCGGGGCGAGATCTCCCGGCGGCAAACTACTTCTATCGCAACGGTGACCCTGGGGCGCTGATCAATGTTGCGGGCGTCGGTATTCTCGCCTCTGGACGCAATCAGGAGCCGGCGAAGGCACTGGTGGACTACTTGCTGGCGCCAGAGGCCCAACAGTTCTTCGCGGAACGGACGTTCGAGTACCCCTTGATCGATGGCGTGCCGGCAAGCCCGAAGCTGCTCCCGCTCGAGGAGATTCAGACGCCGAACATCGACCTCTCGGATCTGGACGATCTTCAGGGCACATTGGCGCTCCTACAGGAGGTGGGACTCCTCTAGGACGAAAGGCTGGGTGCGGTGACGATCGGGATCGGCAAGGCGCAGACTCAGACGACGCAAGCCAGAAGCAGGCGGCTTTGGTATGGTCGCCTCGGCGCTCCGACGCTCATTGTGGCGCCGGCTGGTAGTCTGGCAGCGCTCTCGCTGATCCCATTGGTCTACCTCTTGGTACGCGCGCTGGAGGGTGGCGAGCAGACACTCGCCACTCTCTGGCGTGGTCGCACCCTCGACCTGATCCAGAACACGCTTGTCCTGACTGCCGCGGTCACCGGGTGCAGTGCCGTTCTCTCGCTTCCCCTCGCCTGGCTGACCACACGAACCGACTTGCCAGCGCGACGGCTCTGGTCGGTCGTCGCCGCTCTGCCGCTCGCTGTACCGAGCTACGTTGCGGCATTCACCGCCGTAGCCGCATTCGGGCCCCGCGGCGCCCTCCAACAGCTGCTCCAGCCGCTCTTCGGGCTCGAGCGGCTCCCCGAGATCTACGGGTTTACCGGCGCCTGGCTCGTACTCACGCTCTATACCTACCCGTACTTGTACCTTTCACTCCGCGGCGTCATGGGCTCGCTCGACCCTGCACTCGAGGAAGCAGCTCGCTCCCTCGGTCACGGCCCGTGGAGCACCTTCCTGCGGATCACGCTGCCCCAGCTTCGCCCCGCGATGGCGTCGGGCGCGCTCCTTACCGCACTCTATGTCGTTAGCGACTTCGGGGCTGTCTCGCTGCTCAACTACGACGCCTTTACTCGCGTGATCTATAACCAGTATCGTCTGGCCTTCGACCGTAGCGGCGCGGCCGGGTTAGCGCTCGTCTTGGCAACCCTGACGCTCGTCATCGTCGGCGCCGATCGTGCCTGGCGTGGCCCTCACCGCTACCATCGCAGCAGCTCTGGAGCCTCACGGCCGCCGCAGCGGGTTCGACTGGGCCGTTGGACGCCGGTCGGCTTGGCCTACTGTGGCGGACTGGCCCTGCTGACATTGGGCACGCCACTCGCGGTCATTGGGTACTGGGTCGTACAGGGGCTGCGGAGCGGCAACCCGTTCGTCCTGACCTGGCGCGCAGCCTGGCACTCGACCTCCGTCTCGTTGCTCGCTGCAGCGCTCTCGGTCGCCGCAGCCTTCCCGATCGCCGTACTCCTGGTTCGCTACTCCGGCTGGATCAGCCGCCTGGTCGAATTCCCGCTCTGGGTAAGCTACGCGTTGCCAGGGATCGTCACCGCGTTGGCGCTGGTCTCCTTCGGCGCCCGCTATCTCTCTCCGCTGTACCAGACGCTCGCCATGCTCCTACTGGCCTATCTGATCCGGTTCCTGCCCGAAGCGGTCGGCAGCCTGCGTGCCTCGCTACTCCAAGTCAGCCCGCACGTGGAAGAGGCTGCCCGGAGCCTGGGGCACTCGCCACTGAGGGTCTGGTTGCGCGTCACTGCGCCGCTGCTCTGGCCTGGCATCACCAGCGGCGGCACGCTCGTCTTCCTGACGACGATGAAGGAGCTGCCTGCCACCCTGCTCCTAAGCCCGATCGGCTACGAGACGCTGGCCACCAAGGTCTGGAACGCTACTCGCGAGCTCTTCTGGTCAGACGCTGCTCTGCCGGCATTCCTCCTCTTCTTGGTCGCAGCGCTCCCGATGGCCATCCTCTTGTGGCGACAGCAACCGACTGAGTGGGCCGGTACGCCGGTGTCTGGTGATCGAGAAAGGCAGGCGAGAGCGACCGGCTCCAACTGGTAGACTTGGAGGGCTGCCGCGGGCATCCAGGCGGGAGGGTTATGCAGAGCATCGAGCCAGCGATCGAGCTGTCCGGGGTCTGGAAGCGCTATCCGGGTATCGAGCGACCGGCCGTACGCGACCTCGATCTCACCGTCTACCGCGGTGAGATCCTGGCACTGCTCGGCCCCAGCGGCTGTGGCAAAACCACGACGCTGCGGCTCATCGCCGGCTTCGAGCGGCCGGATGCCGGTACGGTGACCTTGCACGGGCACATCGTCGCGGACGAGCGCCGTTTCGTGCCTCCAGAGCGGCGCGGGGTCGGTATGGTCTTCCAGGACTACGCGCTCTTCCCACACCTCACGGTGGCGGAGAACATCGCCTTTGGCCTCAGTTCCCTCGCGCGGGCGGCACGCCGCCAGCGGGTCGAGGAACTCCTCCGGCTCACCGATTTGCAGGACGTACGTGATCGCTACCCGCACCAGCTCTCCGGTGGTCAGCAGCAGCGAGTCGCGATCGCCCGCGCGCTCGGGCCCAGCCCTCAGGTGCTCCTACTCGACGAGCCGTTCTCTCACCTCGACACCGAACTGCGCCTGCAGATGCGCACTGAACTGCGCCGCTTGCTAGACCGCCTCCAGATCACCGCTGTCCTGGTCACCCACGACCAGCAGGAGGCGATGGCAATTGCTGACCGCGTAGCGGTCATGCTGTCCGGCCACATCGAGCAGGTCGACACACCTGACAAGGTCTACCATTACCCAGTGAACCGCGCGGTAGCACAGTTTGTCGGCCAGGCCACCTTTGTCCCGGCCCGCCTGAACGGCGTCGTAGCCGAGTCCGACCTCGGGCGGTTTGCGTTCGAAGCGAGGGCGCGCACGCCCGAACTCGTCGAGCTCCTTGTCCGCCCCCGCGATGTGTCATTGGAGGCCGACCCTGAGGGGATTGCCGTCGTCCTTGCACGTCAGTTCCAGGGGCCAGAAACGGTCTACCTGGTGCAACTGCCATGCGGCGTGCAGCTTCAGACCAGCCAACCCTCATATGTCGACCTCTCTCCGGGTACGCGGGTGCGTGTCCGCTGTAACCGCGCGCGGCTGGCCGCCTTCGACCGCCATGCGCAAGTCGGCCTCACCGTCGCGCCGAATGCAGCGATCGGTTCGTACCGTGGAGCGATAGCGAGCGACGACTGCCTCGGTACGGTGGGTTCAGGGGACGCCGTGGCCGAAAGCCGCAACAGGCTGGAGCCAGCGGAGCCTCAGCTTCCCTAAAACGGCCTGGTGCAGGCTCGTGTCCGGTTGTTCCACCCACAGTCATAGCCAGCGTCGAGGCGCACTCGGGTTAACCCCGCACGGATGTCAGGAAAATCCTGATCATGACAGGTTCAACTTGCTGGTGTAGGATAGGCTGCAGCGAAGGGGAGTCACCCGGGGTGCCCTCTCGCGGGTGTTGTCGGCGTGAAGTGAGGAGACATATGGGAAAGGGGAGGCTCTGGACGCGATCCCTGCTTGCCTGTGCACTTAGTCTGCTGGCTGTAGCCCTCACCGGCTGCGCCATCGGCAACAGCCCACAGTCGGTGAACCGCCCGGCCGGAGACCACATGGGCAAGATTTGGGATCTGTTTGTGCCGATCTTCTGGCTTTCCGTCGTGATCTTCGCGCTCGTCACCGCAATTCTGTTGTTCGCCCTTTGGCGCTTCCGGCAACGGCCAGGGGAGGATCGCCACCCCGAGCAACTGCACGGCAATACCCGTCTCGAAATCGCCTGGACGATGGCACCAGCCGTGATCCTCGCCATCATCGCAGTACCCACGCTCTCCCTCATCTTCGACCTCGACCGCGAGCCCGGCCCAGAAGCGTTGACCGTTCGCGCCATCGGCCATCAGTGGTGGTGGGAGTTCCAGTATCCTGAGCTGAACGTGGTCACGGCTAACGAGCTGCATATAGTCGTCGACCGGCCGGTACGGATCGAGCTCCATTCGGTCGACGTGATCCATAGCTTCTGGGTACCCCGGCTAGCGGGCAAGCGCGACGTGATCCCCGGCTGGAACAACGTGTTGACGTTCACCCCCCATGAGGTGGGCGTCTTTCCCGGCCAGTGCGCCGAGTTCTGCGGGATCCAGCACGCGAACATGAAGTTCACCGTGGTCGTGCAGACCCAGGAAGAGTTCGACGCCTGGGTCCGCCAGCAGCAGCAACCAGCGGCCGAGGTTCCGGCCGATCCCCTGGCAGCCCAGGGTCGGGAGCTGTTCCTCACTCCGGCCAATGCCTGTATTGGTTGCCACGCCGTGGCCGGGACTGAGGCAAAGGGGAAGGTCGGCCCCGATCTCACGCATGTGGGGAGCCGTGGTATCATCGCGGGCGGGATGCTCGAAAACAGTCCAGAAAACCTCGCTCGCTGGCTGAGAAACCCGCAAGCGGTCAAGCCCGGCAACAAAATGGTGCTGCCGCGGCAGCTTACCGACCAAGAGATCGAAGCGCTCGTGGCATACCTCATGAGCCTCAAGTAGAAGCGCCGCGCACGGAGTGAGCCAGAGGAGTTCGTGTAGATGGTCGAGTCCGCGCTCAAGCTGGAACGAGCTCGATACGAGCGCTCGGCGCTCGTCGAGTGGTTGACGACGGTCGACCACAAGAAGATCGGGATCCTCTACTTCTGGACCTCGATCGTGTTCCTGCTCATCGCCGGGTTCCTCGCTCTCCTCATTCGCACCCAGTTGATCGTGCCCGGGAATACCTTCTTAGGCCCGGAGACGTACAACCAAGTCTTCACCATGCACGGCACGATGATGGTGTTCTTCGTGGGGATGCCGCTCAACGCCGCGTTCTTCAACTTCTTCGTCCCGCTGATGATCGGCGCGCGCGACGTGGCCTTCCCGCGGCTCAACGCCTTCAGCTACTGGGCGTTTCTGCTGGGCAGTCTCTTAATGCTGAGCGGGTTCCTCTTCGGCGCGGCGCCCGACGGTGGGTGGTTTGGCTACGCCAACTTGACCAGTAGCCGGCTCTACTCTCCCGGACTCAACATCGACTTCTGGGTCATGGGGCTCCAGGTGCTCGGCGTCGCTTCGCTCGCTTCGGCGCTCAACTTCTTCGTAACCATCGTCAACATGCGCGCACCCGGCATGAGCCTGATGCGTATGCCGGTCTTCGTCTGGATGACACTGATTACCGCCATTCTGATCTTGCTTGCGTTCCCCTCCTTGACTGTCGGCCTGTTCATGATCATGTTTGATCGCTACTTCGGTACGAACTTCTTTAACCCGGCCGCTGGCGGTGACCCCGTCATCTGGCAACACCTGTTCTGGATCTTCGGTCATCCCGAGGTCTACATCCTCATTTTGCCACCGATGGGGATGATTTCAGAGATCCTCCCGACGTTCTCGCGTAAGCCGCTGTTCGGCTATACGTTTGTCGTCTTCGCTGGGATGGGTATCGCCTTCCTCTCCTTCGGTGTCTGGGCGCACCACATGTTCGCCGTCGGCATGGGTCCAGTGCCGAACGCCGTCTTCGCGACCACCACGATGCTGATCGCGATCCCGACCGGCGTCAAGATCTTCAACTGGCTCGGCACGCTGTGGGGCGGCTCGATCCGCATGACTACCGCTCTGCTGTTTGCGGCGGCCTTCATCTCGATGTTCACGATCGGCGGCATCTCCGGTGTCATGCATGCCAGCGTGCCGATCGACTACTGGCAGACCGACTCCTACTTCGTGGTCGCCCACTTCCACTACGTCCTCTTCGGCGGGCTGGTCTTCGCGGTCCTAGCCGCGACGTACTACTGGTTCCCCAAGATGTTCGGGCGGATGCTGGACGAGCGGCTGGGCAAGCTGCACTTTGTGCTTACCCTCATCGGCTTCAACCTGACCTTCTTCCCCATGCACTTCCTCGGCATCGACGGCATGCCACGCCGGATCTACACGTACAGCGCGGGCATGGGCTGGGATGTCTGGAATCTGGTGATCTCGATCGGCGGATACCTCACCGCGCTCTCGTTCCTGGTCTTCCTGTACAACGTCGTGCGCGCGTTCCAGCGGCCCGCCGATGCGCCAGCCGACCCCTGGGACGGCCGAACGCTCGAATGGGCAATCCCCTCGCCACCGCCCGCCTACAACTTCGACGTCGTGCCAGTCGTGCGCGGGCGTGACGCCTTCTGGATTGAGAAGTACGGCGCCGAGCAAGTCGTCGGCCCCACAGCAGAGCCGCATGGCCCAGCATCGGGTGGCAGTCCACAGCGGTCGCACAATCCAAACCCAGGGCAGCACGCCGGGCACGGCCAGGGCGCTCCCTCCGGCCACGGCGGTCAGGCCCACATCCACCTGCCACCGCCCTCCTGGTTCCCACTCGCGACGGCCATCGGGCTCACCCTAATGGGCACCGGTATGGTGATGCACGCGAGCGACACGCTCGGAAGCCTCGGCTTCCCGGTGGTTGGCCTCGGGATCGCCGTTGTCGTCGTGAGCTTGTTAGGCTGGACATTCGAGCCGATCCACGAGCAGGCGCATGCGTAGGTTCGCACGCCAGGCCTTCTCGGAGTGAAAACAGCATCAGCGCACGAGACGGTAGGGAGGAGCAGAGGTCTTGAGCAGTACAACGGTCGGCCACGCGCCGGAAGCGCACGCGACGACGACTGGCATCTCGCACAACAAGATGATGATGTGGGCTTTCTTGGCCTCGGACTGCATGTTTTTCGGCTCGCTGATCTGGGTCTACATGGCCTACCGCGGGCGCAGCATCCAAGGGCCATACCCGCATGAGATCCTGAACATCCCCTTTACCTCGGTCAGCGCGGCCGTGCTGTTGCTGAGCAGTCTCGCGATGGTGCTCGCGCTGCACGGGATCCAGCATGGCAACATGCGTCGCTTCCGCGTCTGGCTGGGCGCCACGGCGGCGCTGGGCGCGCTCTTCCTGGGTGGCCAGTACTTTGAGTTCACCGAGTTCTACCACCATGGCCTCTCCCTCCAGCAGAACCTCTTTGGGACGACGTTCTTCGTGCTGACCGGCTTCCATGGGACACACGTCGGGATTGGCATCATCTGGTTGGTTACCCTGATCTTGCTGTCGCTCTTCGGCCGGTTGACGCCAGCAAACGCCGAGCGGGTCGAGATCGCCGGCCTCTACTGGCACTTCGTCGACATCGTTTGGATCGTCATCTTCACGCTCGTGTACCTGATTCCGTATTGAAGCCGCCAGCGCAGCGAACGAGAGGAGCTGAACGATGGAACAGGCACAGCAGGCGCTTGAACGTCCCCATCCGGGGCCACTGACCTATGTCAAGGTTGCGGTGGTTCTGGCCATCGTTACGGTCATCGAGGTGGCAACCTACTACCTCGTCGACTACCTTCACGGGACTATCGTCCCGATCCTGCTGGTGCTCTCGGCGGCCAAGTTCGTGCTCGTCGTCGGCTTTTACATGCACCTGAAGTTCGATGCGCCGCTGCTGCGCGGTATCTTTGGGTGGGGTCTCGCCGTCGCTATCGGTATCACGCTCGCAATGCTGGCCCTCTACCAGCTTTGAGCCGCGCTGGCGCAACGAGCTGACGGGACGGAGAGGGTAACGCACGACGGAGAGTCCATTCCAAGGCATACTTGTTGACTGGGCGCCCGGCCTTCAGCGTCGACACTCTGCGAGGCCGGCGTTTCCTTGCGCGCCGTTCGGACGCTACCGTGTCAGCGAGCACCGGCGTCCTCCGCGACCAGAAGTGAGCAGCGGCTCGTTCGACACAGCAGCCACCACCCGTCTCGCTGCCGAGCGAGTCGATTACCGGGAAATAGGTGACGGTCGGGCAGGGTTTGGAGGAGGGCATCGTCCATGATCGGTACTGCACTCACGATTGCGATCGTGGCCGGCGTCGCAGCCGTCCTTTATGGAGCGGCACTGGTGCGCTGGGTACTCGCTCAGCCCGGTGGCGACGAGCGCATGCGGGCCATCGCCTCGGCCATCCAGGAGGGTGCCGAGGCATACATGCGGCGACAGTACTCGCTCGTCGCCGTCGTCGCGGTCGTCATTGCCGTACTGCTGTGGCTTTTTCTCGACCTGACGACGGCCATAGGCTTTCTCATCGGTGCGACGGCCTCAGCCCTGGCCGGTTTCATCGGCATGAGTGTCGCGGTCCGGGCCAACGTCCGGACCGCCGAAGCCGGCAAGCGTAACCTCGAGTCCGCGCTGACCGTCGCCTTTCGGGGTGGGTCAGTCACCGGGCTACTCGTCGCAGGTCTGGGCCTGCTGGCGGTGAGCGGCTTCTACGCCGCGACCCGCGACGTCGCCGCCCTCGTGGGCCTGGGCTTTGGCGGGAGCCTGATCTCGGTGTTTGCGCGCATCGGGGGTGGGATCTACACCAAGGCCGCCGACGTCGGCGCCGATCTGGTGGGCAAGGTCGAGGCCGGCATCCCAGAGGACGACCCACGCAACCCGGCGGTGATTGCCGACAACGTCGGCGACAACGTGGGCGACTGCGCCGGGATGGCTGCCGACCTCTTCGAGACCTACGCCGTGACGGCCATTGCTGCGATGCTGCTCGGCAATCTGGTGTTCGACGGGAACGAGACGGCGATCGTCTACCCGCTCGTGCTTGGCGCTGCCTCGATCCTCACCTCGATCGTCGGCACGTTCTTCGTCCGGCTCGACCGCAGCCGTTCGATTATGCGTGCCCTCTACAAGGGCCTGGGGGCTAGCATGATCCTGGCCGCCGTCCTCTTCCTGCCCCTCACCGGCTGGCTCATGGGCAGCAACCCGGTGATCACTGATTCTCCAGTGACCCTCTTCGGCATCACGCTCACGCTGTCAGCGACGGCGAAGCTCTGGCTTAGCGCGCTCATCGGCCTGATCGTGACGCTCGGTGTGGTCGTCTTCACGGAGTACTACACCTCGGAGAAATACGGGCCGGTGAGACGGATCGCGCTCGCCTCCGAGACGGGCCATGCGACTAACATCATCGCCGGGCTGGCAGTCTCCATGCGCGCGACCGCTTTGCCAATTATCTTGATCGCTCTTGCGATCTACACGGCCTACAACCTAACCGTGTCGCCCACGACTCCCTACGCCGGCCTCTACGGCCTCGCCGTCGCCGCGATGGCGATGCTCTCGATGACTGGCATGATCGTGGCGATCGACTCCTTCGGACCGATCACCGATAACGCTGGCGGCATCGCGGAGATGGCTGAGTTGCCGGAGAGCGTTCGGACGGTCACCGACCCGCTGGATGCGGTGGGCAATACCACCAAGGCGGTGACCAAGGCATACGCGATCGGCTCGGCTGGCCTCGCTGCCCTCGTCCTCTTCGCTTCGTACTTCCTGGAAATCAGCGGCACCGTCAGATTCGAGCTGTCCAACCCGCGCGTTGTCATTGGCCTGCTAGTCGGCGCCATGCTCCCCTATCTCTTCGCCAGCATCCTGATGGAAGCGGTAGGGAAGGCCGGCGGTGCCGTGGTACAGGAAGTGCGCCGCCAGTTCCGCGAGATCCCCGGCCTGCTCGAGGGCACCGCTCGCCCGGAGTATGGCCGCGCGGTCGACATCGTTACGCGGCGAGCGCTGCGCGAGATGTTGATTCCGGCCTTGCTCCCTGTACTTGGCCCCATCGTCGTCGGCATCACGCTGGGCAAGGAAGCGGTCGGCGGCCTGCTGATCGGATCTATCACCACCGGCCTCTTCGTCGCCATCTCGATGACGACCGGCGGTGCCGCCTGGGACAATGCGAAGAAGGCGATCGAAGCGGGCGCGCACGGTGGCAAGGGCAGCTTCGCCCATCAGGCTGCTGTGACGGGCGATACTGTCGGTGATCCCTACAAGGACACCGCTGGCCCCGCTATCAACCCGATGATCAAGGTCGTCAATATCGTCGCGCTCCTGCTCGTCGCCGCGCTCAACTGGTAGAGCGTGGCTGGCCACGTATCGTCCGCCCCCGCCCGGCCCCTTATCCGGCCCGGCGGGGGTGTGCTTTCAGCGCGCACGTTCACTCGAACGGCGGCGCCGGTTCCCGGATCAAAGGCCACGCGCGGGCAGCCTGCTCCACCTGAGAGCGAAACGGCAGAGACGGTTGGGCGCCCGCGCTCTGCACAGCGAGCGCGCCGGCCCACACCGCACGCTCAGCGATCGACATCCAGTCGAGCCCCTGAGCGAGGAGCGACACCAGCGCGCCGATGAAGGCGTCACCGGCTGCGGTGGTATCGACGACGTCGACCGCGGGGGCCGGGACGCGGAACCACCCGGCCGGGACCGAGAACAAGGCACCGCGGGCACCGAGGGTCACCACCACCGCGCCCGCGCCATGTCGGTGCAGTCGCTCCACTGCACGCTCGACGGGCCCATCCCACGTGCCAGCGAGCTGGCGAGCCTCCAGGTTGTTGACGACCAGGATGTCCGCTAGCTCGAGCAGCGCTCGTGCTTCCGGTGTGAACGGTGTGGCGTTCAGCACGGCTGTCGCTCTTGCGGCCCGGGCCGTCGACAGGGCCGCCCGGACAGCCGCGATCGGCACCTCGAGCTGGGTACAGACCACGTCCCCTGAAGCGATCCGCCCGGCGAGCGCGACCTCGACTTCCTCTGCCGTAAGCGTGCCGTTCGCGCCGGGAACGATCGTAATTGCGTTCTCACCCGACTGAGCGACGAGAATCAGTGCTACTCCACCGGGTACCTCAGCACGCCGGGCAACGGATTCGATCTCGACGCCGCTCTCAGCAAGGTCGGCGAGTCGTTGCAGGCTGTATGGATCGTCCCCAACGGCACCGACCATCGCGACAGGCACGCCCATGCGCGCCGCCGCGATGGCCTGGTTGGCGCCCTTGCCCCCACCGTACGTCGCGAACGTCTCACCCACCACGGTCTCGCCCGGCGCGGGAAACCGTGGCGCTCGTACGACAAGGTCGGTATTGACACTACCGACAACGTAGACGCTGCCCATGGCACACACCTCACTGTCTGGTCGCGGACTCGGTGGGTAATACGAGGCGCAAGCGTGTCTGGAAGAACTGGCGAACAAAGCGCCAGCGGAGCTGCCGCCAGGCCCGCTGCGCCTGTACCAGCTCGTCCGCGGTCGGCGAACGCCCGCCATACCGCTCGCGCGTGTAGAGGTCGGCGAGGAACCACGTGAGGTGGCGAGTACCAGAAAACGCGCTGGCTACCAGTGCAGCCAGCTCGTAGGGGGTCATCGTCGCCTCGTACGGCAGGCCCGCGAGGCGTGCGGCCCGTTGTACCTTCAGCATGAGCTGGCCGATCGGCGACAAGCCTCTCGTGCCCCAGAACCAGGCCGCCAGTCCCGCCACCACCAGGAGCGTCAACAGGAGTGCGACCACCCGGAGCGCGACGAGCCAGCGCGGTGTACCTTGCTCCGGCAGCGGGCCGAGAGCGCCAACTGCACCCGCACCCTCTGGCAAACCGAACTCCTCGGGGGAGAGAAACCGACGCTCATCGCTCGGGAAGGTCGAGGAAGATCCACCAGGCCCGCCTCCGCCACTCAACCCTTCGACTCCAGGCACGACGCCTCGCGCGATGGGCGACCGCGCGGCCGTCGGTTCGAAGGGGATCCAGCCATAGCCAGGGAAATAGGCCTCGACCCAGGCGTGCGCGTTCAGATCCCGATAGAGAAAACCACCCGCCTTCTCATCATAGTCCGCTGGGTAATAGCCCACGACGATCCGACTCGGGATACCGAGGATCCGCAGCAGCACCACCATCGAAGTCGCGTAATAGGTACAGTAGCCCTCAGGTCGTTCGAAGAGCACGTAGTCGACGATGTCGGCGACCCGCGGTTGCGTGATGTTCTCGTTGTAGGTGATGTGCGATCGCAGGTAGCTCTCAATCGCCTCGGCGACGTCGTAGGCGTTCGTCTTCCCAGCGGCGAGCGAGTGAGCGAGCTCGACGGTGCGTGCCGAGACGGTGGGAGGCAGTTGTGTGTACCGCTGGTAAATCGGCACCGGATACACGCCGTAGTCGGTCGCGATGATGTCGTGCCAGGGCATGAAGGGATCCCTCTGCCCAGAGTAGAGCTGCATAGCGAGCTGCGCGGCCTGGCGGAGTTGTCCAGGAGTCGCAAGGCTGATGCTCGAGACGACCTCGTAGCGATAGCCCTGGCGGATCGCATCCTGTGCGAAAATCGCCTCGACGTCATCGTAGACAGGTAACGGGCCGCTGTACCACAGGTACTTGACGCGGTACCCACTCTGGTCATCGATGTAATAGGTCGCCTCGATACCCCGCTGGCGGAGCTGACGCAACAAGGCCTGAATCTCAGGCAGTTCGGGCGGGGAGCCGTACCGCGGCCGTTCGCCATTTTGCGGTGTCGGGGTGACATCCGGTGCGGGCGTCGGGGTCGCCTGCTCGCCTCCTTCCGGGACAGGCCCTGGTGTTGGGATATCACCGGTCTCGGGGGTCGGCGCCGGGGTGGGCTGCGGCGGAGTGAAATCGGCCTGCTTCAGAAGCTCCACCAGCGGCCGCAGTTCCGGTGGCACGGCACTGAGCTGGACGCCTTGCACGTCGATCACCACTCCCTGGGAGTCGTACCAGCTCATCTGGACACGCACCGGGCGGCTGACCGAGACAGGCTGGCCACCGGTAAAGATCAGCGCGCTGCGGGGCTCGATCACTTCGACGGCGAAGCGCTGCTGCACCCGCGCTTCAGCCGACCAGGCCACAGTCGGTAACGGCTCGTCGGCGCCGAGCTCGACGAGCGGCCCGTTCACAAGGCCAGACCGTTCGTATGGTGGTACATCGGCCTGGTTTGACGGATCTAAATCGGTCAGCCAGCCCTGGCCGGTGAAGATGTTGTACCGGTGGGCGACAAGGTACGGCGCGGTCTCGCCCTGCACCAGCAAGACCGGCTCATCGCTGAGTCGGAGCGGACCGCCAAGCTGGAACGAGTTACCGAAGGAGGCGAAGCCCCCGACACCGCGGCCGCCGGGGCCTCGTACCGACGGAAACCAGAGCGCCAGCGTATCGCGGGCGTGCTCCCACGGGCCGTCCACCTCACGCCACGCAGCCGCCGCACGCTGGCTGTGCACGGAGAGTGGCACCAGCCAACCGCCAATCATTACCGCGACTGCCACATAGCTCAGCACCCACAGGGCCTGCCAGGCGATCGCTCCGGAATACGGCACGCCCAGGCGACGCCACGACCACTCGCGCGCCGCAAGGTGCACTCTGCCGACCAGGATCATTGCGGCAAACAGGTAGAGGAACAGATAGACCAGCGACACCTTGCGCGAGTAGCCCAGGTTCGTGAGCACGATAATCCCTGGTAGCAGGACGCTCAGCCAGGGATGCCGTTGCCGCAGCACGAGCCAGGTCGCGCAGTAGGCGATCAGGTAATGGATTGCCGCCATCAACAGGATGAAGAGGTAGAGATCCTCGGCCCGCTGGCCGTGCTGGATGGCCGTGAACCATGCGGCCCAGCGCGTCCAGAGGAACCAGAGCTTGTCGCTCAAGCCACCAAGCTGGTCGCTGAGCTGTCTGCTCATGCGCCAGAGGATCACAGCGGCACCGAGAACGATCATCACCAGGTGGGCGAGCCAGGTCGGCAACCGACGCCATTCTGACAGCACCAGCCCGATGACCAGACCAGAGATGGTGATTCCCGGCAGGATGGTCAGCCCGTCGACCCAGTCTGCACGCACGGTCGACCATGTCGCCGTCAGAGCCACAATCGCGACGAGCCAGAAGGTCGACCACCCAGCCTGCGGGCTCAAGCGTCGCCACCACGTCTTGGTCATCGCACGCGCTCCACCTCTCGCCAGCATGCTGACGGGTTACCGGCTCGCTGCCATCGGCACGCCAGCGCCTCGCCCCTGCCCCGCCAGCGCCCGCGCGATATCGTCCCCATACTTGACGAGATAGGTCGGGACGCCCACGGCTGCCAGGTCACTCACCACCAGCAGGCTGCTCTCAGCGCTACCGAACGTGCTCGGCTCCACGATGACCGCCATGCTGCGCACATGCCGCGCGGCCAGCTCGACGAAGCCGCGCACCCAGCTCTCGTCCGTCGAAGGCGTGATGACGATCGCGGTACTGTGTCGCGTGAGGGATCCCGCCTCCGACACTAGCACCTCGGCGAGTGGTCGCTCGCCGTCGGCACTGAGGACAGCGAGAAGTTCGAGGATCTTCACCAACTGCCGAGCTCCCCGGTCTGCGGGGATCATGACCGGCTGTCGGGTGTTGGCGATCAAGCCGACGTTCCGATTCTGGTCAAGAAAGTGTCGCGCCAGTGACGCGGCAATCGTCACGGCATATTCTTCGGTCGAGTCGAGCCAGAAACTGAGCGGGAGCGCCTCGCCAACAACCGGGCGGCGACCACCGCCCGCATCCGCGGCGCGGACGTGGTGCCGCGCCTCCATGTCGAGGACGATCCAGATGTCAGTCGAGGGGTCGAGCTCGAACTCCTTCACCATGAGCTGGCCCGTTCTGGCAGTGGCCGACCAGGCGATGCGGTTGAAGCTATCGCCTGGCAGGTACTGCCGCACCCCAGCGGCGTTCGGGGTCACGAAGGGGGTACGCCGCTGGAGCGAGCTCCCGCCGGCCAGCTCGCCGTGGGGGAGCCGGAAACCGCTGAGATCGACCGTGGCGGGATAGACCACCAGTTCCTGGACATGCGGCACGACCTGCCGGGTGGGGAACAGGCCGAACGGGTCTCCGGACGAGAGCGTCAGCGGACCGAGCCGGAAGCGGCCCCGTCGGGCGCACCAGGTCTGCGCTTTCCAGTTCGCAGCGTCGCGTGCGGCCAGGTGGATCACGCGGCTCAGGCGGTGTCCAGGTAGATCCGAGTGATCCATCACTTCCACAAAGAGCTTCGCGAAGCGGCTGGTGTTCTCCACCCGTATCCGCTCGACCAGCAGGTCTCCCACCTGTGCCCGGTCAGTCGCGGTCCGTCGCGTGACCATTAGGCCGCGCAGGCTGAGGCGGCTCCACACGTACGAAAGGAGCAGCAAGCCGAGGAGCACAAAGAAGAGCTTGTCGAAAACCTTCCAGCGGTTAAGCTGTGCGAGCGCGAGGATCAGCAGCGCCAGCGCGCTGAGCTTGAGCCAGTTCATCGCTCCGTACCAAACGGCAGTCGACGCCGGGGCGCGTCGGCCGGTCGCGAGACGGCCGGACGGGCTCCAGGGACGGGGATTTTCGACAGCACGTCGCGCACGACCGAGCGGCTATCGACGTTCCGCATCCGGGCGGCCGGGCTGACGATGATGCGGTGCGCTAGGGTGACCTCAGCGAGCTCCTTGATGTCGTCCGGGATGACGTAGTCGCGCCCCTGCATCGCGGCCCAAGCGCGCGACGTGTTGTAGAGCGCCAATGATCCGCGCGGCCCGGCCCCGAGGTACACCTCCTCGTGCTGGCGGGTCGCCTCCGCGATCGAGACGATGTACTCCTTGAGGAGGTCGTCGACATGCACCCGCCGCACGGCTTCCTGGGCTTCGACGAGATCGTCGACGGAGACCACTTGACCCAGCCGCTCCAGCGGGTGCTGGTAGTGCTGGCGGTTCAAGATCTCAATCTCGCTCCGGTGATTGGGGTAGCCAAGCGAGATGCGGATCAGAAACCGGTCAAGCTGGGCCTCGGGGAGCGGGAAGGTGCCCTCGTACTCGATCGGATTCTCAGTGGCGAGCACGATAAACGGTATCGGGAGCTGGTACGTTATACCATCGACGGTAACCTGCCGCTCCTCCATCGCCTCCAGCAGCGCCGACTGCGTCTTGGGTGTCGCCCGGTTGATCTCGTCGGCCAGAACGATCTGCGCCACCACTGGCCCCGGTCGATACTCGAACCGCCCCGTCTGCTGGTTGAAGATGCTCACGCCGGTGACATCTGAAGGCAGGAGGTCAGGGGTGAACTGGATGCGCTTGAAGCTCGATCCAATACTCCGGGCAATCGCCTTGGCCAGCACCGTCTTCCCGACACCCGGCACGTCCTCGATCAGCACGTGGCCCCGGCACAACAGGGCCACGAGCACCAAGCGCACTTCGCGAGATTTGCCGACGATGACCCTCTCGACGTTCTCGCTGATCACCTCGGCGAGTGCCCGCACGTCAACGCTCATAGCCGTTCCTCTTCTCGAACACCGCAATCGCCTCGGGTAACGCGCGGGAGACGAGTCGGCCGCACGCATCTGCACGAGTCCGCGTCTCTCCCATCACACACGCCTCGCACCGGTCGTCCAGATCGCCCCTCCCCCAACCACCGCTCGCGCTTCCCCTACCTGAGACACCGCGAATTATAGCAATCAGTCGGTCTCGAACCACCTGGCGGCGCCCCCGGCGTAGCGAGGCGAGCTCACGTGTCCCAGCGTCGTGGGCCCTTCGCTGCCGTGCCTCGCGCCGGAGCCCCATGCCCGACGCCGGGCGCCGACGAGCGAGCTCGTCACTGGTACGCTTCGCCAGGCGGTTCGGATTCTGTGCGCTGGGCGGATCATCCCGCCGCTCGGGCGTTTCCCAGGAGACGTGCGCAAGGCGCCGCAGGCTGCTCGTCGCCGTCACCGGAAACAGCGAACGCCGCCGCGAGTCTCGATGCCGAAAACAATACTAGCGGCGGGCAACCTGTCGACACGGATGCATCCGCCGCTAGCCGCGTGAGGAGGAGCACGGGATCTGCGCCTCTGCTGCAACTATGTCAACGAACGAGGCTGCGCGCGGTTGCATTCGCCCCTGCGAGCGCGGGGCCGCTCCCGTATAATGGGCCTGGCAGAGGAGGCCACGGTGAGCGAGGTCGAGCGGCAGGGGGAAAAGCCACGCACCCTCATGCTCGTCGACGGGCATGGGCTCGCCTATCGCGCCTTCCACGCACTACCGGATACGCTCGCGACATCGAGCGGCGAGCCGACGAACGCCGTGTTCGGCTTTACCGCCATGCTCCTCGAGGTGCTTCGCGCCTTCAAGCCAGACTACGCGGTGGTCTGTTTTGACTCTGGTCGTACCTTCCGGCACGAGGTTTACGCCGAGTACAAGGCGCACCGACCAGAGATGGCGAATGACCTGCGTCAGCAGATGGAGCGCATCCGGCAGATCCTCGAGGCGCTCAACATCCCGATCATGGTCAAGGAGGGCTACGAGGCAGACGACGTGATCGGCTCACTCGCCGCCCTCGCCCGCCAGCGCGGCCTCGAAGTCGTGATCGTGACCGGAGACAGCGACCTCCTCCAGCTCGCCGATGGGGGGATCCGGGTCGTGCTGCCAGGTCGCCAGCGATTCGGCGAGTTCCGCGTCTTCGACCGCCAGGCCGTGATCGAGCGCTACGGCTTCGCCCCGGAGCGGCTCCCCGAGTATAAGGCCCTGGTGGGCGATCCATCGGACAACATCCCTGGCGTACCTGGGATCGGCGAGAAGACCGCGACAAAGCTGATCCAGGCGTACCCTTCGCTCGAAGCTATGATCGAGCACCTTGAAGAGATTACCCCGCCACGTATCCGCGACGCCCTCCGGGCCAATGCCGCGCAGGCGTTCACGAGCCGGGAACTCGCCACCATCGTCAAGGACGTCGAGCTGGACTTCGATCCCGAGGCGTGCCGGGTCGGCTGGTACGAGCGCGAGCGGGCGCTGGAGCTCTTTCGCGAGCTCGAGTTTCGCAGCCTGGTGCCGAAGCTCCCCGAGCCGATCAAGCCCAGCGCGGTCTCACGGCCACCTGTCCAGCCGAGTGCCCAGCGCACGGCTGTCTTAAACTCCGACGACTTAGCACGGCTCCTCGACGACCTGGCGCAGGCAGAGGCGATCGCGCTCGATGTCGAGACAACGGCGCTCCACCCGATGTACGCCGAGCTGGTCGGCATCGCGCTCGCCACCGCGCCGGATCGAAGCTACTACATCCCGCTGGGGCACAGCACTGGGGACGACCAGCTCCCGGTCGAGGCAGTGCGCCAGGCGTTGTCCGCGCACCTGCGGCGTAGCGGCCTCGCCGTCTATGCCCACCACGGCAAGTACGACGCGCTGGTGCTGGAGCGTGCCGGCTTTCCCCGGCCCCGCATCGCCTTCGATACCATGATCGCGGCCTACCTGCTCGGCGAGACCTCGATCGGGCTCAAGGAACTCGCTTTCACCAAGCTTGGTCTCGAGATGCAACAGATCGAGGAGTTGATTGGCCGGGGTCGTAAGCAGATCACGATGGATCAGACACAGATCGCCCAGGCGACGAGCTACGCCTGCGCGGACGTCGAGGCGACCTATCGCCTAGTCGACGTGCTCCGCCCGGCGCTCGTCGAGCAGCGGCAGGAGCGGCTCTTCCAGGAGATCGAGCTCCCACTGCTCGACGTGCTGATCGATATGGAAAAGGCTGGCATCGCGATCGATACCGACTTTCTCGCCGAACTCTCAGCCCAGCTCGATGGCCAGATCCAGCAGCGCGAGTTCGAAATCTACCGGCTCGCTGGCCACCCCTTCAACGTCAACTCGACACAGCAGCTCGCCAACGTGCTCTTCGACGAGCTCCGCCTGCCCCGTGGACGCCGTACCAAGACGGGCTATTCGGTGAGCCAGGATGTGCTCGAAGCACTGCGCGACGCACATCCGATCGTTGAGGCAATCCTCGAATACCGGCAGCTCCTCAAGCTGAAGTCGACCTACGTCGACACCTTGCCGCGGCAGGTTCACCCCCAGACCGGGCGCGTGCACACGATCTTTCACCAGACGGTAGCCGCGACGGGCCGGCTGAGCTCGTCCGATCCCAACCTACAGAACATCCCAGCCCGAGGCGAGCTCGGCCAGCAGGTACGGCGCGCTTTCATTGCCGACAATCGGCCAGGATACCGGCCCTTCGAGGAGCCCGCCGTTTTCCTTTCGACGGACTACTCGCAGATCGAACTCCGGTTGATGGCCCACTTCAGTGGCGACGAGGCGTTGACGCGCGCCTTCTGGGAGGGGAAGGATATCCACGCCGCCACGGCCGCCGAGGTCTTCGGCGTCTCGCTCGAGGCCGTAACGCCAGAGATGCGGCGCATCGCGAAGGTGGTGAACTTCGGCATCATGTACGGGATGCAGGCCTTCGGCCTCGCCCGCGATACCGGCATGAGCCGCCAGGATGCTCAGCGCTTCATTGACCGGTACTTCGCCCGCTTCCCTGGAGTCCACCGCTACCTCGAAGAGACCAGGCGCCGGGCCGCCGAGCAGGGCTACGTCGAGAGCCTGTTCGGGCGGCGACGTTATGTCCCCGACATCCACTCGACCAACCCGAACCGGCGCCTGGCCGCCGAGCGCATGGCCGTGAACATGCCGCTGCAAGGCACGGCAGCCGATATCATGAAGCTGGCCATGATCCGGGTTCACCACGCACTCGCTGAGCGACGCCTGCGCAGTCGGATGCTGCTTCAGGTGCACGACGAGCTGCTCTTCGAAGCACCAGAGTCCGAAGTGCCTGAACTCGCGGCGCTCGCGGTGTCTTTGATGGAGGGCGTCGTCAAGCTGAACGTGCCGCTCGTCGTCGAGGCCAAAGTGGGCCTGAACTGGAACGACCTTGAGCCGATCCAAATCAAACTTGCTCGGTAACCCTTGCTCATGCGCGCAGCCATGCGTAAAATTGCACGAAGGACGCGACCCTCAGGAGTTCGGGTCGAGGAGGGATGAACGGATGCCGATCTACGAGTATTTGTGTACGTCCTGTCATCACAGCTTCGAGATGCGGCAGCGGTTCAGTGACGACCCGGTGACGACATGCCCGCAGTGCGGCGGCACAGTCCGCAGGCTCCTGTTCCCCGCCGGCATCATCTTCAAGGGATCGGGCTTCTACATCACTGACAATCGGAAATCAAACACCGACTCGACGAACGGCCACGACAGTGCGAGGTCGAGCACGACAGCGAAGGCAGGATCGTCTGGCGACGAGGACTGAGGGCGGCCACCCTCACCTCGTCGTGTTCGGTCGCTCTTGTCTCGTCTGTTCCTGTGCTGCGGGGTGCTGACTGGCGTCGGCACCCCGCACCTATTGCACCGTCCACGTTGTGAACGGATAAACTGAACCTGCAGCGCGCTGGAGGACGTCCCCCGCGAGTCGAGCTGCCAGTGCGCAACAGATGGAGCGACGCTGTTCTACCCTATCAGGGTCTTTCGGCACGCCAGCGGTCAGTACCCACAGGGAATGCCACGCTACAAAGGCGGGGTATCCTCTGGAGGACGACCTCCGGCGGGGACAGTCAAGGGAGCGAGACGACGATCATGCCTTTGCAGATCACGAACACCATGACGCGGGAGAAAGAGCCGTTCCACCCGATCGAGCCCGGCCGGGTGCGCATGTACGTCTGCGGCCCAACGGTCTATGCCGACGCCCACATCGGCCACGCGATGTCGGCGATCGTGTTCGACATGATCCGCCGGTACCTGGAGTACGCAGGCTACCAGGTCACCTACGCCATGAACTTTACCGATGTCGATGACAAGATTATCCAGCGTGCGGCCACACTCGGTATGGAGCCAAGCGCGCTCGCCGAGCAGCTCATCGATGCCTGGCTGGATGAGACCGCCGCGCTCAATATCAAGCCGGCAACGCTGTACCCTCGGGCTACCCAGGAGATCCCCACCATCATCGAGATGGTCGCCGGTCTGATCGCCAAGGGCCACGCATACGCGGTGGAGGGCGGCGATGTCTTCTTCCGCGTTACCTCGTTCCCGGACTATGGCAAGCTCTCACGCCGCTCGCTGGATGAGATGCTGGCTGGTGCCCGCGTCGAGGTGGATCCCCGCAAGGAACACCCGATGGACTTCGCGCTTTGGAAAGGGGCCAAGCCCGGCGAGCCGGCCTGGGACAGCCCCTGGGGGCCCGGGCGACCCGGCTGGCACATCGAGTGCAGTGCCATGATCTACCGCCACCTTGGGGAGCAGATCGATATCCACGGCGGTGGCGCGGACCTGATCTTCCCGCACCACGAGAACGAGATCGCTCAGTCGGAAGCCTTTACCGGTAAGAAACCCTTCGTCCGCTACTGGGTCCATAACGGGTTGCTCCAGCTCGGCGGCGAGAAGATGAGCAAATCGATTGGCAACTTGATCACGATCCGCGAGCTCCTAGAGCAGGGAGGTGCCGGCCCGTTCCGCCTGCTCGTGCTCAGCTCACACTACCGGAGCCCGCTTACCTTCACCGATGAGGCCTTCGAGGCGGCGCGCCGGGGTCTGGCTCGCCTGCGCAGCGCGGTGCGGGGCTACGACCTGGAGGGTGCGCCGCCGGAGCGCCCAGCGTCCGAGCTGGCCGACCTGGCCGACGCGACGCGGACGGGCTTCCGGCAGGCGATGGACGACGATTTCAACACACCGGTCGCGCTTGCCCACCTCTTCGAGCTGGCGCGCTCGATCAACCGGGCCCAGGCAGCGGAGACCGACCGCGCGGCGATCCGCTACGCGCAGGCCGTGCTCGCCGAGCTAAGTGGCGTGCTGGGCCTGCGGCTGGACGAGCCGGGGGTTCCCATTGGCCGCGCGGTCGAACCATTTATCCAGCTCCTGATCGAGATCCGAACCGAACTCCGCCAGCAGCGGCAGTGGGCACTCGCCGACCGGATCCGCGAGCGGCTGGCCGAGCTCGGCGTGGCGCTCGAGGATACGCCGAGCGGCACCAACTGGCGCTGGGTGTGAACAGGTCTGAATACCTCTACGGGCGGAACGCGATCTACGAGGCGTTGCACGGCCGGCGGCGTCACCGGCTTCTGCTGGTGGCCGAAGGCATCGAGCGGCACGGGCGGATCCAGGAACTGGTCACACTGGCCCAAGCCCGGCGCATCGAGGTGTGCCGGGTGCCGCGGCGCGAGCTCGACCGGCTCCTCGGCCCGGTCAATCACCAGGGAATCGCGCTGGAGACCAGCTCATATCCCTACGTGCGCCTCGATCAGGTTCTCAACCAGGGAGACGGCAGGCCGATCCTGGTGCTCGACCATCTCCAGGACCCGCAGAACCTCGCCACGCTGTTGCGCACGGCCGAAGCGGTCGGAGTGGCCGGTGTCGTGCTTCCGGAGCGGCGGGCCGCTGGCGTCACACCGGCTGTCGTCAACGCCTCGGCGGGTGCGGTGGAGTACCTCTGGATCACGCAGGTGGTCAACCTGGCACGCGCTGTGGACGAGGCGCGCGCGCAGGGCTACTGGGTGACCGCGTTGGAGCCTGGCCCCGGCGCACGCAGCCTGTTCGAGGCCGACATCCCCACCCCGGCGCTGCTGATCGTTGGCTCGGAGGGGCGCGGGATGTCGCCGGTCTTGCTCAAGCGCGCCGATCTCCAAGTTATGCTGCCCATGCGCGGGCGTGTCACGTCCTTGAACGCAGCCGTGGCCGGCTCCATCGCTCTCTATGAGCTCCTCCGCCGGGAGACGGTGTCTCGCGAGCGACGTACGACGGTAGCACGTTGAGCAGCCCTCGTTGACGATCTTGGCGTGCGCTCGCCGTCCCCGCTGGGGACGATACTGGACACGCCATGCCCAAGAGCCCCGCCAGACGATTCTTGTCTCGCTGTCGTGCTCCTCACCGGTGCCCGCTGGTTCTCGCACCGCGCTTACCACACGTGATTCCCCACTACGCCAAAGAGCGTATGGACGCCACCTCCGCGTGCCCATAACACCGAGGGTGTGCTGTCGATACCTGTCCTCTCTGTGGAGTGATCGACAGTGGTAGAGGTGCGATGGTAGTCGTCGTTTTGGTCATCTTTATCTTCGGTGCTGTCCTCCTTGGGAGAGCGATCCTGTCTCCCCAAATGCGGGAACAGATCGAAAACAATGTCACCATCTCGCCAGGAGGGCTGCCGCATAGAGGCCGGCAGCGCATCCTGATCCTCTGGGCCGCGATCGGCGGCGGACATGAGGCCATGGCTCATGCACTCCGGTGCGAGCTGGAGCGAGCCGGTCACGAGGTGGTGTCGATCGATGGCCTCCGCTCCATGTCGCCGCGCTTTGAGCGGCTGCTGCGCTCGGTCTACCGATTTCAGCTTGAGCATGCTCCCTGGAACTACGAGCTGCTCTTCCGCCTGGTTGACCTGACACCGATCGCTTGCCTCATCCGGCTCCTCTCCGGGCTCCTCTTCGGCCGCCGCCTGCAGCGGATCATCGAGCGCGAGCGACCCGACATCGTTGTGTCGACCTACCCGCTGGTGACCGCTACCCTGGGGTGGCTACGGCGGACTGGCCGCCTGGCAATCCCGGCTGTCGCGGTGATCTCGGACTATGGCGTACCCAAGCTCTGGGTAGCTCCCGGCATCGACCGGCACCTCGTCCTCTCAGCCGCCAGCGCCCACGCGGTACAGAGAGCCGGGAGCAACTCCGCCTGCGTGATCCGGCCGCCGCTGGCGCCTGCCTTCGCGGCGGTGTCGCCTGATCGAGCGGCGGCCCGCCGTGCCGTGGGTATCCCGGAGGACGCGTTTGTGGCCCTGGTCACCGGTGGGGCGTGGGGTGTCGGCGCGCTCGCCGAGACGGTTGACCTGGTCATCTCCACTGGCGCCTTCACCGTCGTCGTGACCGGTCGAAATACGCGGCTGCGATCCAGGCTGGAGCGCCGCTTCCACGGATGCCCCACTGTGCTCATCCTCGGCTGGGTGAACGATATGCCCCAGCTATTGGCTGCCGCGGATTGCCTCATTCAAAATGCGGGCGGGGTCACCTGCCTGGAAGCGATTGCCCTCGGCCGGCCGATCATCCTCTACCACCCGATCCCAGGACACGGGCGCCTCAACGCTCGCTTCATGGAACAGGTCGGCATCGCCCGCTGGGCGCGCGACGCTGACGAGCTGCACGAGATGCTCCGCGCCATGGCCTCTGGCACGCTGCGCCCCTCCACGCTGTACTTCGAGAGCGACGTGCCAGCAAGCACGGCGATCCTGACTACGGAACCGCTTTCAGCTGCGCGTTCAGTGCAAGCGTCTCCTTCTCGCTCACTCCCGCGGCTCCTGCCGGTTGCCGCATCGCTCGCGGCCGCAGCGCTCTGGCTCACGCTCTCGCCTGGTGCGCTCGCCATGACCGGCCGTACACTCCGCCTCCCAATCACCGACCACATACCCGCCGCGGGCGAGGAAGCCCTCGTCGTGATCGCGACGGACCCGCTCGTCGCTGGAGCGCTCCAAAGTCAGATAGAGGCCTGGCATGTGCCGGCGACCTTGCTTGTAGACGCAGCTGGGGCACGCGGGCTGCACCCCGCCTCGGAGATCTCGTTCGGGGTTGTCGAGAGTCCCTCTCAACGCCACCTCGTCAGCCCGTGGCGACGGCGCCAGGCTGTGCGACAAGCGGTGTCGGAACTCGAGGCCGGTGCCGGCGCGTCACCGGTCTACTTTCTCCCATTGCCCAGCTCACGTGAGCGGTTGAGCCTCACCGCGCTCGTAGTGGCGCCGAGTCATACCCGCATTCTTGTCATGACTCACAGCGAACCGGAGAGTCGCCCAGTGGGCGTGATCGTGCTCGACACCTCGTCCATGACCCCCGACCAGGCGCAGTCCCGGTTGCAACAGATCTTCAGCGAGTCTCAGTCTCGGAGGCTACGATGGGTACCACTGGACGAAGTCTCTTCTTAGGAGCGGCCACGCTCCTCGTCTGCCACGCCGCCCCGGCCCTCGCGGTCACAGTGCCAGGCCGCCGTCTCTTTCCTGTCCTGAATCGCACCCCGTCGAGCTCGGCAGTGGCCTTGACTTTCGATGACGGGCCAGGCGCACCTACTGAAAACTTCCTGCGCCTGCTGGAACAGGCTGGCGCCACCGCCACCTTCTTCCTTGTTGGGGAACGCGTGGAGCGAACCCCATCCCTCGCCCTCGAAATCGTCCGGCGCGGGCACGACGTGGGTGTTCACGGCTATCGCCATCGCAATCACCTTAGGCTACTGCCGTGGCAGATCGTCGATGATCTCCGCCGGGCCCGCACCGTCATCGAGGACGCGACCGGGCAGCCGACGCGGTTCTTTCGCCCGCCGTTCGGCGTCTTCACGCTGACGACTTGGTGGGAGGCGAGGCGCCAGGGCTGGCAGCCTGTCCTCTGGAATCGCTGGGGGCGTGACTGGGAGCCGCACGCGACAGCGGCATCCATCGCCCAGCGCATCGGAGAGCCGGAGGCGGGGGACATCCTGCTGCTCCACGACTCTGATGCCTACAGCGCACCCGGTTCTTGGCGGAAGACGCTGGCTGCACTGGCACTCATCCTCAAGCAGCTGGAAGCGACACAGCTCGCCGCTCGCGCGCTCAGTGAACTCCTCCTCGATCCAGGCTCTCGCGGGCAAGAATATGTGGCCTCTCCACATGCCGGCCAGAGACGATCTCGCCCGGCTGTTCCCCAAGCAGGGAGACAGCACGCCAGCACGAGGCAGAAGGAGGTCGACTCATGCGTGTGCTGGTAACCGGTGGTGCTGGTTTCATCGGCAGTCATGTCGTCGAAGCACTGCTGGCCCGTGGCGACACGCCGATCGTGCTGGACGACTTCTCACGAGGATGCCTTGACTACCTTCCACCGGACCTAGAGATTGTCGCCATCGACATCGCAAACCCGCTGACGCCTGGCCTGATCCGTGCCCTCCGGCCAGAGGCGGTCATCCATCTGGCAGCGCAGGTAAGCGTCGCGCGATCCGTCGAGGATCCAGTCCGTGACTGGCTCGTGAACGTGAATGGAACCGTGCACGTCGTGCTCGGCGCGCTGGCATGCGGGGTGCGGCGATTCGTCTTCGCTTCCACTGGCGGCGTCTATGGTGAGACCACCGGTGCTGATGAGAACGCAGCTCCCCACCCGGCAAATCCATACAGTGCTCACAAGTACCTGGCAGAGTCCCTTGTCGAGTGGAGTGGCCTATCCTACGCCATTGCGCGGCTCGCCAACGTCTACGGGCCACGGCAGCGGGTCGGCCTCGAAGGGGGCGTGATTGCGATCTTTGCTGCCAGGCTTCAGCACGCCCTGCCGGTGACGATCTTCGGCAGCGGCGAGCAACGTCGCGATTTCATCTACGTGAGAGATGTGGTAGCGGCCCTCCTCCGGCTGCTCGACAGTGATCGCTGCGGCGTCTGGAACGTCGGGAGCGGCCGCGCGACCAGCATCAATGAGCTGCTTGCCTTGCTCGAGGCGCACTTCGGGCGGGCGCTCCGCCGGTATGAGCCCGCCCGGCCAGGCGACATCCGCATCTCCTGCCTACGGCCCGACCGCATGCGACGAGACTTCGGGTGGGAGCCGAAATATGAGCTTGCCTCTGGCCTCGCCGAATTCCTCGTCGAGCAGCAGTACGCCAAAACGCGTATACCCGCCTCTGCAGCTCCTCACTACGCTCGATAGCGAGGCCGGGAGCCGCCGGCGGCAGACCGGACAGTTGGGACGGAGACAAGGAGGGAGACTTGTGCGCTGGTTACGAAGCCTCGCCATCGTCATGCTCGCTGTGTTCGCGGTGCTGAGCATCGGTGCGGCGTGCCGCCGCACCGCGCCCACGGCTGCCCATACCCCTACGCCAGTGCTACAGCATAGAACACCGACGGCGGCCTATACACCGACCCCAGCCCAGACACCGGCGGCGACTCACGCACCGACCCCAGCGCGAACGCCGACACCGGCCCACACACCAGCTCCAGCGCGGACGCCGACTCCAGCGCGGACGCCGACTCCAGCGCCGAGCAAGACGCCATCGCCGACCAAGACGCCATAGTCCTCCGGTTGGGGAGAGCGCGGAGAGCTGCCGACGGCACCATCGAGTGAGCGGACACCGAAGCGAGCGCTTTCGAGTTGATGCTGGACAGAGATCTCTGTCCAGCATCGCGTCTTCGAGCGAATTCGCCTGTACGCACTCGATTGTCCCTTCGCGCTCGACCGCTTAGCCGGAGGCGCGAAGGAACATACGCCAAAAGGCGTATCGCTGAGGATGAGCCGCGTGGGTATTACTCGTGGCATGCGGGCGGCAGGGTACCGAGGGGTAAGACAGCAGCGTGGTCGTGCATGCCAGGCATATACTGTGTAGTGGGTGCCACGCGGCTGCGGCGGCGATGGTCGAGGATACAGCACGACTCATCACAGCAAGGCGTGAACGCGCACGCCCGTTCCGTTGGCCACACTCCGTGGTGCTGGCCTGGTGGGCCCTCCTGAGCGCCCTGACCTTGGTCTCGCTCCTCACCCCCTATGGCGAGGTTGCGTTCCGCCATCATACGCTTCGCTTCACCATCGAGACGTTCAACGCGCTCGTGGCGACCCTCGTAGCCGGCGTTGGGGCAATCCGCTACGCCTTCGGCCGGCAACCGTTCGACCTCGCCGTCTCGGCTGCCTTTGGCTCGATTGCGATCACGGCCCTGTGGTTCGGCCTCATCGTGCCCTTTAGTGTCTCCATGCTGCCGGCCATTGGCGACGCGCCGATCTACGGTTGGATCATCACACGGCTGGTCGCTGGCCTTCTCCTGCTCGTCGGTCTCGGCGGCCATCTCCCACGCCGCTGGTCGGTCGTTGTCGCCGCGCTTGGTTCGATTGCTCTAATTGATGCTGGCCTGTGGGTTGGTCGCTTCACCTTGCCCACCTTGTTCGAGCTCATCCCCGGTGTCTCCGAAGCACTGGAGCCCAGCACGCTGTTCAGGCACACCGTTGTCGGGCTCGCACTGCAGGTAGGGATCAGCTCCTTGTATGTCCTGCTGGCTGCCAAGCTCAGCGCCGCGGTCCAGCGGGGCATCGATATCTGGTTGGCCCTCTCTTTCGTCACCGCCGCCTTCGCGCAGATCCAGTTCGCCTTCTATCCGGCTCCGCTCCACACGACGATCGGCAACCCCGACCTTCTGTGGTTGACCTCGTACGTGCTCCTACTCGTCTACCTCGGGGATCAATACCTGCGCGCCGTGAGCGGCCTTCGGCGGCAGCAAGAGCGAGCGTCAGCGCTATTGACGCTGAGCCAGACGACGGTCGCGAGTCGTGACCGAGATTTGGTGCTCGAGTCAGCTCGGCAAGCGATTCAGCGCCTCGCAGTGCCGGCCGATGCCGACGTCGTCTTGAGTCATGCCGAGCCCCCAGCCCCGAGCAATGCGAGAAACTCCCATGTTTATCCGATTCAAGCAGACTACACCCGCTACGGCTGGATTACCGTCACATTTCGATCCGCGCACGAGCCGGAAGCGGAAACAGATGAGTACATTAGGACCGTCGCGAACCAAACGGCGAGCCTGTTGCGGGCGATCGACCTCTATGACGAGCTTGCTCAGGCGGCAGTTCGCGAGGAGCGTGCGAGCCTGGCTCGCGAACTCCATGATGGGCTGGCACAGGATCTGGCTGTCCTGCAACTGCGACTCGGAGCTGCGGGATCAGATGCACTTCGCGAGCTCGCCGACCGGGCGCTGGCGGAAGCTCGCTATGCGATTACGATCTTGCGCGGGCAAACGGCTGCCCCGATCGATTTCCTGAGGGCACTCGAGCGCTTAGCTGAAGACCTGGCCGACCGCTTCGGTTGCTCGATCGAGGTTCACCAGCCCGAACCGCTTTCCGACGTACCTGCCCACCTGCAGGTCGCGCTGCTACGAATCATCCGCGAAGCGGTGATTAACGCCGGCAAGCATGGGCAGCCGCAGAAGGTCATCATCCAGTTGCAACAGCGCGCAGGTGAAATTGTAGTCTGCGTCTCGGACGATGGCCGAGGTTTCGATCCGTCCGCACCAGTGCCACCCGGCCGGTTCGGCCTCCAGAGCATGTTCGAGCGAGCGCGACTCTTAGGAGGCGAGCTGACAGTCACCAGCCGACCCGGCGCTGGCACCAGCGTGCGCGTGACGTTACCCTGCTCCGACGGCGAGGTCACACGATGATTCGCGTCATGCTTGTCGAAGACCATCCCCGGATGCGCCGGATGCTGCGGGAGATCATCGCCGCCAGACCGGAACTCGAAGTGGTTGCTGAGGCGGCAGATGGCCACACCGCCATCGAGCGTGCGCTGATCATCAGGCCCGACGTTATCCTGATGGACATCGATCTACCGGAGTTGTCCGGTATCGAAGCGACACGGGCGATCGTCGAGTGGTTGCCGCACACTCGGGTCGTCATGCTCACGGTCTCCTCGGCTCAGGAGGACCTCTTCGAGTCTCTGCGGGCCGGGGCCGTTGGCTACATCACGAAGGACGCCAGAGAAGCGGATATCGTCGACGCGATCCACGAAGCGCATCAAGGGGCACTGCCGCTGACCCCGCCGATGGCCGCGCGCGTGCTGGCCTACTTCCGTACGTTGGCGCCCGCCGCCCCTGAGGACCCACTCGCCGTCCTGAGTGCGCGGGAGCGGGAGGTCCTGCTTCTCCTGGCGCGTGGCCTGCGCGACAAAGAGATTGCTCGCCATTTGGCGATCTCGCCAGCCACCGTCAAGAAACATGTCGAGCACATCCTGCGCAAGCTGCAGGTGCGAACCCGCGCAGAGGCCACGGCCAAGCTCGGCTACGAAGCGCGCGACGCTATGCCACCCTCGCCACAAGAGTGACCGGGGCAGTGCGCACGGGAGCCGGAGTGATCCCGCTTCACTCGGAGGTGCACAATGCCAGACATCGGAGTTCCGGAACTCATCGTTATCCTTGTCGTCGTCCTGATCCTGTTCGGGCCGGGCAAGCTGAGCGACGTCGGGCGCGCGATCGGCGGCGCGATCCGCGAGCTGCGCCACTCGTTACGGGAAACCGAGAGCGCCCCTGAAGAGCCACGAGCCCAACAGGAACGGTAGTCTGGGGTCGGGCCGCTCCTAGGCTGCCCAGGCAGCCCTGGTTCGAGGTATTCCCCGTTACCGTGGGGGCTCCTGGGATCAGGAAATCGACAGCCGCAAGCACCGGCTGGCGCGTCCGCCTGCTGCCTTGATCGCGTCTTCACAGTGCCAGCGAGTCAAAATTGCAGGCGGGCACGCTGGTCGGTATAGTTGAGCCATGGCATACTGGGTGTACGGACACCCAGGCGTGAGTTTCGCACCGTGGATCGTGGAGGGGCGAAACTCGCCGAGGGCCAAGCGTGCGAGGGTCTGCTTAGCGGCCTGGTCGGTAAGGCGTGTTGCGAATCGAGGAGCAGGAAGGCAACGCAGCATGAAGGTGATCCTCCTCCAGGACGTCCCCAAGCTCGGCACCGCCGGATCGATCGCGACGGTGTCCGACGGTTATGCCCGCAACTACCTGATTCCCAAGGGCCTGGCTGAGCCGGCGACGCCCGCGCGTCTCAAGGTCGCCGAGCAGCGGCTGGCCGCCCTGCGCCGTCGGATTGCTCGCGAAGAAGAGGCGATGCGCGCGCTCGCCCAGCGGCTCGATGGGCTGCGCCTTGTGATCGCAGCCCGCGTCGGCGAGAGCGGCCGGCTGTACGGGTCGATCACCGCGCAGGACATTGCCGAGCAACTCCAGGAGACGATCGGCGAGGAGATCGATCGGCGGAAGATCGAGCTCGATGAGCCGATCCGCACCATCGGCGAGCACCGGGTTCCAGTGCATCTTGTCGGCCAGTTGCGGCCAGTGGTGACCGTGGTCGTGATGTCACCCGAGGAGGCCGCGGCCGAAGCCCAGGCGGCTGGCCGCGAGCAGCGGGCGAGCGAGAACGCGCAAACGTCGCCCGAGGAGTAGCGACATGGCCGGTCCCGCGGTCGAGACCGTCGAGCGATTGCCACCCCATAGTATCGAGGCGGAGCAGGCTGTTCTCGGCAGCCTGCTGATCGACCGCGACGCCATCATCCGAATCGCCTCCTTCCTCAAGGCAGACGACTTCTACCGGGGTGGTCACGCGCTGATCTACCAGGCGATCCACGACCTGTACAACCGCCGCGTGCCGGCCGACTTCGTGACCGTCGTCGATGAACTCGAGCGCAGCAACCGGCTCGAAGACGCCGGGGGCGTCAGCTATCTCACCGAGCTGATGAGCGCGGTGCCGAGCGCGGTGCACGTCGAGTATTACGCGCGCATCGTCGAGCGGACGGCGACGCTGCGTCGCCTGATCGACGCTGGTACCGAGATCGTCCGCATCGGTTTCCAAGACTATGCCGATGCCGAGGAGGCGCTGGAGCAAGCCGAGCGGATCGTCTTCGAGGTGTCCCAGCGCCGCACCGTCCGTGACTTCGTGCCGATCAGCCAAGTCCTCGAGCAGTACTTCGATAAGCTCGACTATATCCAGCAGCACCGCGGCGAGGTCATCGGCGTTCCCACCGGCTTCGCCGACCTGGACAAACTGACCGGCGGCTTGCAGCGTTCCGATCTCATTATCCTCGCCGCCCGCCCATCGGTCGGAAAGACCTCGTTCCAGCTCGGGATCGCCCATCATGCCGCCGTGCGGGCGGGGAAGACGGTCGCGATCTTCAGCCTGGAGATGTCAGCCGAGCAGCTCGTGCAGCGTCTGCTCTCGATGGAAACTGGTGTCGATACCCACCGCTTGCGTCTCGGTTTCATCGACGACAGCGAATGGGATCGGATCTCGCGCGCGTTCGGTCGCCTCTCAGAGGCGAAGATCTTCATCGACGACACGCCAGGCATCAGCGTGACGGAGCTGCGCAGCAAGGCGCGTCGCCTCATGGCTGAGCAGGGTCTTGACCTGGTTATCGTCGACTATCTCCAGCTTATGCAGGCCCGGCGCCTGGAGAACCGGGTGCAGGAGATCTCCGAGATCTCGCGTGGCCTCAAAGGGCTTGCCCGCGAGCTCAATGTGCCGGTACTGGCACTTTCCCAGCTCTCGCGCGCGGTCGAGACCCGCACCGAGCACCGGCCGCTGCTCTCCGACCTGCGCGAGTCCGGCAGCCTGGAGCAGGACGCGGACGTGGTGATCTTCATCTACCGCGACGAAATCTATAACCCGGACACCGACCGGCGCGGTATCGCCGAGATCATCGTGGCCAAGCACCGGAACGGCCCGACAGATACCGTTCACCTGCGCTTCTTCGAGCGAACCGCGCGGTTCGCCGATCTGGAACTCTATCGAGAGCCCGGCCAGTAGACCAGTAGGCGACGCCGGGCTGCAGCAGGGAGGTCAAGCGATGCCGGAGCCAGCCGTGCCTGGGCCGGACAATGTCCTGTTGCCCGAGAGGGTGCTCAAGCGGCTCCTGGCCGAGGTGCGCGACCTGGCAGAGCTCAAAGTCGTGCTGGCAGTGGCGCGCTTGTCCGCGCGGCAGGGCACACGGTTCTCGGCCGTGCCGGAGCTCGCCGTCTTCGAAGATCCTGATCTCCGGCGCGGGCTGCGACCCGCCGGAACCGACCGGACGCCGGTCGAAGAGATCAGCCGGGGCATCGAGCTGGCAATGGCGCGCGGCCTCCTCCTCCGTGTTCGAACCTCCCATCGCGAGGGTGAAAGTGGCACGCGCTGGCTCCTGCTGTCGTCACCGGAGACCCAGTCCCTTGCCCGCGCAGCTCAAAAGCAGCCGGCCAGTTGGCCGGAACCAGGATCGGGGAGCGCCGCTGTCGTCGAGGTCGAGCGCCCGAACGTGTTTCGGCTCTACGAGCAGAACATCGGGATGTTGACCCCGCTGCTTGCCGAGCGGCTCATCGAGGCGCTGGAGCTGTATCCTCCCGACTGGATTGAAGACGCGATCGCGGAAGCGGTAAGCTACGGTCGACGCAACTGGCGATACATTCAGCGTATCCTCGAACGCTGGGCACTGGAGGGGCGCCAGCATGAGACCGATCAGGGACGTCACGGCCCTGCCAAGCCGCTCGACCCCGACAAGTACGTCCGCGGGAAATACGCCCCGCTCTTCCGCCAGCGGGGATGAGTGCCCGATCTGCAAGGGTGCTGGCTTCGTCCGGCTGGACGTGCCAGTCGGGCATCCAAACTTCGGGCGGCTCATCCCCTGCGAGTGCAAGGTGCGCGAGCGGGAGGTGCGTCTGTTGCGCGAGTATCTGGAGATGAGTGGCCTCGACCAGCTCGAGAACTGGACGTTCGACACCTTCGATCCCCACGTGCCAGGGGTCGCCGAGGCCTACGCCGCCTGCCTCGAGTATGCGCGCAACCCCGACGGCTGGCTCTTCCTCCTGGGCGGCTACGGTTGCGGCAAGACGCACTTGGCCGCGGCGGTAGCGAACTACGTCTTGCAGCACCAGCGGTTGTTCCCGCTCTTCACCGTCGTGCCCGACTTGCTCGATCATCTCAGGGCCGCATTCGCACCTGACCGCGGCGCAAGCTACGATACCCGCTTCGAGCAGGTGCGTAACGCTGGCTTGCTCGTCCTCGACGACCTGGGCACCGAGCACTCCACCTCCTGGGCGACCGAGAAGCTGTTTCAGATCATCAACTACCGCTACAACCAGCGCAAGCCGACCATCATCACCTCCAACCGTGACCTCGATCAACTGGACGAACGAATCCGCTCGCGCCTGTGCGACCGCTGGATCTGCCGGCCGATCTTCATCAAGGCCGGTGACTATCGCCTGCGGCGTTCCCGGCTGGCGACGTGAACGTCCGGCGCTGGGCGTGAAACGGTCGCTCGATCCAGGACTTGAGCGGGATGGCAGGTGGACGACACGTGTGGTGGAAATGAAGTCCAGTGAGCTGAGACTGCTGGGGGCGACGATGAGCACGACACAGCCACCATACACTGGAGATGAGTCGCCCGCTGACCCGGCGACGCGAGCGACTGGCGGCGCTCTTCCAAAGGCACAAGAGTGCGCACTGGATCCTGCGGCAGTGCTGCCCATGCTCTGGCGCCAGGCCAGCACACGGGCGGCCGGCCAGGCCGATCTGCTCGTGATACAGACCCGGCAAGCTCTTGCGCGCGGCGCGAGCGCGCTCGCGCTCGATACGTTACTCCTCACGGAAGCGCTCAACCCGGATCGACTGGAGACCTACCTCACCCACACCGAACTGGCGCTCGTCCGGGGCCAGCGCGAGCTGGCGGAGGCGCTGCTCACGCGCCTGGAACGGCTCGCGAGCCTGCGTCCTGGGGCAGTCGACCCCATCGACCTGCGCCGGCTACGGCTCCACCTGCACTGCAGCCTCGACGAGCTGCTCGCGTTTGCCAGAGAAATCCTGGTCAGCGGGCGTAGCGACCTCTGGGCCACGTATCTACCGCCGATCCTCGCCAGCCTGCAAGCAGCAGGCTCCGTCGCCGAGGCACTGGAGCTGGCCCGAAGCTGGCACATGACGAGTGGTGCAAGCGCGACGGCCTGGTGGGCCTACGCACGTCAAGTGCTCGAGGCACGGGAAGTCAACCAGGCGAGAGAGCTCCTCACAGCACTCCCAAGGATGCCTGTCGATTCCTACCAGTGGGCCATCCTGCTCGGGCTCAGCTCGCTTGCCAGCGAGCAGCATGAACTGCGCCTGCTGCGCCAGGCGGTAGACGACGTGCGCGCGAGGCGCGTGGCTGCAACCGACCTCGATCGCGAACTGGCAGCGCTGAGCGGGAGCGGCGCATGGTCGCGACCGGTCGAGCTCTACCGCGCGCTCCTCTGGCTAGCATCTGGCGAGCCGACGCGCGCCTTCGAGCTCGCGTCGAGCGTGAACGCGAGCGAGACGCTCGAGACGCGCGTGCTCGGGCATGCAGTGGCCGCCTGGGCAGCCCTGGCGGGACCTACCCCGACGCAAGCGCTCCCCTACTTACAAGCGGCCTTCCGCCTCTTGGCGACAAGCAAAGGCCTGGCCGACGATCTCGCCGAGCTTCTCTCACCGCCAGTCAATGCGCTGACCGTTGGCACGCAGTTGGCGAGCTTACTCCAGCAGCACGGTCAGCTCGAGGAGGCAATCGACGTGCTCCAGCGCCTGGTCGAGCTCGATCCCGAGCGGGCCGAGCTCCGCTACCGGCTCGCGGAACTGATGGCACAGGCGCGTAGAGTCGAGCAGGCACGCCAGCTCCTCCAGTCGTTCGCCCAGGAGCAGCAGGCAAGGCGCGACTTCCGCGGCCGGCTGGAGACGTTGCGGCATCTGGTACAGCTCACTCCCGAAGGGCCAACCGTACTGGAAGAGCTGATCACGGGCTATACCCGGATCGGGATGCTGGATCAAGCCATCGCTCTGCTCGAACAGCTCGCTGCCAGCGCAGCGGCCTCCAGGCGCGTGGACTCCGCTGTCGAGTTGCTTCGCCGCGCGGCCGAGCTGGCCATGCTCGGGCAGCAGTGGAATGTAATCCCCCGCCTCTACGAGCAGTTGATCAGCCTCGATCCAGATAACCTCGATCACCGGCATGCGGCCGTCACGGCGTATGTCCAGACAGGGCAGCTTCGACACGCCGTCGAGCAGTTGCGAGAGATCGCACGGATCGCGCTGGCGCGCGGCGAGCCGGAGGAGGCGCTGGCAGCGCTGCATCAGGTGGTGGCGCTGGATGCCCGCAACCCCGATGCCTACCATCGCTTGGCCGAAGTCCTGGTCTCGCTCGGCGAGCTGGCGCAAGCCGAGCGAGTCTATCGCCGACTGCTGGCAGTCCACCCTGACGACCAGGTGGCGCGAGCCAAGCAGGCCGCGCTCTCAGGCCTGCTCCGGCCCGAAGACAACGCGGCCCGGTGACCGCGCGGCAGGCACCAGCGACAAGCCTCTCCACGTGCTAAAATTGTCTGAGTAAGCCAGTTGTGCCAGCCTGGAACGAGGCCATGCCCGAATTGCCATGGATCTTCACCCGCCTGGATCTCCGGGCTATTGTCGACATCCTCTCAGTTGCCCTGATCTTTTACTGGCTGCTCTGGGTCGCACAGGGAACCCGGGCCGCGCAGCTCATTCGTGGTCTGGTCATTCTCCTCGGAGCGGTCATTGGGGCAGCTAACCTGTTCCAGCTCGCAGCGCTTAACTGGCTGCTGAGTATCACGCTGCCGGCCCTGATCGTGGCCATCCCCATCGTCTTCCAGCCTGAGTTGCGGCGGGCGCTCGAACGGCTTGGCCACACCGGGGCCTGGCTCCGCTCGCCCTTGGCTGCCTGGAACCAGGAAGCTGAGGTGCTCCATGCCATCGAGGAGATCTCTCGCGCTTCGGCACAGCTCGCGCGGCTGCGTTACGGCGCGCTCATCGTCATCGAGCGCGAGACGGGCTTGCAGGACTACGCTGACCGGGGCATTCCGCTCGACGCGAACCTTACCCGCCAGCTTCTGATCAACATCTTCTTCCCCAACTCGCCGCTCCACGACGGCGCGGTCATCGTGCGCGGCAACCGCATCCTCGCTGCCGGCTGCGTGCTCCCGCTTAGTGATAACGTCGCCATCGACAGCCAGCTCGGCACCCGCCACCGGGCAGGGATTGGTATCACTGAGGAATCCGACGCCGTCGCTGTGATCGTCTCCGAGGAAACTGGGCAGATCTCGGTGGCTTCGAACGGGCGCCTCTACCGCAGTCTCGATCCCGAGCGCCTGCGTCGCATCCTGCGCTCGCTGCTGCATGTTGAGGGGCAAGCACCAGGCAGGCGGCCACGCGAGCGTGCCGGTCTGCAACCGCGGCTAATCGAGGGCGGTCAGGGTGAGCAAGTGGCAGAGGAGAGCGTCAGGACTCCGACACAGGTTGGGTAGTCTGCCTCGCTATCTGGGTGCGGACAACCTAGCCCGGATGGTCATCGCGCTCGTGCTCGCTTTCGCGCTCTGGGCCTGGGTCACCGCGCGCAATGACCCTGAAACGGCACGCACCCTCTCGCCGATCCAGGTCACCCCGGCAGGGCTCGACCCAGCCCTTGTCGTGCTCAACCAGCTCCCGCCAGTGCAGGTGCGGGTGCAGGGCCCGCGTAGTCGTATCGAAGCGCTCGAGAGCGGGTCGGTTCAAGCGACCGTCGACCTCTCGGAGATCCGAGAACCTGGCATCTATACGCGCCCGGTAGAAGTGCGTACGCCCCGTTTCGTGCGCGTGCGCGAGGTGACGCCGCCTGAGGTGACCATTCAGATCGACCGCCTGGCTGTCCGCGAGAACGTCCCAGTTGAACCGGTCAAGCCGACGAATGTCCCGCCGAACCTCATCATCAAGTCGGTCACCGTGCGGCCTGAGAGCGTGAAGTTGACCGGGCCGCAGGAGACGCTGGCCCAGGTGGCTCGTGTCGAAGCTCCTGTGCAGGTCGAGGGGAAAGCTGGCAGCTTCCAGGAAGCGGTCACCCCGGTGGTTCGAGACGAGAACGGCGCTGAGGTGCCAGGGATTCGGATCGAGCCACCTACCGTCACCGTGATCGTCGAGCTCGAGGTGCGGGGCCAAGTCCGCCGCGTCGTCCCCAACATCGTCGGGAGCGATCGGCTTCCTTCTGGCTATGAACTCGCTGGCCCACCGACCGTGATCCCGACCGACGAGATCGTGGTCGAGGGCCCCGAGGAACTTGTCAGCCAGATCCCCTTTATCTCCACGGTGCCGATCGATGTTTCAGGGCTGACCGAGTCACGGATCTTCTGGGACGTCCCGCTGGACCTCAGCCGGCTCCCGCAGGGGGTGACGGTCGATCGCCAGACCGTCGCCGTTTCAGTGCAGATCCGGCGCTCGACCGAGGGGCGCACCTTCCAGGGCGTGCCGATCCAGGCCATCAACGTCTTGCCCGGCACCCAGGTGCAGGTCAACCCGACGGTGGCCGACGTCCGCGTCGAGGGCCCGCAGGTACTGGTAGCCACACTGACAGCCGCCGACATCACCGTCTACGTCGATGTCGGGTACGCTGAAGCAGGGATCTATCAACTTCCGCTCCGCGTCAGCCTGCCGCCTGGCGTCCAGTACCAGAGCGTCACACCGGAAGTGGTTCAGGTCTCCGTCCAGGCTGCGATCCCGACGCCCACATCTACCCCCGGCCCCTGACCGATCCTGCGGCGTCGAGAGCCGCTTGCCCGACCACCGGCGCCATACCGCGCGCAGCGAAACGGTTCGCTGTCACGCCGGGCAGGCCGCTGAGGCAAGCGATCGGGAGGTACTGATGACCGCGACCTGACACCGGAGGACCAGTGGACGCCAGAGCAGCGGCAGCGCTGGAGCCCCAACCCGGTCCGGTCGTGCTGGCTGAACGACCCGCGCCTCGCAGCGGCCGAGATCCTGCTGACGCCGACGAGCGCGGTCATCCTGGCCGTCCGCTTGCCCGTCACCCCATGACGCGCTAGCGTCAGGCACCTATGCGGTGAGTGCGCTCGTCGCGCCTGCTCATCGCTTCCACGCTCCGCCGCCCGGTAGCGGTCGCAGTCTCGTATCACGTATAATGCCCCCATCGTGCCGCACATGCGCCTTACCGCAGGCTCGCATAGGACTACGGAGTGTCGCTGCCAGGCTCCCTGACCACGCTCGTCGGGCGCCAGCAAGAGATCGCTGAGGTCGTCGACCTGCTGCAGCGCCCGGACACGAGACTGCTGACGTTGACCGGGCCAGGCGGCGTCGGCAAGACGCGCCTGGCGGTCGCGGTCGCTGAACGGCTGCGCCACTCGCTGGAGCACGGGGTCGTCTTCGTCGGGCTGTCGTCCCTGCGCGACTCCAGACTGGTACTGACGGCTATCGCCGAGGCGATGGGCTTGCACGACCTCGGCTCCATTCCCCTGCGAGAGCGGTTAGTCCTGACACTACGGGATCGCCAGCTCTTGCTCCTTCTCGACAACTTCGAGCACCTCGTCTCAGCCGCGCAGGACATCGGGGATCTCCTGCGGGTCTGCCCACAGCTCCAGATCCTGGTAACCAGCCGGCTGCCCCTGCGCCTCAGCGGCGAACGCATCTACCACGTCCCGACTCTGGCGCTCCCGATCGACCTCGACGCTCCAACAGAGGTGGTCATGGCGTCGCCGGCCGTCCAGCTCTTCCTCGAACGCGCCCGCGCCAGTGACCCGGCCATCGCGCTCACCCCGGGTATCGCGCCGATCGCAGCGCGAATCTGCGCTCGCCTGAACGGACTGCCGCTGGCGCTCGAGCTGGCCGCGGCACGTGCGAGGCTGCTCCCGCTCCCGGCACTCTTGGCTCGCCTGGAGCGGAGCCTCGACCTGCTTACCGGTGGTGCCCGCGACCTCCCGGATCGGCAACGCACCCTCCGCCAGACCATCGCCTGGAGCCACGACCTGCTCGACGAGCGTGAGCGAATCCTCTTCCGGAGACTGGCCCCCTTCGCGGGCGGCTTTACGATCGAGGCGATCGAGGCGGTGTGCGACTTCGACGGGCGGCTCGGCTCCGATGTGCTGGACGCGCTCACCACCCTGCTCGACCTCAGCCTGGTGCAGCGCGTCCCGGGGACTGAGGAGCGGCCACGTTTCCGGCTCCTGGAGACGATCCGCGAGTTCGCCGCCGAGCAGCTCGTTGAGAGCGACGAGGAGCCGCTTGTCCGGCACCGGCACGCCGCGTACTTCCTGGCGCTGGCCGAGCAGGGAGAGTGCGCGTTGCACAGCATCGAGGACCGCGGTTGGCTGGATGAGTTAGAGGCAGAGCACGACAACTACCGGGCTGTGTTCGTCTGGGCCCAGGCGGCTGCTCCGGGCAACCGAGCCGAAGCCGCGCTACTCTCGTTGCGGCTATCCCTTGCGCTCTGGTGGTTCTGGGTCTATCGCGGGCACCGAGCAGAGGGGTACGCTCGCCTCACCGAGTCGCTCAAGCAAGCGCCCGCTCTTGGGATTCTCGACGACCGCTCGCACGCCATCGCGCTCCTCGGCCTGGGCATGCTCGACTACGAACAGGGCGACTACGATACAGCCGAAGCGAGGCTGGCGGAGAGCGCCCAGCTAGCCCGTGAGCAGGCAGACGGGCGCACCTACTGCCAGGCGCTGCACTTTCTCGGCCTCTCTGCGCTCTACCGCGGCCACTATGCCGACGCGCGCGCGCTGCTCCAGGAGAGCGTCGCCGTCGCCCGCACCCTGGGACAACCGTGGTATGTGGCGGTGACGATTTTCGCGCTGGCGGAGGCGATCTGGCCTGTCGATCCGCAGGCGGCGACGGTGCTGTACCAGGAGAGCGCGACGCTGTTCCGCTCGATCGGGGCCTCCTGGGGGCTCTCGCTGCCACTGACGAGCCTGGGGCGGCAGGCTCTCGACGAGGGACGGTACGAGGACGCGCGTGCGCTCTGTGAAGAGGGGCTGGCGCTCCGCCGCGCCGTCGGCCACCAGTGGTGGATCGCTCTATCGCTCTGTAGCCTGGGCGAGGTCGCCCGGTGCGAGGGGAACCATGCGCTCGCCGAGGCGCACTTTTCGGAGGCGCTGGCCATCTACCGCATCCTAGGCCGCACCCACAACCTGGCCTGGTCGCTACGCGGTCTCGGCTATGCTGCGCTCGCGAAGGGCGATCTTTCCCATGCCCGTGCGCTGCTGCGCGAGAGCCTGGTGCTGGAACGCGAGCTGGGCGCCACACCCTCGTTGGCGGCTTGCCTCAGCGGCCTGGCGGGCCTCGCTGGAATAGGCGGTGACCCCCTGCGAGCGGCGCGACTGTTCGGCGCCGCCGAGGCGCTGCTCGAGCGCGTCGGCGCCAACTTGGAGCCGGCCGATCGTCTTGATCGGGCTCGACTCATCGCCCACGCCTCTCGCTGCCTGCCGGCCAGCGCCTGGTCAGAGGCGTGGCAGGAAGGGCGCTCGCTCCCCCTCGACTCGGCGATCGCGGAGGCGCTGGCGATTCCGGCGCCCGATCCGACCTCCGCCGCCGAGCCTGTCGAACGCCTCCGCCTGCACCGGCCGCGCCAGGACGCGCGCCATGGGCCGCTGACGCCGCGCGAGCGAGAAGTGGCCGGATTAGTCGCGCGTGGGCTGTCCAACCGGGAGATCGCCACCCAGCTCTTCATCACCGAGAAGACGGCGGCCAACCACATCGAGCACATCATGACCAAGCTCAATCTCCGCTCCCGGGCTCAGATCGCTGTCTGGGCGATGCAGAACGGGCTCGGCCCGAAGCCGGAAAGCTAACCACCTCCCTTGGAGGACGCATCGCCAAGAGGAACTGCCCGCTTTCCCCTTCGTCCCACCTGGATACCCGGTCGTACAGGCCGGATCCTCTGCTCAGCCATAGCGCCCCGATGAACCACGAATGAACGCTGGCCCACCTCCTGGCACAGCAGCGGCTCTTCTCCACCGTGCTCGTCCTGGAGCGTGTGTCAGTGATAGGACGACCGCGCTGGCTGTAGGGAATTCTCCCTATGGCCCTCACACTGCGTGGGGAAGGGAAGCCGCAGAATTGGGCATCTCTCCAGATGTTCTGTCCAGCTCACCATCCTACGCTGGGACTGACCGGCGAAGGCCGGTCGCCGGCGGAGAGACGAGGGCGAGAGGTGACGCGATGCTGTAACGACCAGGCGGAGTTCTAACGAAACGCGTGACCACATGGAATACGTGCACAGAGAGGATGATCACGTGCGGAAACGACTGGCACTCATCCTGGCGACGCTCGCCTTCAGCCTGGCATTGGTGCCCGCGCTGGCGGCCCCCGGCTCGTCCGACCCGGTGGTCAACCGCCAGCTCGCCGCGGTGCGCGCTGCCACCGCAAAGTACCACGATCCCGCCGTGGCGATCGCCGACGGCTACCTGCCCACCGAGGTCTGTGTCGCCTCCCCTGATGGTGGTATGGGCATGCACTACGTGAACCCCAGTCGCGTCAACAAGCTCGACCCGCTACGCCCGGACGTCCTCCTCTACGAGCCGGCGCCGGGCGGCCTGCGACTCGTCGGAGTGGAGTACCTCCAGTTTGCGCTCGTACAGCTCCCCGGATCGCATGATTGGACGCTGTGGTTCGACCAGAACCCACCTCCGGACGGCTCGACGTTCGCGCCGGCCCCATCGCTCTTCGGCCAGCGGTTCAACGGCCCGATGGCGGGCCACGAGCCAGACATGCCCTGGCACTACGACCTCCACGTCTGGCTGTGGAAGGCGAATCCTGACGGGGTCTTCTCCACGTGGAACCCGAACGTGCATTGCCCGAGCAGCGAGTGAGCGGATACCCCGGCGCCCTGGCGGCAGCTGCCAGGGCGCCGGGGCCAACGCGAACGAAAGGACGCACGCAATCATGACGCACGATGCGACACTCTCTCGCCTGACCGGAGTAGACCTGCGCCCGCTCGAGCAGCGGCTGCGCGGAACGCTGCTGCGTCCCGGCATGCCCGCCTACGACTCCGCGCGGCAGCTCATGAACCGCGCGGTGACGCGTCGGCCGGCGGCGATTGCCCAGGTCGCCGACACGCGGGACGTCGTTGAAGTCGTTCGTTTCGCGCGCGACCGCGGCCTGCCACTGGGAGTGCGCAGTGGCGGCCACAGCCCAGCCGGCCACGGTATGGCTGACGACGCTCTGGTGGCCGATCTCTCCGGCATGAAACGGGTCACCATCGACCCTGGCGCTCGCCTCGCCCGCGTCGAGCCAGGCGTCACTTCGGGCGAGCTCGCTGCCGTCGCCCAGCCGCACGGGCTGGCGATCTCCACCGGCGATACCTCGTCCGTCGGCTTCGGCGGCCTGGTGACCGGCGGCGGCATCGGCTTTATGGTGCGCAAGCACGGCCTCACCATCGATCACCTGGTGGCGGCCCAGGTCGTCACCGCTTCAGGCAAGCTCGTAACCGCCAGCGAACGGGAGCACCCTGATCTCTTCTGGGCCATTCGCGGGGGTGGCGGCAACTTCGGGATCGTCACCGAGTTCACGCTGCGCCTGGCCGAGGTCGGGCAGATCCTGGGGGGCGACCTGGTGTTGCCGGCCAGCCGCGAGGTGATCCGCGGCTACCTGGACTACGTGATGGACGCGCCCGACGAGCTCACCACCATCGCCAACCTCATGCACGCGCCGCCGTTTCCCCATATCCCAGAGGCGCGAGTCGGCGAGCTGGTGCTCTCGATCCTGGTGACTTGGGTGGGTAACGAGTCGGAAGGCCAACGGGCGCTGGCGCCGTTACGGGCGCTCGCCGAGCCGGTCGCGGACGCGGTCGGCCTGATGCCCTACTCGGCGATGTTCAACTTCACGGCCCACCAGGCGATCCCCATCCCCCACTGCATCCGTCACGCGTTCGCGCACCAGGTGAGCGAGGTGGCCGTGGACGTCGCGCTCGACGCGGTCGAGCATGCGAGCTCGCCGTTCAGCATGGTGCAGTTTCGGGGACTCGGCGGAGCCATGGCACGCGTCGGTGCCGAGGCGACGGCCTTCGCTCATCGCGACAAGCGTTATCTGGTCAGCGCGCTGGCCCTCTGGATGGACGAGACCGCGGATGCGACGCCGCATCGCGCCTGGATAGACTCGCTCTGGCAAGCGATCAGGGCAGAGGGCGCTGGCGCATATGTCAACTTCCTGGAGGATGAGGGACAGGAACGGATAGGCGAGGCCTACCCGTTGCCGACCCTGGCCCGGCTGGCGGAGGTCAAGCGCGCCTACGACCCGCACAATAGGTTCCGTTTCAACCAGAACATCGCTCCGGCGGTGCAGGCCTGAGCGCCTGGAAACCGTAGAACCGAGCCGCGCAGCACGCGGGGGCGGTTGATCCGTCCCCACTCGAGTCTCAGAAAACCTGTGTGGGTACCGCTAGGACGAGCGGCTCTCGAGCTGGTGCGCCAGCAAGATCGCCTCGGCCACCTCGCGCATCGACTTGCGGTTGTCCATGCTGAGCCGGCGCATACGCTGGAAGGCTTCTGCCTCGCTCAGGCCGTGCACCTGCATGAGGATGCCCTTGGCGCGCTCGATCAGCTTGCGCGCCTCCAGCGCCTCCTGCAGCTCCACCACCTGGCGCTCCAGGCGCTGGAAATCGCGGAAGCGCGCCAGTGCCAGCTCGATGACCGGCATCAGCTCGCTCTCGCGGAAGGGCTTCACCAGGTAGCCAGCGACACCGGCCGTCTTGGCCCGATCGACCAGCTCGCGCTCGCTATAGGCGGTCAGCAGCACGACCGGGGCCAGCCCTTCGCGGCTCAGCTCCTCGGCCGCATCGATGCCGTCCATCTCGGGCATCTTGATGTCGAGGATGATCAGATCCGGCTTGAGCTTGCGGGCCAGCTCGATCGCGGTGCGGCCGTCCGCCGCTTCGCCCACCACATCGTACCCGAGCGAGGTGAGCAGCTCGCGGAGGTCGAGCCGGATGATCGGCTCGTCGTCGGCGATGACAATTCGCACGGTTTGCGGTGAACGTCCTGCCACCTGAGCAACTCGCTTCCGGATCACAGGCTGCTTGCATGCGCCGATGCCGCAGGAGCAATGAAGCGGTCGGGGCGAGAGGATTTGAACCTCCGACCTCCGGTACCCCATACCGGTGCGCTACCGGGCTGCGCCACGCCCCGAGATCGAATGTCAGTATAGCACAGCGGAGGCAGGAGCGGATAGTGGCTCAGCCGCGAGCCACTACCCGCTCACCCTTACCAGTCCTACCTGATCTCGACCTTAGCCCCAGCCGCCTCCAGTTTCGCCTTGGCCGCCTCGGCTTCCTCCTTGCTCACGCCTTCCTTGACCGCCTTCGGCGCCGACTCGACCAGATCCTTCGCTTCCTTGAGCCCGAGTTGCGTCAGCTCGCGGACGACTTTAATCACCTGGATCTTGTTCGGCCCGATCTCAGACAGGATGACGTCGAACTCGGTCTTCTCCTCTTCCGGCGCTGCCGCTGGCGCCGCGCCGGGAGCAGCACCGGGCGCGGCAGCCACCGCGACCGGTGCCGCCGTGACGCCGAACCGCTCCTCGAGCGCTTTCACGAGCTGCGAGAGTTCCAGCACCGTCATCTGCTCGATGACGCTGATAATCTCCTCGAGCTTCTCCTGTCCGACCGCCATTGCTCCTTCTCCCTCCGTAACCGGATCACGACCTGCCAATAGTTATGCGACCTCGGCGGCAACGGTACCCTGCTCGCCGCCCTCGAGTTGGTTCGCCCGTGCTTGCAACACGTAGGCCAGCGCACGGATCGGGCCGGAGAGCACCGAGACCAGGCCGTACAGCGGTGCCTGAAGCCCTCCGACCACTCTGGCCAGCAACTCCTCCCGCGGCGGCAGGGTGGCCAGCCACTCGACCTCGGCTGGCGGGAGCAGCTTGCCCTCCAGTATGGCGCCCTTCACCGTGAGAATGCGTGACGTCCGCGCGAAGTCGGTCACCACTTTGGCTGCAGCGACCGGATCCGCCGCTGTGCAGACGATCGCAGTCGGCCCCTCCAGTAGCGGAGTCACGGCCTCGAGCCCCACTCGCCCAGCCGCGATGCGCGTCAAGGTGTTCTTAACCACTTTGAGCCGGGCGTTCTTCTCGCGGAGCTGCGCGCGGAGCCCCTGCATATCCAAGACCGAGAGGCCGCGATAGTCGGTCAGGATAGTCAGCGCGGAGCTACGGAGCAACTCGCTGATCTCTTCGATCTGCTGTGTCTTCTCCGGGGTCGGCACACGCTCCCTCCCTTCGACGAACACGCAAACCCCTGCGCCGGTGTCGAGCGCAGGGGCAGCAGTCGAAACTGATCGAGCTGGTCGATCGTCGCTGTCCCAGCGCGCCTCGGCTGGATGTTTAAGCGCCTCGCTCGGCGCCCCAGCGGTCACCGGCGCGGTGACTGTCGCTGAATTCTACACGATGCGTCAACGCTCCTGAGCCGGCAAGAGGACACGACAGCCGCGAGAGCCACGTCCGAGCGGCCCGGCCCTCCCTACTGGACGAACGCCTGCGCCTCCTCCAGTGTCTGTGCCACGTCGAGCGCAATGGGCGGCCCCATCGTGCTGGTGACGGTGATGGAGCGGATGAACGTACCCTTCACCGCGCTCGGTCGCGCGCGGTTTACCGCGTCGACCAGAACATATAGGTTCTCGAGGAGCTTCTGGGTGTCGAAGCTCTTGCGGCCGATGGCGACGTGGATATTGCCGGTACGGTCGTTCCGAAACTCGACACGTCCCCCCTTGACCTCGCGGATCACCTGCGGCAGATCTTCCGGCGAGCGGATCACCGTCCCGCTGCGAGGGTTCGGCATCAGCCCACGCCGCCCGAGGACCCGCCCCAGTGGCCCGACCTTGCCCATCTGATCGGCCATTGCAATGGCCGCGTCGAACTCAAGCCAGCCGGATTCGATCTGGCGCACGAGCTCGTCGCTGCCCACGTAATCGGCACCGGCTTCCTGCGCGATTCGCGCCGCCTCACCGACGGCGAAGACGAGCACGCGTGGTGTCTTGCCTGTCCCGTGCGGCAGCACCACCGAGCTACGGACGTTCTGGTCAGCCTGGCGGGGATCGATTCCAAGGTTGATATGGACTTCAATGGTCTCGTCGAAGTTCGCGAAGGCGGTCTTCTTCGCGAGCTCGATACCCTCTCGCGGAGGATATCGCTTTGTCACATCGACGAGTTTCAGCGCTTCGAGGTACCGTTTCCCATGCTTCGGCATCGGACCCTCCTGTGGTCGAACGGAGCTCGCGCCCCTCCCACGTCGTTCGGGAGATCCAGCGTGTGGCGACGCGTCAGCCCACCACTTCTATGCCCATACTCCGAGCTGTCCCTTCGATCTGCCGCATCGCCGCCTCCAGGTCGGTCGCATTGAGGTCGGGCATCTTCACCTGGGCGATCTCCCGGATCTGCTCGCGCGTGACCCGCCCCACCTTCTGCCGCTTGGGGTCAGCGGCGCCCTTCTCGATCCCGGCCGCTCGCCGCAGCAGGTCGGCAGCCGGGGGTGTCTTCAGCACGAACGTAAAGGAGCGATCCTCGTAGACAGTGATTACCACCGGAATGATCTGGCCGGCCAGGTGGGCGGTCTTCTCGTTGTACTCTTTGCAGAAGTTCATGATCGCCACACCATGCTGGCCAAGCGCCGGCCCAACCGGCGGCGCCGGGGTCGCTTTTCCAGCGGGTAACTGGAGCTTGACGATCGCGCGAACCTTCTTGGCCACTCCCTACACCTCTCTCTGCACCCGGGGTGCCGCCCTTGTGGGCAGCTAACACACTCCTCGCGACCAGCGTCCCAGACTCGAAAGATCAGGTCTCACGCTCGACCTGGAGGAAATCGAGCGTGACCGGCGTCTCCCGGCCGAAGAAGGAGACGAGCACCCTGACCTTCCCCTTCTCGTAGTCGACCTCGTCGATGACACCGCGGAAATCGGTGAACGGCCCATCAATGATCCGCACGACATCGCCGGGCACCAGCGTGACCTTGACCTTCGGCGCCTCGGCCTGCACACCCTTCAGGATCGCCTCGGCCTCCTTAGCCTCCAGCGGTACCGGGCGCGTGCCGACACCGACGAAGCCAGTCACCCCCGGGGTATTGCGAACCACGTGCCAAGACTCGTCGTCGAGGATCATCCGGACCAGCACGTAGCCGGGGAAGACCTTGCGCTGGACAGTGTGGCGTTGCCCACCACGGATCTCCACTTCCTCCTGCGTGGGCACCACCACCTCGAAGACTTTGTCGGCCACGTCCATCGTCTCGATGCGCTGGAGCAGGTTCTGACGAACCTTGTTTTCGTAGCCGGAGTAGGTATGGATGACGTACCACTGGCCTGGCGTTTCCGCCTCGGCCTCAGCGGCCCGCTTTTGCGCCAGCCGTTCCCGAAGTGTGCGAGCCATGCTTCCCCCTAGAGCGCCTGCAAGAGATCCCAGAGCCGGACGAAGAGCGCATCGACTGCGCCAAGCAAAACACCGAGGGCGGCGGAGAGCGCGATGACGAGGATCGTCAGCTTGCGGGTCGTCTCACGGTCGGGCCAAGTGATCTTCTTCACCTCGGCCCGGATATCCGCGACGAGGTGCCGGAGCGCCGCCACTCGTGACCGCCTCGCCCGCACGCGCTCAGGCGTTCGAGGCTTCGCACGAGCCTGAGTTTGCGTCTTGGTTGCCATCAGACCGTCCTTACTTGAGCCGGCCGAGCGGCACTGCTGCGCGAAGTGTAGCACTGGCCAGACACTGAAATGGGGCGAGCCGAGTGGCTCTGCCCCATTTCGCCAGGTGCCAGCCGAGGCCGATGCTTCAATGCCATTCGGCAGGGCCGGAGGGACTCGAACCCCCAACCTGCGGTTTTGGAGACCGCTGCTCTGCCAATTGAGCTACGACCCTCCACCGCCTCGACTGGCACCCGGCGTTAGCGAGTCTCCCGGTGGAGCCGGTGACCCCGACAGCGCGGGCAGTACTTCCTCAGTTCCAGCCGCCCAGGATCATTCCGCCGGTTCTTCTCGGTCCTATAGTTCCGCTCGCGGCACTCAGTACACTCGAGCGTGATAATGATCCGGTCGGCCTTGCCTTTCTTTGCCATGATACCACATCCAGCCGTTTCAATGCGAGAGCGCCAGCACGGCCGCCATAGGCGCTACTTGAGGATCTGGGTGACGACGCCAGCGCCCACCGTCCGGCCCCCCTCGCGGATCGCAAAGCGCGACCCCTCCTCCAGCGCCACCGGCTTGTCCAGCTCCACCTCCAGGTTCACGTTGTCCCCCGGCATCACCAT
>CALKCJ010000011.1 GCA_938082375.1 uncultured Thermomicrobiaceae bacterium
CTACACCAAGTACGGGCCGCTGGTGTACGAGAACTTCAACGGCTGGAACACCGGCATCACGATGGCCAACCTCTCCGATTCCGCTCCCAACACGGTGACGGTGAGCTTCTACAACCAGGCCGGCCAGCTCGTTTCCTCGGACCAGCGGGTGTTGCAGCCGCGGGCGGTCGAGTACGTCTACCGGCCGTCGACTGCCGACGTCGGCACTGGCGGGCCCTACGGTGACCTGCAGCAGGTAGTGGTCTCCGGCACGGCGCCGCTGGCGGCGGCGGCCGACTCGATCAAGTACCAGGGCAAGCGCGTCCAGGGCCAGGGCCAGGCGCTGAGCTACCTGCTCCAGGGCGGCGCCTTCCAGGGCGAGACCCTCTCGGTGGCGCTGATCCAGAAGGGGAGCAGCCTGGCGCCCTCCGGCCAGTTCTCGGGCGACACCTCGGGCGTGGCCCTCTTCAACGCCAGCCCGACCACCCCGGCCACGGTCGCCTACACCTTCTACGACCAGACCGGGGCGCGGGTGGCGCCGACCCTGACCGGGCCGGTGGTGATCACGATTGGCGCGCTCGAAGGCGCTATCCTCTACACGCCGTTCTTCCCCGAGATGCCAGCGAACTTCCAGGGCGCCTTCCTGGCCACGGTGGTCTCCGGCGGGGCGGACGCCCCGGTGGCGGCGGTCTCCAACAACGTCAACTACGACGTGGTCGGCGACGGCACCGCGGCCTATAACGCCTTCATCGCCGGCTCCTTGGAGCTGGTGCCGACGCGCTTCCAGGCCACGCCGGAGTTCGAGTCCAACCCGGTGACCGCCGTGAACGGTCGCCCGGTCAGCCACACCGTGACGGTCACGGTGTTTGACCAGTTCGGCAACCCGTTTGAGGGCGTGGAGGTCTGCGTCAACGTGGCGAGCGGGCCCAACGCAGGCGAGTCCGACTGCGACGACAGCGACGCCGACGGGCAGTTCACCTTCACCTACACGTCGAACGGGACGCTGGGCCAGGACGCCATCCGCGTCTGGGTGGACCTGAACGGCAACGGGGTGATCGACGGTGGCGAGGAAGTCACTCTGATCAAGGTGTGGACGCTCGGCCTCTTCAGGGAGCTCGCCTGCACGCCGGCAACCGACACCAACCCCGTCGGCACTGAGCATACGATCACCTGCACGCTGACCGACGGGGCGGGCAACCCGGTGTCGGGCGCGACGATCCGTGCCAACATCGACCCCGGCCCCAACTCCGACGTGGACCCGATTTGCAGCCCGACCAACGTCGACGGCGAGTACACCTGCACGTACACCGGAGGCCAGACACCCGGCACCGACACGATCACGATCTGGCACGACGCTAACGGGAATAGCCTGCGAGACGGCGGTGAGGCGTACGCTGCGGTCACCAAGACGTGGCAGCAGCCGCAGTAGGAGGCTGCTCGCTGCACTAGCCGCGCCTGACCCGAACCCGCGCGCACAGGAGGCCCCGGGGGCAATCCCCGGGGCCTTCGGCCGTCACCCCCGCCCCCTCTCCCGCGCGTGCGGGAGAGGGGTGTCCCCTCACCCCCGTCCCCTCTCCCGCGGGTGCGGGCGCGGGGTGCCCGAAGGGCGGGGTGAGGGCGGGCGGGTCTCCCCTCACCCCCATCCCCTCTCCCGCGGGTGCGGGCGAGGGGTGGCGAAGCCGGGGTGAGGGGAAAGCGGCCTACCTACGGCGCCTGGCACACGGCGAGGAGGTCGATGGCCTGGGCCAGCTCGCCCTCACCGACCCAGAAGTCCTCTGGGCCGATCGCGCCGGCCAGCTCCGGCACACGGCGGTGCAGCCAGCTCCGCACCGCCAGTGTGCCCCAGGCGTGCAGCCGCTCGACCAGCAACTGCGGCAAGCGGCGCCGCAGCCCCAGCCGGTCGAGCGCGAGCAGCCGCTCGACCAGCGCGCGGTTGCGCGCCCGGTAGGCCAGTACCCGCTCGCTGGCGTACACCCCCAGGAGCTCCACCTGCGGGAAGAACCCGGCCAGCAGCGCAGCCAGCGACGCGGCGTCGTACTCGCGGGCGTGGTGGGGATTGAGGCCAGCCAGCACTGCCGCCCGGTTGGGGGTGGTCAGCAGCAGCCGGCCGCCGGGCGCCAGCGTGCGCCGTGCCTCAACCAGGAGGCCGGCCGGATCTGGTAGGTGCTCCAGCACCTGGAAGCAGCAGGCGAGGTCGAAAACGCCGTCGGGGAAGGGGAGGGCCTCGGCCTGCCCGGCGGCCCAAGCCAGCCGCGGGCTGAGGTAGCGGCGCCGGGCCTGCGCCAGCACCCTGGCGTCGCGGTCGAGCCCGACGACCAACCGGGCGACCCGGGCGAGCTCGGCCGCCCCATAGCCCTCACCGCAGCCGAGGTCGAGCACGGCGAGGTCGCCGGCCAGCCCTGCCGTCCAGCGGTAGGGGGCCAGGCACTGCAGCCAGGTCACCCGCAGCGCGGCCGACTGTGGCGCGACCCGCTCCGTTGTCACGCGCCCGATCACGCTGTGATCCGCCTCCGCCCGCTGCCGCCGAGACTGGCGCTGCTGAACCCGAACCTACCTGAAGGCTAGCCACCCCCGGTGGAAGCGTCAACACCGGTTGGCGGAACAACCCCTCCGATGCACGGAACACCCGGCAGCCCGAGCAGGGAACCCTCAGCGCCCGGAGCGGCCGTCACGCCGCTCCCAGTGCCGTGCCTGGGAGTAGACGCCGCTGGCCCCGAAGCCGAGGATCACCGCCGCCAGCAACACGCGCACGGCGGGTGCGAGCTCCGGCCAGACCTGCACCGCCTCGGCTAGGCCTGCCACCAGCCCGGCCACGATGACCGCGGCGGGGGTGGCCCAGCCCACTGGCAGGCCCAACCGCTTCAGCCCTTCCACGACCAACGGCACCAGGATCACTGCCGGCACGCCCAGCAGCACGATCCCATCGGCAAACCGATCGACCTCGCTCACTGTGCCTGTCTCCTTTCCCAAGCTATCGCCCCCAGCCGACGCAGGAGGACGTGGAAGCGGTCGGCAAGTTCTGGCTTGTCCGGGTGCCATTCGAAGACGGCGCGCTCGAAGTACTGCACGGTCCGTGTGGCTGCATCCTCGCAGGTCTCGCTGATCTCCCCAGTGAGCGGGTAGCCGAAGATAGGGAGGCCGCCGAAGCGCTCCCAGAAGGCGCGGAAGCCCCCGGCGATTGACTGGCCGGTCTCTGGGAAGAAGCGGGCCGAAGCCTCTGCCGGCTGGTCAAGCAATGTACGTACGCGGTTGATGAGCTCGTCCCAGCCGGCCTGGCGGAGGCGTGTGGGGCAGTTTTTGCCAGACCACTTGTGGTGCTGGACGATGCGGGAAGTACCCCAGCCGTACATGCGGCAGATGGCGGCGAGCAAGCGAGCGAGGTTGTCGAGCGTGCGCTGCCAGTCGCCGTCGGTGTTGACACAGGTTTCGACGGCGATGCTGGCGCGGTTGCCGGGGCCGTTAGGGCCGTCGCCGGCGTGCCAGGAGACTTCGTCAAGTGGCAAGAGCTGGTAGGCGACGTGGTCATCGACGACAAAGTGAAAGCTGACCTGTTCGGGGCCGCCGCCGCTGTGGGCGAAGGTGCGGTGGGCTTGGGCGTCGGCGCCTGGGCGCGGGTTGGCGGTCTCGTGGACGGTGAGCCACTGGGGAGACAAGGGGATCTGGGGGCGGTTGGGGTTGGTGAGGGGGATGAAGTCGATGATCAGGTCGAGTCCAGGCACCTGCGGCTGTTGGAAGCGCTGCATGAAGTCCTCCACTGCGCGGATATAGCTCTGTGGCGCGTTGCCGTCGGAGAGAGGGGCCCAGGTGGGGATGATCTGGGCGATCGTCCGGCGCTGGTTTTGGCGGTAGACGAAGGTGGGGTCGATGAGCCTGTATGCGAGGTCTCGAAATCCCTCTGACCAAGAGGGGTAACGGACGAAGGGGCCGCGCTCGGTGTGGAGGATCTCGCCGCTGCCGGTTCGCGTGCTGCGGGTGTTGCCTGGGGAGCGGGTGTCAGAGGACTTGCAGATACCGGCGCGGCCGAAGTTGGACTCGTGGTGGAAGAGAGCGAGGGCGAAAAGGGGGTCGACGGCGTAGGCGGCGACCATACGGTAGGCGAGGGCGGCTTCGGGCGCGGCCGGGGAGTTAGCGAGGGCGAGGATCTCATCGAAGCGGCCGAGCGAAATACGTGGCAGGGTACCGGTGACGATGGTGTCGCGGGTGATCATCGGTCGTCCTCCTCCTTGCCAGAGTAGTTCCTGCCCCGGGCCGCGGGTGCTTCGGCACCGGACCTCACCTCACACCGCCACCAGCGTCACCTCGACCTCGCGCCCGCCAACCCCGTCCCGTGGCTCCCCCTTGGTAAGCGTCTCCCTCACCCCCACCACTCGCACGCGCTCCACCACGCCCGTCAGGTCGTAGTCGATGTCCTTGAACGTCACCGCAGCCTCGCTCGCAAACGCTTCCCACAGCTCCCGCGCCTGCTGCCACCCAGAGAGCGGATGCACACTCCCGTTACGCAGCACCTGCCCGTCCCGGCACTGCACCACAAACCGCCACTTCTTCCGCGTCGCCCCAGCCTGCACTAGCTCGTGCTCCGCCCATACCCCCACTAAAACCGGACACCACGCGGTGATGTTGCGCATGCTCACCCGTACCTGCAGGTACCGCTCCTTCACCGGCGGCGTCAGCGTCACCGCCATGCTCCCCCGCCGCCCGTACAGCGCCGGGTCAAAACCGAACTCGCTTCCAGCCTGCACCCACGTCTGCCCACCGTCGACCGAGTACTCCAGCTTCACGTACACCACGCCGCTCGTTGCACGCTCGTCCGGCCACGCCAGCTCGCACCCAAGCGCCCGCCACAGCTTCGGCCTGTCCCGCTCACCGCCATCCAGCAGGCTCGTCGTCACGCTCCAGCTGTCGCGCAGCCCAGTGCTCCCAGCCTTCCGCACCAGCTGCCACACGCTCACTGTGTTGTTCGTACTCCCACGCCCAGCCAAAACATCCGCGTCGTCAGCCGGCCCGGCCACATTCACCGGCCACTGCCACACCGGGCTCGTAGAACTCTCAATCTGCCACCAGCCACGCCCGTCGTTGGCCCACACCTCGCTGGCACCGGTGTATGCGTTGCGCACCTCGCACACCAGGTAGCCCCCCGCCACACACGCCCCGTTGCTCGTCTGCCCCTCCGGCCCCCACGGCTCCAACACTCCCACGCTGTCTACCTTGCGAAACCGGCGCACGCGCTTCCCCAGCCACACGTACAGCCCGTCCTGCAAGCTCGCCGCCCACACCCCATCGTCGCTGTAGGCCGATAGCGGCAGGCTCGCCTCCACCTTCCCGCCAGCCGGTCCGCCCTGATCTAGCCGCCACAGCGAGCCGCTCGTCACCACCCAGAGCGAGCCATCGTGCGAAACCATCCGCCGCGCCGGGTAGTCGATCCGCATCTCGCTGTACGAGCTCGAACTACTCCACTGCCGCAGCAGCGTCGTATCCCCGTTCACCGTCACCACCAGTCTGCCGGCACTGTTGCCCAGGAGCGTCCCGTACTCCGAGGTCAGTGCGTTCGCCGTCCAGGTGTTGTTGGTCACGTTCAGCGCCCCCACGGTGGCCGCACCGGCAAAGCAGACGTACAGCAGGGTCCCCACCAGCGCCGCGTCCACCGCGTCGGCCGCCATCTGCACCACGTGCGTCAGGCCGGAGAAGCTTCCTCCAGAAGTCGCCACGGTGTAGATGTTCCGCCCGTTCACCAGGTACACCGCGCTCGGCGTCGCAAACGCCCAGCTCCGCTTCGTCGGCACAAACGCCTGCGCCGGGGACACTGTCACATCCCGCCGCTTCGGCCCCGCGCTCACCCCCTGGCTGTCCAGCGCCGGCATCGCCCCCACGCTTGCCCAAAACCGATCCCGCTCCTGCTGCACCGCCCGCCCAGCCCCGCCGTAGAAGTCGAGCAGACGCACCCGCTCCAGCCGCCCCTCCGCCAGCGGCTCCTGCGTCCGCTGGTAGCTGCCAGCCACCAGCATGAACCCCACGCCGTCCAGCTCGATGTCATACGCCCCAGGCATCGCCTACCCCGTCGCCTCAGCACCCCTCACCCCCGCGTCGCCACCCCTCTCCCACCCCGCGGGAGAGGGGGTCGGGGGTGAGGGTCTACCCCGTCGCCTCCGACCGTCTTTCGGCCCCCCTCTCCAGCTCGGCGGGAGAGGGGCCGGGGGTGAGGGCCTATCCCGTCGCCTCCACCTGCCGCACCCGCACCCGGCGGAACCGCGCCCGCTCTTCCGCACGCAGTGTCCGCCGCGCCTCTTCCAGCACCACCCCAGCCCGCGCCGGTAACGCGCTCCGCTTCCACTCCGCCGTCAGCCGCAGCTCCAGTGCCCACACCGCCGCCCACGCCACGATGTACGGCACATCCGCATCGTCCACCGGAAACGTCGCCCCATCCCCTCCCGGCCAGGGCCGCTCCCCGTAGTACCAGACCTCGTAGTTCCCAGCCCCCAGCTTCCCCGAGAACTCCAGCCTGCCCGCAAACGCCTCCCACGCCAGCTCCTCCCCAGCCACCGCGCGCACCGGCTCGCTCCGCCGCGGCACCACCGCCCCAGTCGGTGCGACCACCCGCACCACCTCCACCACGTCCGCCGGCAGCACCAGACTCGTTTCACCGCCGCTGGCTGTAAGCGCCGCCTTCCCCTCCTTCGGCATCCGCGCCGTGTAAGCCTCCAATGCCGCCTTCAGCGCTTCGTCCAGCTCCGCATTCGTCCACAGCGGCGTCCCACTCGTGTCCTCCAGCCGGCGCCGTAGGCGCGTACGTACGTCAGCTAGCGTCGCCATCACTCACCTCCGTGGTCGTCAGCCCTCGCCCCGCCCTCTCGGCTCCCCTCTCCAGCTGGCGGGAGAGAGGCCGGGGGTGAGGGCCGCCATCTCCTCCAGCACTCGCGCCCACTCCTCCTCAGGCGCCTCATCCCCCAGCGCCACCATCGCCGTCCGCCGGCTGTGGATGCCAGAGGCTACCAGTTGCGCCTCGCTCCGCACGAGCGCCTCCCGATCCTTCGGCAAGATCGAGCCCCAAACCACCTCAGTGCGCCGCACACCGCCAAACTCCATCCTCCCAAACCGTTCCAGCAGATCTAGCACCATGGCGTTGCGCCGCCGGTACACCGAGTCCCACACCCGCCGCTTCCGCTGCACCTTCTGCACCAGCGGCTGGATCTCTACTTCGAGCGCCGCACCCGAGAGGTTCCGCCCACTGTCCCCAAACGCGCTTCGCGGCGTCTCCGCCAGGTCGTACAGCGCCCGATACAACAGCTCCACGTACTCGATGTGCAGCCGCACGCCGCCGCCAGAGAGCATGTCCAAGAGATAGGCCTTCGAATCCTCCGGCAGCTCCCACACCGCCCCCTCGTCGGCCCGGATCCCTTGCGAGCCGCTCACGTTCTCCAGCACCACGATCGGATTGCCCGAGACTTGCAGGATCTTGGAGAGCACAGTCATCCGCCGGTTGAGCTCACGGCACACGTCCAAGAGATCGGCGAGATCAGATTCGCCCCACAGCTCATGTGGTTTCGGCGCGTTCGGGAAGACCACGTAGGGGATCCAGCCGTAGGGATTGGGCCCGTCGCGGATCACCTGGCCGCCGGCCTCCAGCACCAGCCGCTCCGGCGTCCAGTCCTCCACCACCGTCACCCGCGCACTACCAGCAGCCGGCGCCACCACCCCCAGCAGCGCCTCCGCCTCCCCGGCCGAGAGCGTGTAGCGCTGCATCACCCGCGTCAGCTGCCGCACATTGTCCGGCCTTGTCCAAGCCCAGAGCGTGGCCGGGTCCACAGCGGTCACCAGCGGCCCCGTGCCATTCCAGGTCACCTTAAACGCCCCGTCCCCCAGCACCGCGGCGTCCACCAGCGTCTGGTAGTCCAACCCGTGCCAGTCCTGTTCGGCGGCCAGCTCATTCAGCGCCCGCTCCGCCGCCTCGCTCTCCGGCACGCTGAAGGTCACTGGCTCCGGGAACACGTAGCTCGCCACCTTGCGCACCAGCGCCCGCGCGTAGTTGATCGTCAGCCGCGTCTCGTTCCCACGCCGCCGGCGATCCCACTGCCGCCCCTCGTAGAACTCCAGGTACTCCCGGTAGCGGTTCAGCCGCTCCGTGTCCTGCCCCTTCAGCCACTGCGCGAGGCTCACGCTCCCCAAGGCCGGATATCGCTGCTCCGTCATCACGCCACCTCCGTCGCATATCCTCACCCCGCCCTGCGGGCACCTCCTCTCCCGCGTGTGCGGGAGAGGGGCCAGGGGTGAGGGGAACTGGCCCACCGGCCGGCTCCCGGTCGGACGGGCGAGACCTCGCACCTGCTCGGAGAGGCCGGACGTCGCCGGAGTGGACACTGGACGAGCGGCTGCACGGGTGGGCCGGGCACGCGGCTGGCCGGGCGCTCTATCGGCTGGAGAGCGGCGTCTACTCGTCCTCGGCTTCCTGGGGGGTACCGGCAGCGGTGAGGGAGAAGAGGTGGGGCTTGACCGCTGGTAGTTGTCTCGATGGGGGCCGAGGTCGCGCACGACCAGGGTGACGAAAGCGATGCCGCGGATCGCGCACTCAGCCGGAACCGGGCTGTGGTGCCAGGGTAAGCCGCCGGGCGCGCCGCCGTCATCGACCAGCGCGAGTCGCTGGCCTTCGGGGTCGGCGAAGCGGATCACGCCGCGGCCGCGGCACTCTTCGATCCCCTAATGCTCTATGCGTGCTCCGCTGAGACGGTCCGCCCAGTACTGCAGCGCGGTGCGCCCGGGCACCCTGAGCGCGATGGTCGCCACCTCGCCCGCCCCCGGGCGGTGCTGCGAGGCGTCCGGCCAGTCGAAGAAGGTGAGCTTAGAGCCTGGGCTCCCTGTCTCGTCCGCGTACAAGTGGTAGGCCGAGATGTCGTCCTGGTTGACGGTCTTCTTCACTAGGCGCATCCCCAGCACCTGGGTATAGAAGCGGAGGTTCTCGGTGGCCCGTCCGGTCACCGCCGTGACGTGGTGGAGCCCGCGGAGTTCCGGCTCGGCCCCGAGTGTTCTACTGCTCTTCGCATGGTTCTCGCTGTCACGCGGGGCTACCCATCGCCTGCCGGCGCGGCTGTGGCCCGCAGCAGGGTCACCGGGTCGCCCGGTCGCAGCGTGCCCGGCTCCAAGACGACCGCGGTGACCCCCCGGCGGCCGTAGAGATGCTTGACCAGCAGCGGGTGGTACACCGCGACCGTCTTGCACGGCTGGTTCTGTGCCGTGACCTCGACGAGCACCGGCCCGAGTCGCAGGCGGTCGCCGGGCTGGAGGTCGCTCAGGTCGCCCAGGCCCCAGACCAACACGTTTTCGGCGAGGTCGCCTGGCTTGAGCTGGATATCGAGGAGCAGGTTCATCTCGTCCAGCACTTCCTGGGCGACGATGGTGAGCTGGCGCCGGTTTGGCTCCGGCTCGCCAGTCTTCTTGTGCCGGTTGTGCAGGCCGGCGTGATAGTCCCCCACGATGCCGTGCGGGCCGACCTCGACCGCCAGCCGGGGGTACTTGGGGACCCCGCTGGCCGGGCTCGAACATACAGCGACCACCTGTCCGACTCGGTCCGCGCTCACCGGTGCGCTCCTCCCCGCGACCCGATCAGATGCTTCATTGTATGTATCACACCAGTGCGTCGTCGGCACCCCGACGACGCGCTCGGGCGCACACGCGGTACAGTACGTACCGCACGCCCCGCCCTGGTTAAGGGTGGAGCAGTACCCACAGCCGCGATAGCTGAAGGAAGGAGCGGACGTGCGGATCGGGATCGACGTCGGCGGCACCAATACCGACGCGGTGCTGCTCGATGGCCGCGAGGTGATCGCTTGGGCCAAGTGGCCAACGACGCCCAACGTGACCGACGGCATCATCGCGGCGCTGCGAGCGGTGCTTTCCCGAGTAGACGTAACTGCCCGCGACGTCGGCGCGGTCATGATCGGTACCACACACTTTACCAACGCGATCGTCCAGCGGAGCCAGCTGGACCGGATCGCGGTGATCCGGTTGGGCCTGCCAGCTACTCAGGCCATCCCTCCGCTGACCGACTGGCCCGACGAGCTGCGCGAGGCTGTTGCTGGGCTCGTCCGGCTCCTGCCTGGAGGTCACCAGTTTGATGGCCGGGAGATCGCCCCGCTCGACCGCGAGTTGGGAGATTGGCTCATCGCCGAGCTGCGCGCGGAGGACATTGATGCCATCGAGGTGACCGCGGTCTTCTCCCCAGCGGTGCCTGACCACGAGCGCACGCTGGCAACTTGGCTGCGAGATGCGCTGCCGAGCGTGAGCCTGACTCTGTCGCACGAGATCGGCCGGCTGGGGTTGCTGGAGCGGGAGAATGCGGCGGCGCTGAACGCCTGCCTCACCACAGTGGCCCGCCGGACGATCGGTGCCTTTACGCACGCGCTGGCTGAGCTGGGTATCGAGGCGCCCCTCTACCTGAGTCAGAATGACGGAACACTGATGACGGCCGAGTTCGCGGCTCGCTACCCGGTACTGACCTTCGCTTCCGGCCCCACCAACAGCATGCGCGGGGCGGCGGCGCTGAGCGGGATCGCCGACGCAGTCGTGCTCGATGTCGGTGGCACCACCACCGACGGTGGCGTGCTGGTGAGCGGGTTTCCTCGCGAAGCCTCGTTCGAGGTCGAGATCGGCGGCGTGCGCACGAACTTCCGTATGCCGGACGTGGTGAGTATCGGTCTCGGCGGTGGAAGCCTGGTCAGCGCTGATGGCGAGCGGATCGGGCCGCAGAGCGTCGGCTACCGCCTCTCCGAGGAGGCACTCGCCTTCGGTGGCCCGACGCTGACCGCGAGCGACATCGCCATCGCTGCCGGTCGGGCCGCCTTCGGCCAGCCGGAGTACGTCCGCGACCTGCCCCGCGACCTCGTCCACCGCGCGCTGTCGATGATCGATCGCCGACTGGCCGAGCTGGTCGATGCGCTGAAGACGTCGCCGGATCCCGTGCCCGTCGTGGTGGTCGGCGGTGGGAGCGTGCTGGTGCCTGACGAACTGGAGGGGGCATCGACAGTTGTCCGGCCGCCGCACGCCGCGGTCGCGAATGCGATCGGGGCAGCGATCGCACAGGTGAGCGGGGAGATCGACCGGGTGTTCTCGCTTGAGGGCAGAGGCCGTGACTCGGCACTGGCGGAAGCGAAGGCCGAGGCCGAGCGGCTGGCGGTCGAAGCGGGGGCTGACCCCGCGACCGTCAGCGTCGTCGAGGTGGACGAGATCCCGCTCGCCTACCTACCTTCGAATGCGGTGCGCATCCGCGTGAAGGCGGTCGGTGACCTGCGAGGGGTGTAACGGTGTGGTACGTGGACGAGGAGCGACTGGAGCATATCGCGATCGGGGCCGGAATTCTCGGTACCGGGGGTGGTGGGAACCCCTACTACGGCAAGCTGCACGTGCGGCGGCTGCTCCGCGAGGGCGCGCGCATCCCGGTCGTACGCCTCGACGAGGTGCCAGACGACGCGCTCGTCGTCTCCGTCGGCGGGATGGGCGCCCCGACCGTCGGCATCGAGCGGATCCACCGGGGTGACGAACCGCTGGTCGCGCTGCGGGCGCTCGAAGAACACCTGGGCCGGCGGGCGACCCACCTGATCCCCGGAGAGATCGGCGGGGCGAACTCGACCCGCCCGATGGCAATCAGCGCCATGACCGGCCTGCCGGTCATCGACGGAGATGGGATGGGCCGGGCCTTCCCGGAGCTGCAGATGGATACGTTCAACATTTACGGCGTCTCGGCAACGCCAGCGGCGCTGGCCGATATCTACCACAACGTGGTGCTCTTCCCGCGGCTGGCGGACGCGGTCACGCTCGAGCGCTACGCCCGAGCGGTGACGATCCAGATGGGCGGCGCGGCGGGGTATGCTTTCCCAGTGATGACTGGCACGGAGGCCAAGCGCACGGCTGTTCCGATGACCCTCTCGCTTGCCGAGGCGGTCGGCGCGGCGGTGCGGCGCGCTCGCCGGGAGCACGGTGACCCGGTGGAGGCGGTGCTGCGCGTGGCCGGTGGCCAGGTGTTGTTCCGCGGCAAAGTGGTCGATGTGCAACGCCGGCTGGTCGCCGGCTTTGCCCGCGGCGTGGTTGAGCTCGATGGGCTGGGTGACAACCGTGGTAGCCGGTTACGGATCGACTTCCAGAACGAGAACCTGATCGCCCGACGAGATGAGGAGGTCGTCGCCGTCGTGCCTGACCTGATCTGCCTCGTCGATACCGAGACGGCCGAGCCAGTGACGACTGAGGTGGTGCGCTATGGCCTGCGGGTGGCGGTGCTGGGTATCCCGGCGCCGTCGCTGCTCAGGACACCGCAAGCGCTGGCCGTGGTCGGCCCGGCGGCGTTCGGCTATCCAGATGTCGAATACCGGCCACTGCCAGGGGCCTATGGCGGCGACCACCTGCTTACCGCCAGGACGAACCTTTGAAGCGATGCACCTGGGTTCAGTGTGCTACCGCGGTGAGCAACATCTGCCGCAGCACGTAAAGCAGGAGGAGTGCAACGAGCGGTGAGAAGTCGAACATACCGAGCGGGGGCAGTACCCGTCGAATCGGGGCGATGATCGGCTCGGTGAGCTGCACCAGGAACTGGCTGATCGGGTTGCGCATTCCCCGGTCGAACCACGAGAGGATCGCCCGGGCGATAATGGCGATCTGCATGATGGTCAGGAAAGTGAGCAAGATCTGGAAAACTAGGAGCACTGTCGCTGCCCTCTCTTCGCGTTGTCTTCCCAACCCTAACACGTTGCCGTCTTGCCGTCAACCTCAGGCGCGGCGCGCAGCGGGCGGCACCGCGAGCCAGCGGGTCAGCCTGTGTTCTCGGCGGCCCTCCACAGCTCCTCGACGCGTCTCCGTCGCTCCCGTGCGGCGAGGTCGGCCACACTCGTCCTCGTGCGGCGCGACTTGGCCACGCCTCAGGGCGACGGTGCTGCTCGACCGCCACCAGGCCGGTTGCGCGCTCGTCGGCGCCCCTTGATCCTCCCGTGGTCGTTCTGCCACGGTGGCTCGACACCGCCGCCCCGGTAGGCTATGCTCCGTCGGGAGGGTTCATCTTAGAGCAAAGGTCTACCGCGGGTCTCACCGCTGGAAACGCGTGCGGGGGCGAAGTTTCGCCCTGGCAAGAAGGGGCGCTTGTGCGTCCTGACACCGGCCGCGACCCGGCTGCGGGGTGTCGAGGTGGCGCGGGTACTGTATATGCATCGTGGATGAAGGATCAACGGACAAGCATCGAATCCTTGACACGGAGCGCCTCATATCACTATAAACGTCTCACGGGGAGGGTCAAGGCGCTGCCTGGCTGCGGTCACGGCGACGCGCCGAGCTCAGCATTCAGGGAGCAAAAGGAGGTCTTGCGCGATGCGGATCGCCCAGATTGCGCCGCTCTACGAAGCTGTACCTCCGAAGCTCTATGGAGGTACCGAGCGGGTGGTCTATGCACTCGTGGAGGAACTGGTTCGCCGTGGACATGAGGTGACGCTGTTCGCCAGCGCCGATTCAAAGACGAGCGGACGCCTCCTACCGATGGCCGAGGGTGGGCTGCGCCTGCATGGCACGAAGGATCCGCTCGCCCTTCACGTGGCTATGCTGGAGGAAGTCTACGCCCAGGCCGACCAGTTCGACGTGATCCACTCGCATGTGGACTATCTCACGTTCCAGTTCGCTCGCCATTGCCCGGTTCCGACGGTGACCACGCTGCACGGGCGGCTCGATCTGCCCGAGACGCGGCGCGTCCTCTCACGCTACCCTGAGCAACGGCTCGTCAGCATCAGCGAGGCGCAGCGCCAGCCGCTCGCTGACCTGCCGCTGCGCTGGGTGGCGACGGTCTACAACGGCATTCGCTTGAAGCACTTTCCCTTTCGCGCTGAGCCAGACGATCCGCCCTATCTGGTCTTTCTCGGCCGCATCTCTCCTGAAAAGGGCCCGCTCCAGGCGATTGAGGTCGCCCGACGCGCTGGCCTGCGCTTGAAGATCGCGGCCAAGATCGATCCCGCTGACCGGAAATGGGCCGAGGCCAACTTCCTGCCGTTGCTGGGCACGCCTGGTGTCGAGTACCTGGGCGAGCTCGATGAGCAGCAGAAGGCGGAACTGCTGGGCGGCGCGCTGGCTCTACTCTTCCCGATCGACTGGCCTGAGCCCTTCGGGCTGGTGATGATCGAGTCGATGGCCTGCGGTACTCCAGTGATCGCCTTCCCAGGAGGGTCGGTCGACGAGATCATCATGGATGGGGTGACCGGTCTCGTCTGCCGTTCCCATACGGTCGAGGAGATGGTCGCGGCGCTGAAGCGGGTCGACCGGATCGACCGCACCGCCTGTCGTCGCCGTGTCGAGCAGTACTTCAGCAGCCGGGTGATGGCCGAGCGCTACGAGGCGGTGTATCGCCAGGTGGTGGCGGAATCGCTGGCCGAGCGGCTCGAAGTGGCCATCGCTGGCGCCGACGGCCGGCTTGCTGTGCGCGCTCCAAGCGAGCGAGACAGCCGACCCCTCCTCCTGACAGCGCGCGTCACCCGCGAGGGTAGAGCGCAGCGTCCGGTGGATGAGAAGGCGCAGGACTCGCTGGACTGGTACGAGGGCGAGGCGAGCGACAACACCCTTCGCGCTCAGTCACTGGAGGTGGCGAGCCTGGGTGAGGCCGCCCTCGGCGAGGCGGGCGCTGGTTGTCCGGCGGCCAGTTAAGGGCGTAGCTGGGCGACGAGCTCGGCGTATGCCGCTGGCTCCAGATCGCCCGGCGGCGCCAGGAAGACGTGCGTGACGCCGATCTCGGCGAGCCTTCGCAGCCGGGCTCGGATCTCGGTGGCTGGGCCGACATAGCTCACGGCTGCGACCAGCTCAGTCGGAATCAACCGGCGCGCGGTGGCGAGGTCACCGAGTTCCCGAGCGAGGCTGAACCCTCCGCCCCGGGCCAGCACTTCCTCGGTTCGCATGACCTGGCGCAGTCGCGTCATCAGCGCCGGCACGTCGAAGCCGGGCACGTCGAGCTGGCGATCCATCCCGGGCAGGGTGCAGAGGAGCGCCAGGAGGTTCTTGCGCCGCTCGAGGACCGGCTCGGGATCGTCGGTCACGGTGATCGCGGTGCGCACGAAAACGCTGAAGGAAGCCGCGTTCCGTCCAGCCGTTGCGACCGCCCGCCGCACCTCGGGAACGAGACGGCGCAAGAACGACTCGCTGGCGAACTCGGCGACGAGCACACCGTCGGCCAGTTGCCCGGCAAGCCGAAGAGCGCGTGGGCCGATGGCGGCCAGGTAGATCGGAATCGAGGGCTGCAGCGGCCCGAACGCCAGGCGCCAGTCGTTCACGCGAAAGTGCCCCGAGATTGAGGCGCGGTGGGGTGGCTGCCACCACTGGCGAAGCAGCCCGATCGTCTCACGCAGCGCGCGGAGCGGCTGCCCCGTTTCCATACCCAGGCCGTTCCGGTACCACTCCGGCTGGCCCCGGCCGAGCCCGAGAAAGGCTCGCCCTCCCGAGAGGCGATCCAGGGTTGCCACGGACATGGCGAGCAAGACCGGATGCCGAAGATACGGATTGGTCACGCCGGGGCCCAGCCGGATCTGCCCGGTGCGCACCGCCGCCGCGCCGAGCACGCCGAAGACGTCCCACCCGTCGGGATCCTCGCTGAGCCAGGCCGAATGCAGTCCAGCCTGATCGGCGACTTCGATCGCCCTGACGGTCGCGCGCGCCGCTCGGTGGGGATCGGTGCCGCGTGTCCACGGGTGGTGGGAGAGATCCAGGCAGAACTCCATGCGGTGGCCGATTCTCTGCTCTCCGGCCGCTCAGAGCGGCGGTCGGCGCAGGTGCCAGTCAGTGCGCTGCTGGTAGGCGCGGGCGACGGCAAGCAGCCGGTTCTCCGATCCAGCCGCACCGACGAACTGGAGACCGGTCGGCAGCCCACGCTCCCCGAACCCGTTCGGGACGCTTATGGCCGGTAGGCCCGCCAGGTTTCCGGCGCTGCCGAGCGGTAACCGTCGCCCCTTGCCGGCGTAGTCGTCGAACCGCATATCGAGCGGGCTCGCGACGACCGCTGTCGCCGGGTGCACGACGGCGTCGTAGCGCTCGAGCAGCGCGCCCAAGGCCAAGCGCGCCTGTCGCCGGATCCGCATCGCGCGCAGGTAGTCCACCGCCGGGATGGCCAGGCCCGCATAGCCTCCAGTGCGGTCCTCCGGCGCGGTCAGGCCCAGGAAGATGCCGGAATCGAGCATGTCCTCGAACGCCGAGGCGGCTTCGGCGCTCAGGATGACCCGCGCCGTCTCGTTGAACGGAAAGTCCGGCAGCGTCACCGGCTCGAGTCGCGCGAACTCGCTGACCACCTCGAGTGCTGTCTCGAAGTTGGCCCGTACCTCGGGCTGTGCGGTCTCCAGCGCCTCCTCTAGTACCCCGATCCGGAAACCATGGGCTGGCTCCCGCTCAGGCTGGTACTGGAAGGGTGTGGGAAGCGTCGAGGGGTCGTTATGGTCGGGGCCGGCGATGGCTTCCAGCACGAGGCCGCAGTCGTCGGCGCTGCGGCACATCGGCCCGATCTTATCGAGCGTCCAGCTCAAGACCATCGCCCCGTAGCGGCTGACCCGGCCGTAGGTCGGTCGAAGGCCGCTGACGCCGCAGTAGCTCGACGGGGTCAGGATCGATCCCCAGGTCTCTGAGCCCAGGGCGAACGGCACGGCGCCCGCGCCGACCGCCGAGCCGGGACCGCTGGAAGAGCCGCCGCTCCAGGCCTCCAGGTTCCAGGGGTTGAGGCCAGGCCCGGTGAGCGAGGCGTTCGGCTGCTCGTAGCCCATCCCGCCAGCGAGCTCGACCGAGCCGAGTTTGGCGACGAGCACCGCCCCGGCGTCGCGCAGCTTCGCGATGACCGTGGCGTCGAAGTCGAAGCGCTGCTCGCGTAGCGGCTCGGCACCCCAGGTGGTCGGGTATCCGGCGGCGGCGATGAGATCCTTGGCCCCGTAAGGGATGCCGTGGAGCGGGCCACGGTCGAGCCCCGACGCGAGCTCGGCCTCGGCAAGCCGCGCTTCACGCAGTGCCCGCTCGCGCGTGACGGTCACCACGGCATTAAGCCGACGTCCGACCGTCTCGAGCCGGTCGATACAGTATTCGGCGAGCTCGGTCGGCGTCGCCTCCCCCGAACGGAGGAGCTGCCCTAACTCGCGGATGCTCAGATACGCGAAGTCGCGAGTAGCCACTGCTCTGACCTCCTCTCACGGCAGGAAGATGAAGTCCGGTTCATCGGCGTTGCGGAGTGGGCGGCGGCGCAACGTCGCCGCAGCCTGAGCTAACTGCTCCAGATCCTCGCGGATCTCTTGCCACTGTGGTTCGGTGAAGCGCCCGGGAAACCGCTCTCGGAGGCCAGCCAGTCGCCGCTCGATCTCCCCATCGACACGCTGCTCGCTCATCATGCCCTCCCCTCGACGGCGTCGCTGTCGTACCAGGCACTATACGCGCGGCGTGCCGAGTTGTCAGCAGGGCAACGGCCATCGAGCAGCGCTCATTCGGCGCGGGCAGACTGCGGGTCCGGTGTGTACCTGGGCTAGCGCGCCGGTGGCGTGGGGATGACGAGCACCTGGCCAGCTTGCAGGCTGTTTGGGTCGCTGATGTTGTTCGCATCGACGAGTGCCTGGATGTCGAGGTTGAACTTCACCGCGATGCCGTAGAGCGTGTCGCCTGGCTGGACGATGTAGGTGCTCGGGCGAGCCTCGCTGCCTTCGGGAGCCGATGGAGCGGGGACGTCCTGCGGTGCGGTGGTCGGTGTCGCGCCAGGAGCGATCGCCGGGCCGGGCGTCGGGGTAACGATCTCGAGCATGATCAGTGGGGTGGCGGTCGGCGTGGCGGCGAGTCTCGGCGTGCTCTGCCGCTCACCGACGCCGAGGCAGCCAGCCATGAGAAGCCCGCATGCGCATGCGACGACGGTCGCCCGCCGCAGCCCGTACCCGGCTCGGGGCGCAGCGTCCTGCCAGCCCATCGAGGATCCCCTCCTGCTCGGAGCTCACTACCTCCCCGCTAAGCATAGCAGCGCCACGCGGCTAGTCCTGCTCCTCGGGCTCGGGGCCGAAGAGCCGCTGTTGGAGACGCCGGATCACCTCGCGGCGCTCCTGCTCGGTCGCTGGATCGCGCTCGAAGCGCAGGCGGAAGATCGAGCCTTCACGCGTGTCTTCCGGGAGCCAGCGCAGCGGCAGCACCAGTTGCTGGCCATCGTCGAGGACGAGCACGGCCAGCCGCTCGCCGCGCTCATCGAGCTCAATCCGATCGACTGTGACCACTGGGCCACGCTCAACGCTCACCTGACCACCCTCGCCGGGTTCGTACCCGGTAGCCCGTCCCGTCGGACTCGATGACCACAGTGCCATCCACGTCGGTACGGTACACCACGATCCCGACGGCTCGCAGCCGGTTCATCACCTCCGAGTGTGGGTGGCCATAGGGGTTACCGGCTCCGGCCGAGATGACCGCGACTGCCGGCCTGACCGCTTCCAGCAACTCGGGCGTCGTCGAGGTTCGGCTGCCATGGTGGGGCACCTGGAGCACCTGCGCGCGCAGCATATCCTCTTCCAGCGAGATGAGCGCTCGCTCGGCCGGCGCCTCAATATCTCCGGTCAAGAGGATGGTCACGTCACCGTGCACGAGCCGGACGACCAGGCCGTTGTCATTGTCCGATAGGTCGCCGCTCTCGTCCCTCAGCAGGGGATCGCGTGGCCAGAGGATCTCGAGCCTAACGTGCTCGCCCAGCGCGAGTGTCTGCCCGCGACGGGCTCGCTGGGCGTGGATACCGCGCTCAGCCACGCGCTGGAGCGTCTCCAGATAGGCCAGGTTGGTCGACGGTAAGGCGGGGTCGAGAAAGGTTTCGACCGCGAAAGTGTCGAGGACAGCCGGCATGCCACCGACGTGATCCTGATCGGGGTGGCTGAGGAGCAGGTAGTCGAGCCGGGTCACTCCTTGCTCCTCGAAGAACGGGGCGATCACCTCGCGCACGTCGCGCGCGCTGTTTCCGGCGTCGTAAAGCAGCGCATGCCCATCCGCGGTAACTACAGCCACAGCTAACGCCTGGCCGACGTCGAGGAAGGCGACGGTCGCGCGGCCGGCGACGGCGCTCGACCCGACGGAGGCGGGGAGCCAGCGGGTACGGGCCAGGAGCACTCCTGCGGCCAAGAGGAGCAGTCCCAGCGCAAGGAGCCAGGCCGGCAGGCGCGGCCCCTTGTGACTGGATCGGGCTCTTTGGGTCATGGCCCTACCTTCGTGCAGGATCGGGGGGCTGCTGGTCGAGTGCCCGGCTCTTGCGCCACATAAGGTAGGCGCGCTGCAGCACAGTTAGGTTCGTGGCGATCGCAAGGAGCCAGAGCGCGAGGACAGGCCGCTCGAGGAGCAGGAACAGCGCCAGGACGACGATCCGCTCCGGACGCGCAAACAGGCCGGCGGTGAGCGACACGCCGGCCGCCTCGGCCCGGGCCCGGGCGTAGCTGACCATCAACGAGCCGACTGTGGCGGCGTAACAGAGCAGCACTGGCACCTCGCCGAGTCCGGCGCGTAGGATATAGACGAGCAGTCCACCGAAAAGCACCGCTTCGGAGTAGCGGTCGAGTGTCGAGTCCAGGAACCCACCGAAGCGTGTCACGCGCTGGCTCGCGCGCGCCACTGCACCGTCGACCATATCGAACGCCCCAGCCAGTAACGTGAGCGCTCCGGCCAGCCGCAAGTTGCCTGAGGCGATGACAAGGGCCACGCCCAGGTTCAAGAGAAACCCGAGCACCGTCAGCCAGTTGGGTGAGAGCCGCGTGCGGGCGACCAGCTCGCCCACGCGGTGGAGACGTCCACGTACCCGGTTAGCGACAATCGAGCTGATCATGTCCTCTCACCACCGAACCAGCCGCGGAGCGGAATGCGTGTAATCGACGGTCGGGGCACCGGTACCGCTGGCTTACGCGCGGCTACCGCCCGCAGGCGATCATAGTACGCCAGCGTTTGGTCGGCGATGACCGCCCAGGAGAAGCACTCGGCCCGCCGCCGGCCGGCCTGGCCCAGGTGCTGCCGGAGTTCGCGGTCGGCGAGGAGGTGAACCAGGGCCAGCGCAAGTGCCTCTGGGTTCTTTCGCTCGACCAGCAGGCCCTCAACCCCGTGCCGAACCACATAGCGGTAGCCGCGGATATCGGTCGCCACCACTGGCTTGCCGCTCGCCATGGCCTCCAGCAGCACGATGCCGAAACTCTCCCGGCCGGTCGCCGGTGAGCAGAACACGTCACAGGTCGCGTAGTAGCGGGGGAGATCCTGTGGTGCCACCGGCCCGACAAAGCGGAGATGCGCGGACAGCCCGTGGCGCTCGATCAGCCATTGGAAGCGGCGTGGGTCTCCAGGGCCAACCACGATGAGCTGGACTGCCGGGAACTCGCGCTGCACCAGCGCCAGGGCTTCGAGCAGGTGTTTGAAACCCTTGCGCGACTCGTTGTAGCGACCAACGAACAGGATTGTCGGCCGGCCGGCGAACTGCTCGAGCGGTGGCACATCGGGCCGAAACAGATCGATGTCGATCCCATTCGGGATGAGTTCGTAGTGGCCAGGAAAGTAGCGGCTGACGAACTCCAGCGCAGCCGGCGAGACAGCGATCCGTCCGTGGAGCTTGCTGAAGAAGTGTGCCAGGATTGGCTTGCCGTACAGGTAGCCGAGGTTGTGGGAGCGCGCGGCATGGAAGGTGCCGACGTTGATCGTCCGCGAGTGCAGTAAGACGAGCAGCGGGAGCGCTGGCGCGAGTGGCTCGTGGAGATGGACGACATCGAACTGCTCGCGCTGGAGGAGGTCTTTGACTTTGCCGGAGACGAACGGGGAGAGCGTGATCCGCGCCGTGGAGCCATTGGCCGGGATCGGCACAGCCGTGCCGAGCTTGATGAAATGGCCGTCGTCCTGCTCGTCTTCTCCCAGCGACCGCGGGGTGAGCACGCGGGTCGCGTGCCCACGCTTTCGGAACTCGGCGTCGAGGTGCAAGATATGCTCGTTGACGCCGCCGGGAAAGGTGAAGTCGAATGGTGAGACCAGGAGGATCTTCATGACGTGCCCTGCCCCCAGCACCAGTACGCGGCGCGATGACACTGTGGCCCGCGGAGGCGCGCGATGAACTGGTCGGCCGCGCTCTTCACCGCTGGCGTCTGGTGGCTGCTCGCCACCGGCTGGCTGCTGCTGCGGCCCCGGCCGCACTCACCGCAGCTCGCACTGCTCGCCGTCCGGCTGCTCCAGGATCTCATCCCTGGCCTGCTGCTCGCTCTCCTCATGGGCCGGCTCTTCTAACGCCACCGCCGCTCAGCGGCTTGGCCGCTCGACTTCTGGCTCGGTGTCCGGGCTTTCTTGGGCGGCACTTTCTGGCACGACGACCACATCGCGGCCGATGCTGATGACGCGGTCGATCGGAACAGACTGCCGGCGACCGAAAAGCCCCGAGAGCCCGACTGGTGCGAACTCGACCGTGAGGAGACGGCCTGACGGCGTCTCGACCTCGGCCCCGGCGACCGTTCCCACCAGGCGTCCCTGATCGCTCACGACTCGGAGGTTTGTGAACTCACTCAAGCTCAGCAGCTCCCGGCTCGTCTCCTCGGCCTCGGCCCGTACGACGTCCCGACTGGGAATCATCACCGCGTCGGGGCCAACACTGCTCACCGCTCCCATCTCGACCTGCGTCGTGCGTCCTCCGAACAACCCGCCGCTGCTCACCTGCAAGCGCACGATGCGCCGTTCAGCCGGGCTGAGCAGGACATCGGACACCTCGCCAAGCCGCTGGCCGTCTTGAACCGCGACGACTGCCAAACCCTTCAGAGCCTTGATGTCCACGGCCTGCTTCCTCTCGGGATGTACCGGATCGACCCTCGACCATCATCATAACCGACCTGTTTCGGTACGCACTGCTCGATCTCAGCCGGTCGCGGCGCTCTGCCGCCACCTTACAGGCTGCCGCGGTATGCGCCACCGTCCACCAGGACCGTCTGGCCGGTGACGTAGCTGGCAGCGGGCGAGGCGAGGAAAACGACCACGTTGGCGAACTCCTCCGGCTCGCCCAGACGGCCCAGCGGGATCCCGTCGGCGGAGTCCTTCAGCGCCTCGTCCAATGATATCCCCTCGCGCTCGGCGCGCTGACGGGCCAGCTCAATGATCCGATCGGTGCGGGTCGATCCGGGGCCCACGTTGTTGACCCTAATGTTGTAGGGTGCAAGTTCTTCAGCCAGCGTCTTGGCGAAGCCGACGACGCCCAGCCGTGCCGTGTTGGAGAGGATGAGCCCGCGGATCGGCTGCTTGACCGAAATCGAGGTGATCGTGACAATGGCGCCGCCTTGTCGCTTGAGATAGGGCACCGCGGCTCGGCAAAGCCGGATCGTGCTCATGAGGTTGAGCTGGATCGCATCGAGGTACGCCTGCTCGTCGAAGTCCTCGAAGCCGCCGCCCGGCGGGCCACCGGCGTTAGTGACGAGGATGTCCAGCCGGCCAAAGTGCCGAACCGTCTCGTCGACGACACGCTGCACCTGGGCTGTGTCCCGCGCATCGGCCACCTGAGCCAGCACCTCGGCTCCCGTCTGGTGGCGCAGCCGCGCAGCGGCCTCTCCGATCCGCCCGGCGTCGCGAGAAAAGATACTCACATGGGCGCCCTCGCGGGCAAACCCGTGTGCTACCGCGTAGCCGAGCCCCTTGCTCGCCGCGGCTACCAGCGCCACCTTGCCTCGTAGTCCGAGATCCATCGCCGTCCTCCTGTCGAGAGCTGCGCCTGTTCGCCAATTTCGCTGCCACCCATTCTAGCCGGAAGCGGTCGCGGTTCCTCTGGAGGCGTGACGGTGCCTAGCCAGCGCGGGTGCATCGCCGTGGTATGATCGTGAACCGCGAGCAGTCTGGTTATGTCACACCGCCGTCGTGCTGCTCGGGCCAGGTCACTCGGGATGGAGCTGGGATGAACCGTCGGCGCAGCGGGCGCAATGGGCGCAACCGGCGCTTTAGCCAGGGCAACGGCCATCCGCCGATCGGCCGGCGTGGTAGGCGGGCGCGGCCGGTACCGCCCTGGCTCCTGACTCCACGACCCCGCAGGCAGCGCAGCGCCAGCCAGGACACCTTGGTTCGCGTCCTCCTCGGTACGCTCCTGGCGGTGACCCTCCTCGTGGTGGGGACGGCGGGAGCGGCTGCAGCCACGGGCCTGTTTGCCTGGTCATACCTGATGGCTGATCTCCCCTCGCCTGACCGCATCGAGGCTCCACAGTTCCAGACCACCAAGATCTACGACCGCAACTGGCGGCTGCTCAGCGAGGTCACTGACCCCTACACCGGCTGGCGCTGGGCGATCAGCTACGATGAGCTAATGGATCATATCAAGCGCCAAAAGAATGACCCCAACAAGCCCCACCGGGCCTGGATCGTCGACGCAACTGTCGCCGCCGAGGACGAGACCTTTTGGGTAAACCCTGGAGTCGAGCCACGAGCGATCATTCGGAGCTTTCTGACGAACCTCAGCGGCGAGAACATCTCCGGCGCCTCGACCATTACCCAGCAGGTCGTGCGCCTGCTCTACCCGGAGAAGATCGGTACCGAGCGGACGTACACGCGCAAACTGCGCGAGGCGGTGATGGCACTGCGCTTCACCCGCCGCTATACCAAAGAGCAGATTCTCGAGATGTATCTGAACAATGTTTATTACGGCAACCGCTCCTACGGTATCGACGCTGCGAGCCAGTCGTACTTCAACAAGTTTGCTTGGGAACTGAGCCTGGCCGAGGCCGCGATGCTCGCTGGGTTACCCCAAGCGCCCAGTGTCTACGACCCGACGCAGAACTACGAGCTGGCGAAAGCCCGCCAGCGCTATGTGCTCGAGCGGATGGTCGAGCTCAAGATGATCACGCGCCAGGAGGCTGAGGCGGCCTACCAGGAGCCGCTCTTCCCCCACACCCGCCAGGATCGGACCACGCTCGCTCCGCACTTCGTCAACTTCGTGCGCGCCTACCTGGAGCAGCGCTACGGCGCGAATGCCGTGACCCGGGGTGGGCTGCTGGTGCGCACGACGCTCGACCTCTCGGTGCAGGAGACCGCTCAGCAGATCGTCAGCGACTGGGTCTCTCGTCTGTCAGGGTACCAGGTCAACAATGCCGCACTGGTCGCGATGCTGCCGTGGAGCGGCGAGATCATCGCCATGGTCGGCAGTGCCGACTTCTACAACGAGGCGATCGACGGGCAGGTCAATATTATCGACACCCTGCAGCAGCCGGGGAGCGCCATCAAGCCGGTCACCTACCTCGCGGCCTTCGAGAAGCTGGGCTGGTACCCAGGCACGATCGTCTTCGACTATGCCAAGACGTGGCGCCTGCCCGGCTGTAAGCCCTACGCTCCCCGCAACGCCACTGGGCAGCACTTCGGAGCGATTAGCGTACGCGAGGCGCTGGGCAACTCGTTGAACATACCGGCGATCCAGACGCTTGAAGCCGTCGGTATCCCGGCCATGCTCGATATGGCCCAGCGGCTGGGGATCAAGACATCGTTCTGGCAGGATCCCAATCCGTGCGACCTGTCGATCACCGTCGGTGGACGTGAGGTGAAGCCGATCGAGCTGACGAATGCCTTCGCCACTATCGCCAACAACGGCCGCTACGTGCCCTACAACCCGATCCTCGAGATCATCGCGCCCGGCAACCAGGTCATCTACCGGCTCGACCGTGCCACGGTGCTGAGCCAGGCGGAGCAGGTCGTCCGGGCTGAGTACGCCTACGAGGTCACCCACGTCCTCTCCGATAACCGCGCGCGTTCGATGATCTTCGGCGCCAACAACCCGCTGATCTTGCCTGAGCTGGAGAACCGCCCGGTCGCAGCCAAGACCGGTACCTCCGAGGACGCACGTGACCTCTGGACAGTGGGCTACACGACTGACCTCGTGGTGGGCGTCTGGGTGGGCAACACTGATAACAGCCCGACCCGCGGGCTGGACGGCGTGAGCAGCGCCGCCCGCATCTGGCATGACTTCATGGTGCGAGTCCATCAGGATCCGGCACTGGCCCAGGTACTGCTGGGCCCGCATGGGCAGCCGATCGCGCCCGAGTTCCCGCGCCCGCCAGATATCATCGAGGCACCAGTGTGTGCCGCAACTGGCAAGCGGCCGATTCCTGGTGTCCGGACAGTAACCGAGATCATGCCGCGCGGTGGGGGCCCGCGCCTGCGCTGCGACCAGGTGAACGAGTGGGAACAGCGCGAGCTGCGGGCGGCGCTCGCCACTCCCAAGGGGATGACAGCACGCGGGCGCTCGGCGCTGAACGCCTACGCGGCGATGGTCGGCCGGAATCCGATCGTGATCGATGTGGAGCGGCAGCAACCGCTGCCCACGCCGCAGATCGGCACGCCGCTGACGCCTACCCCCACACCGACTGAAGACTCGTTCACTCTCCCCGTCCTGACGCCCGTTCCGCACCCGCCGGGAGGTGCTTCGCCAAGCGACGAGGGCGGGCTCCACCCAACCCCAACGCCCGGCCTGCCGGGTCAGTAATCGCCGCCCCCGGGCGCTTTGCGAGGGCCGCCTCCTAGACGGTTCGCGGCCTGGGCGCTCCAGCATCTCGAGACGTTCGGTGATCGCGACGTCCAGATCAATAATGACAGCCGCAACCAGGTAGTCCCGCGGAGCGCGGCGTCAGGCTCAGGATCCGGACACCGCGATCCAAGCCCACTTTCGCTCGCATCCCCTCTCCCACAGCACGGCGAAGGGAGGGGAACACCGAGCCGATGTTCGGCATGTCCTCCCCTCTCCCGCAGCGCGGAAGAGGGGGCAGGGGGTGAGGGCATCAGAACGCGAGCTATTCTCGGCCAGGCAGTCCACCGCTCGAGATTGTGCTATGCTACACAAGCGGGTAAGGGCTTGCCTGGGATGAGGTGACCAGGTGTCGCTCGCCAGCTATGCCGTTATCGGCCTACTCCTGATCACGGCCGTGATCATGGGCTCGGCGTTGCTGTTCATTGGCCACTTTGTGCGGCCGCGTCGGCCCACACCGGCCAAGCTGCAGCCGTATGAAAGCGGCGTGCCGGACGTTAACCCGCCACGGGCGCGCTTCACACCGCGCTTCTACCTGGTCGCCCTGCTGTTCGTGATCTTCGATGTCGAGGCGATCTTCCTCTACCCCTGGGCGGTCGCGTTTGACGCGCTGGCGCTCTATGGTTACGTCCAGGCAGCGCTCTTCGTCGGGCTGCTCCTGGTCGGGCTCCTCTACGAATGGAAGAAAGGAGCCCTCGAATGGGTCTAACCGCCGAGGAGCAGCTCCAGCGGAACATCTTCGTGACCAGCGTCGACTGGGTCTTCAACTGGGCCCGTCGCTCCAGCCTCTGGTGGCTGCAATTTGGCCTGGCCTGCTGTGCCATCGAGATGATCAGCGCCGCGATGCCCCGCTTCGATCTCGCCGAGCGCTTCGGCATGCTCTACCGTGCTTCCCCGCGCCAGGCAGATCTGATGATCGTTGCCGGTACGGTGACCAAGAAGATGGCGCCGGTGGTGCGGCAACTCTACGACCAGATGGCCGACCCCAAGTGGGTCATCAGTATGGGAAGCTGTGCCAACGTCGGCGGGCCGTTCGATACCTATGCCGTGGTGCAGGGCGTCGACCAGGTGATCCCGGTCGATATCTACGTGCCTGGCTGCCCGCCGCTGCCGGAGGCGCTTTACTACGGCGTGCTTGAGCTGCAGAACCGAGTCATCCGCTACGACTCGCTCAAGAAGAAGCACGGCAAGGAGGCCGCTGAGGCCGACCGCCAGGCCCAGCGCGAGGCCGCGCGGGCGGCGCTCGGCCCACGGCGGTAGAGGCGAGGGTGCGAGGGCCATGAGCGACGAGCAGCAGGCACCAGTTCCGGCTCTCCGCCCACGCGAGCCGTGGCAGACCGGCTACTGGGGGCCAACGAATCCCGACGAGCACCCGGCCGTCATCGCCGTGCGCCAGCGCTTTGCGGAGGCGTTCGAGGAGGCGGTCACCTTCCGCGACGAGATGACGATCCGGGTCAAGCGCGAGGCACTGCGCGAGGTGGTCGCGTTCCTGCGCGACCATCCGGAGCTGCGCTACAACCACCTCACCGATCTCACCGCAGTCGACATGCTCAACCTGCGCGACGAGCCGCGCTTCGACGTCGTGGTCCAGCTCTATTCCATCCCCCGCCGGCAGCGGCTGCGCGTCAAGTGCGGCGTGAACGACGGCGAGACCGTGCCCTCGCTGGTGCCGCTGTTCGCTGGGGCCAACTGGCTAGAGCGCGAATGCTACGACATGTTCGGCATCGTCTTCGAGGGGCATCCAGATCTCAGACGCATCCTGTTGCCCGATGACTGGGACGAGGGGCACCCGCTGCGTAAAGAGTACCCGCTCCGTGGCTACCGCGACTACGTGCAGCCCGGTTTCGAGCGGCCAGCACCGCGGGTGCGTGGCTCCCTCCCGAGGCCAAGGCCATGATCGACTTCACGCAACCGACACCGGTTCTCCTGAGCGAAGAGCGGCAGATCACCGAGACCCGCCGTGAGCTCGTCCTCAACATGGGGCCGCAGCACCCCAGCACGCACGGCGTGTTGCGAGTTCGCTTGACACTCGAGGGCGAGATGGTCGTCGCCTGCGACCCGGTGATCGGCTATCTCCACCGCGGCGTGGAGAAGCTGGGCGAGTCGCACCGCTACGCTCAGATCGTCCCCTGGACAGACCGGACGGACTACGTTGCCGCGCCTTCGAACAACCTGGGCTACGTGCTCGCGGTCGAGAAGCTCTGCGGCATCGAAGCGCCGGAACGGGCACAGTACTGGCGCATGATCATGGCCGAGCTGGCCCGGATCGCCTCGCATCTGGTCTGGCTCGGCACCCACGCGCTCGATATCGGCGCGCTCTCGGTCTCGCTGTATACGTTCCGGGATCGTGAGCTGATCCTCGACATCTTCGAGAAGTTCTGTGGCGCCCGGCTGACGACCAACATGATGGAGATCGGCGGGTTTTCCCGCCAGATTCCGCCCGCGCTACCGGAGATGGTGCGCGACTTCTGCCGTTACTTGCCGAAAGCGATCCGTGAGTACGAAGACCTGCTCACGGAGAACCCAATCTGGCTGGCCCGCACCAAGGGCGTGGGTATCGTCGAGCCGGAGATCGCGATCAGCTACAGCCTCACTGGTGCCTGCCTGCGCGGCTCCGGCGTGAACTACGACGTGCGCAAGGCGATGCCGTATCTCCTCTACGACCGGATCGACTTCGCGGTGCCGCTCGGCACCCACGGCGACGTCTACGACCGCTACCTGGTGCGCGTCGAGGAGATGCGACAATCCATCCGCATCATCGAGCAGTGCCTGGACCAGGTGCCGGCCGACGGGCCGCTGATGGCCTACGAGTCGAACTACGTCATCCCGCCGCACGAGCGGGTGATGACGACGGCCGAGGACATGCAGCGGCACTTCATCTGGGTGATCAAGGGCTTCTCGCCACCGAAGGGTGAGGTCTACCACGCTGTGGAGCATTCCAAGGGGGAACTCGGCTACTACATCGTCAGCGATGGGTCACCGATCCCCTACCGGATGCGGATCCGATCCCCTGATTTCGTGAACCTGCAATCGCTGCCCTACATGGCGCAGGGCGCGATGCTAGCGGACGTGGTCGCCCTGATTGGGACGATCGATATCGTGCTCGGCTCGGTTGACCGGTAGGAGCGGAATGCTCGCCTCCATGACCACCCAGCGCCGACCTGCGGGTTGCGCCAGGCGGAGGCGACTGGCGGCGATGCGCCGTGGACGGGAGTGATCGCGACAAGCGATGGACTGGGAACCGCTGATCGTCAGCTACCTATTCGGCTTCGTCCTACTCAATGTCCTGCTCCTCGCCATGGCCTACATGACCTGGCTCGAACGCCGGCTGGTGGCGTTCTTCCAGGATCGGATCGGGCCCAACCGCACCGGGCCGTTCGGCTTGCTTCAGCCGATCGCCGACGCGGTCAAACTGATCAGTAAAGAAGATATCGTCCCGGCCAACGCCGACCGGTTGGTCTTCCTGGTGGCGCCGTTGCTCTCGTTCGTCCTGGCACCGCTCGGCGCCCTGGTCGTCCCCTTCGGGGATGCGGTCACCGTGTTCGGTCGCCAGGTGAACCTCTACGTGATCGACATCAACGTGGCCGCGCTCTACTTCCTGGCGGTCGGCTCGATGGGGGTCTACGGCATCATCCTGGGGGGCTATGCCTCCGGCAACCGCTACTCGCTCCTGGGGGCGCTTCGCTCCACCGCCCAGGTCATCAGCTACGAGCTGGTGCTCGGGCTCTCGCTGGTCGGCATCTTCATCTTGACCGGTTCCCTCAGCTTGGTCGACATCTTGCGCGTGCAGCAGCGGACACTGGTGCTCGGCGGGCTGGAGCTACCTAACTGGTTCCTCTTGAGCCAGCCGCTGGCGTTCGTGCTGTTCTTGATCGCGGCGGTCGCCGAGACGAACCGGGCGCCGTTCGACTTGCCGGAAGCCGAGACCGAGCTGATCGCGGGCTACTTCACCGAGTACTCCGGCTTCCGCTTCTCGTTCTACTTCCTCGCCGAGTACATCAACATGATCGTGGTCTCGTTGATCGCGGCCACGCTCTTCCTCGGCGGGATCGACGGCCCCTTCGTCGACGGTGTCTGGTGGCTGGCTGTGAAGGCGTTCATCTTCCTGTTCTTCTATGTGTGGCTCCGCGCCACGCTGCCTCGCTTCCGCTACGACCAGCTCATGGGGCTGGCGTGGAAGGTGCTGCTGCCGCTGGCACTGATCAACATCGGCGTGACTGGTCTGGTACGGCTGTGGGGGATCGGAGCACTGTGAGCCGGAGGATGACCGTCGTGGCGTTGCTGGCGGAGCCGAGTTGGGAGGCTGAGACCAACCGATGGCCATCGAGGTCTTGATCTTTTACCTGCTTGCGGGGGTCGCGATCGCTGCGGCGGCCGGGGTGGTGCTGGCACGCAACCCGGTGCACAGCGCGGTGTCGCTCGTGCTGTCCTTCGTCAACGTGGCGGCCATCTACGTGATGTTGCGGGCCGAATTCCTCGCCGTCGCCCAGGTCATCGTCTACACCGGCGCGATCATCGTGCTAGTGCTCTTCGTGCTCATGCTGGTGCAGCAGCAAGACCTGCCGGAGTTCCACGGCGGCCGGCCGCTGCGCCGAGCCGTGGGCTTCCTGCTGGGGTTGGTCCTCTTGGCTGAGGTCGCCGCTGCCATCCTGACCCGATCACTCCGCGGCGCGCCTGGCTCCTGGCCTCCCGAAGCGGTCGCTGCAGTGGGCGGCAATATCCAGGCCATCGGCCGCGAGCTCTACTCGGTCTACATGCTTCCGATCCAGGCGACGGCGCTGCTCCTGCTGGCCGCGACCGTCGGCGCGCTCTTCCTCGCCCGCCCGGAGCTGATCGAGGAACGTCTAGCGGTGGCTCGACGGCTGTTCACGATCTCGCTCGCGCACCCGCGCGGCGTCGATCCGCTGCAGCCCGTGGCCGAGTTGCCTGGCCCGCACGACAACGAGCGGAAGCCTGCCGGGGGCGACCGGGTACTGGTGATGGCGCGCAATGCTGAGGAGTTCACCGAGCAGCCGGCCTGGGGGGAGATCCGGCGATGAGCGAGCTGACGACGGCGCATTTCCTCTTTCTCAGCGCGGCGCTCTTCATCATCGGGATGGTGGGCGTGCTCACCCGGCGCAACGTGCTGATCATCTTCATGTGCGTCGAATTGATGCTCAACGCGGTGAACGTCAGCTTCATCGGATTCGCTTGGGAGCAGAATGCGCTGACCGGGCAGATCTTCGCGCTCTTCGTCATCGCGGTCGCTGCTGCCGAGGCGGTCATCGGGCTGGGAATCGTGATGGCGTTGAGCCGGCGACTGGACACGGTGGACATCGACGAGGTGCGCCAGCTCCGCGAGTAATGTTCTGCTCCAGGACGGGGCGGCCCGCGGCGTCGAGCCGGCAGGGTGTCGCGGATCCGAGACGGAGGAACGGTAGGGGCAGGGTATGGAGTGGATCGCCGACTGGCTGTTCGTCATCCCGCTGGCGCCGCTGATAGCGGCGGTCGCCAACTTCCTGCTCGGGCGGTGGTGGATCCGTGACCGAGCACACTGGATCGCCGTGCCCGCGGTCGGCGTTTCCTTTCTGGCCAGTGTCCCGGCCTTCCTCGCGGTCGCTCGCCAGCACGAGCCACTGAGCCAGCACCTGTACACCTGGATCCCGGCCGGCGACTTCCGGGTTCCTGTGGTGCTCTCCGTCGACCAGCTCACTGCGGTGATGCTGCTCGTCGTCACCGGCGTCAGTTTCCTGGTGCACCTCTATTCGGTTGGCTACATGCACGGTGACCCTGGCTACCACCGCTTCTTCGCCTATCTCCCGCTGTTCGTCTTCTCGATGGTGATGCTGGTGCTGGCCAGTAACTTCCTCGTCCTCTTCGTCTTCTGGGAGGCGGTCGGCCTCTGCTCGTACCTGCTGATCGGCTTCTGGTTCCGCCGCCGCTCGGCGGCCGACGCGGCCAAGAAGGCGTTCATCGTCAACCGGGTCGGCGACTTCGGCTTCAGCATCGGGATAATGCTGATCTTCGTCACGCTGGGCACCCTGGACTACGCCGAGGTCTTCGAGCGGGTCGGAACGCTCGGCGCCGGCACCGTCACGGCCATCGCGCTGCTGCTCTTCACCGGTGCGATCGGCAAGTCGGCGCAGGTGCCGCTCTTTGTCTGGTTGCCGGACGCGATGGAGGGCCCCACGCCCGTCTCGGCATTGATCCATGCGGCGACCATGGTGACGGCCGGCATCTTCATGGTGGCGCGCACGCACCCGATCTTCCTCGCCTCGCCCACGGCGATGCTGGTGGTCGCGATCGTCGGCGCGGTGACCGCCTTCATCGCCGCCACCATCGCGGTGACGCAGTACGACATCAAGCGGGTCGTGGCCTACTCGACGGTGAGCCAGCTCGGCTACATGGCGATCGGGCTGGGGACGGGCGCCTGGATCGCGGCGATCTTCCACCTGTTTACCCATGCGTTCTTCAAGGCCCTGCTCTTCCTCGGCTCCGGCAGCGTCATGCACGGCCTCCACGATGAGCTGGATATGCGCCGGATGGGCGGCCTCAAGCGCTCCATGCCGCTCACCTATTGGACGTTCCTGATCGGCGCGGCGGCCAACGCAGGGATCCTGCCGCTGGCCGGCTTTTGGAGCAAGGACGAGATCATCGTCGGAGCCTGGGTCGGGGGCTACCCAGTGGTAGCCCTGATCGCGCTGGCCGCCGCCTTCTTCACCTCGCTGTACATGTTCCGGGCCGTCTTCATGACGTTCCACGGCGAGGAGCGGTTCGACCGGGCCCACCTGCACCCGCACGACCCTCCCTGGACCATGTCGGTGCCGCTGGTCGTCCTGGCGGTCGGGGCGGCAGTGGCCGGCTTCGCTGGCGTGCCGCCGGAGCAGGGCTGGTTCCACCGTCTGCTCGAGCCAGTGTTCGAGAGCGCTATGCACCATGAGGTGAGCCTAGCGACCACGCTGGCATTCGGCGCGATCTCGACCGTAATTGCCCTGGCCGGGCTCTACCTGGCGGCCGCCGCCTATGTGCTCGGCACCGTCTCGCCGGCTGTGGTGGCCGAGCGGTTGGGCCCGCTCTACCGGCTGGCCTACAACAAGTGGTATTTCGACGACGTCTACCAGCGGCTGATCGTCGAGCCGGCGCGCGGTTTCGCCACCTTCCTCTGGCGACAGATCGATGTCGGGGTGATCGACGCGGCCGTCAACGGCGCGGCCAGCCTGGTGGTATGGACGAGCCAGCTCTGGCGCCGGGCCCAGACCGGCCTGGTGGCCAACTACGTGCTGGCCATCGCGCTCGGCACCGTGATCATCGTCGGCGCGTACCTGATAGCCGGCAGCAACCTGTTCAGGTAGGGGAGCGTACCGGTGGATCAGATCCCGATCCTCAGCCTGATCACCTATGCGCCGCTGGCCGGCGCGGTGATCCTGTTCCTCTTGCCCCGCGCGACGGAGCGCGCAGCGCGCTGGGTCGCCCTGCTCGGCAGCGGCGTCTCGTTCGCCCTCTCACTGGCCATGCTCGCCGCCTTCGACCGCTCGGCTACCGGCATGCAGTTCACCGAGTTCATCGACTGGCTGCCGGGGCTGGGGATCGCCTACCGGCTGGGCGTGGACGGCATCAGCGCGCCGCTGGTGGTGCTGACGACGCTACTGAGCCTGATCTCGGTGCTTGCCTCCTGGGATCCGATCCGGCGGCGCGTGCGCGAGTACTACATCTCGCTCCTGCTGCTCGAGACCGGTATGCTCGGCGTCTTCGTCAGCCTCGACCTCTTCCTGTTCTACATCTTCTGGGAGGTCATGCTGATCCCGATGGCGCTGATCATCGGGATCTGGGGCAGCGCCAACCGGGTCTACGCCGCGGTTAAGTTCTTCCTCTACACCCTGGCCGGCAGCTTGCTGATGCTGGTCGGCATCGTCGCCGTCTACCAGGCGTACTTCGAGCAGACCGGGGTGCGCACGCTCGACGTGCTGGAACTGGCCCAGGGTACTTATGGACAGGCGTTCCAGATGTGGGCTTTCGCGGCCTTCTTTCTGGCCTTCGCCATCAAGATCCCGATGTGGCCCTTCCATACCTGGTTGCCGGATGCGCACGTCGAGGCGCCGACGGCTGGGTCGGTCATCCTGGCCGGTATCCTGCTGAAGATGGGCGGCTACGGCTTCTTGCGCTTCAACCTGCCGCTCTTTCCAGACGCGACACGGGCCTGGGCGCCGTTTATCATCGTGCTCTCGCTGATCGCGATCATCTACGGCGCACTGGTGGCGCTCGTCCAACCGGATCTCAAGAAGCTGGTGGCCTACTCCTCGGTGAGCCACATGGGCTTCGTGACGCTCGGCATCTTCGCGCTGAACGCGCAAGGGCTGTACGGCGCCATGATCGTGATGATCAGTCACGGGCTGGTCACCGGCGCCCTCTTCCTGCTGGTCGGCATCCTCTACGAGCGCGCGCATACCCGGGAGATCAGCGCCTTCGGTGGGCTGCACCGCTCCATGCCGGTCGCCGCGGCCTTCTGGGGCCTATTCGCGTTCGCCTCGCTGGGGCTGCCAGGGCTGAGTGGCTTCGTCGGCGAATTCCTGGCTATCCTCGGCGGGTTCCGGGTCTACCGCTGGGCCGGCGTGATCGCCATGTTCGTGGTCATCCTGGCGGCCTGGTACATGCTCTGGATGCTTCAGCGCATCGTGATGATGCGCGCGCCGGGCGAACCGCCCGACCCTGACGATCCGGAGCTGCGGCTCGCCGCCGTGCACGGAGTGCCGCCGGCCGCCGGTGGTGCGGGGCCGCGCGGGCAGGCGGTCGACCCGCGCACGTTCCCCGACCTGAACTGGAAGGAGTTCGCGACGCTGGCGCCGCTGGCCGTGCTGACAGTCTGGATCGGTGTCTATCCGGGCTATCTCATGCGCATCCTGCGGCCGGCGATCGAGCAGGCGCTGGCGGCCTTCGGGCGGATCGGGCTCTGAGGGCAAGGATCTGAGGAGAGAGCCGTGCCGGTGCAACTGGTTGCTCCAGACTGGTCGCTGCTCGTCCCGCCGCTGATCGTGCTCGGGACGATCCTGGTGCTGCTGGCTGCCGACCTGGTGCTTCCGCGAGAGCGTCAGGCCGGACTCACCGTGGTCGCGCTGCTCGGGCTGGCGCTGGCCCTGACCTCGCTTGCGAGCATCGACTGGTCGGCCAAAGGGGTGACGTTCGGTGGTATGTACCGGGCCGACTCCTTCAGCCTCTTCATCTCCCTCGTGGCCCTGATCGCTGGCGTCCTCTCGGTCATGGTCTCGGCCGGCTACGTCGAGGCTGGGATCGAGCCGGGTGGCATGGCGCTCGCCGAGTACCTCTCGCTGCTGCTCTTCTCGGTACTCGGCACCATGCTCGTCGGCGCGGCGGGCGACCTGCTGATGATCTTCCTCGGCATCGAGATGAGCTCACTCGCAGTGTACACGCTGACTGCCTTCGCCCGCCGGCGGCTGACCTCGATCGAGGGCGCGCTGAAGTACTTCCTGCTGGGCGCCTTCGCCACGGCGATCTTCCTCTACGGGATCGCCTGGGTCTACGGCCTGACCGGTAGCATCATGCTCGACGACATCGCTGCCGCGCTGCGCGGCAGCGTGCGGGGCGACGCGCCAGTTGAGGCCTCGCTGCTGCTGGCGCTGCTCCTGCTGGCCGTTGGGCTGGGGTTCAAGGTGGCGGCCGTCCCGTTCCACATGTGGACGCCCGACGCCTATCAGGGAGCCCCCACGCCGGTCTCGGCCTACATGTCGGTGGTGCCGAAGGTGGCCGGCTTCGCGGCCATGGCGCGGGTGCTGGTGCAGGGGCTCAACCCGCTCAGCCAGCAGTGGCTGACGTTGATCACGGTGCTGGCCTTCATCACCATGGTCTACGGCAACGTGGTCGCCATCGCCCAGCGCGACGTCAAGCGGATGCTCGGCTACTCGTCGATCGGCCACACCGGCTACATGCTGGCCGCCCTGGCCGCCTTCACCAGCCTGCAGCCCGGCGACCGCAGCGTCGGCAGTCTGCTCTTCTACCTGTTCGCTTACGCCTTTATGAACATCGGCGCCTTCGGTGTCGTAGCCTGGCTACAGGAACGCGGGCAGGGTGTTAACCTGGAGGACTTCCAGGGACTCGCCGCGCGCAGCCCGCTGGCCGCTTTCGCGATGTCGGTCTTCATGCTCTCGCTAATGGGCATGCCGCCGCTGATCGGCTTCTACGCCAAGTACTACGTGATCCTGGCGCTGATCGAGGCCGGGCTCCTCTGGCTGGCGGTCGCAATCGTGGTCATGAGCGCGGTGTCGGCCTTCTTCTACCTGCGCGTGGTGACGGTGATGTACTTCACTGAGCCGGCCGGCGCCTGGCAGCCGGCCCGGACGCGGATGCTCGGCGCGGGGCTGGCGGTGATGGCACTGGGCAACCTGGCGCTGGGGCTGTTCTCCGGCCCGGTACTCGATCTGGCCCAGCGCTGGGCCCTCGCCTTCGCTTAGCACAGTTCCCAGCCCATGCTCTATTCCGAGCCGAGCGAAGGATCCGCCTATGCTCTGGCCTGCTGGCAGGAGGGTATGAAACGTAGACGATGTCGCCTATTTCGAGCCACTTGGGATCGGGATGACCGCTTGCTCCGATCGTGCCATCTCGGTGTCTGTACTGGTGCACGATCGTCATTTCTGTGCCGTCATGCCCGTAGTAACGCAGTGTCTGGCTCATGGAGCCATGCTCGCGATGAGTGCGGTTCGTGACATGGCTCTCGTGGATGACCTCTACTCGCAGCTCGCCGTTCTGGACACGTTCCCAATAAAAGAACGGTGGCACCATGCGTTGGCGCGCTCTGGCCATCTGTCAGCGATCAAGCGGCAGCCGCTGGGGCTGGACCTTCACTTCGGCCCAGGGGTCACCGATCGCGTCCAGCCGCTGGGGCAGCGTGCGGATCGTGAAGTGCTCCGGGCGCACCCGGCCCTCCTCGATCTCCTCCCAGGCCAGTGGCGTCGAAACCGGCGCGCCCGGCCGGGCACGCAGGGTATAGGGAGCCGCGGTGTTGCGCGCTAGGCTGTTCTGGGCGTGGTCGATCGTGACCCGCTCGTCCTCGTCGTGAGTCGCGCCGTCGCCGGTGGCCACGAGATCGGGGTGCTCCTGGCTCAGCTCCTCGGCCAATCGATGCACCCACTCTCGTACTGCCTCGACTGGATGAACCGGCTCTAGCGGGAGAAAGAGGTGCAGCCCGGAGCCGCCGCTAGTCTTGGGCAGGGCCACAAGCTTCCGCTGGACCAGCCGCTCGCGGATCAGCAGTGCCACTCGCAACACGCGCTCGTAGCCGGCCCGTGGGCCGGGGTCAAGGTCGAAGACGGCCCAGTCGGGGTAATCCGGTCGCTCAACCCGAGCATGCCACTGGTGGAACTCGAGCGCGTCGCGGTTGGCGTACCAGACCAGCCCAGCGACGTTCTCGATCAGGGGGAGGCGTCGATCCTGTCCGGTCGTCTGCGGCCGGTAGGGAGCCGTGCGCAGCCAGCCGGGCAAGCGCGCGGGCGCGTTGCGCTGGTAGTGGCCGGGCTGCTCGATCCCGTCGGGGAACACCCGCAGCGTCACCGGGCGGCCGCGCAGGTACGGGAGCATCACCGGGCCGACCTGCCGGTAGTAGCCGAGCAGGTCACGCTTGGTCAGTCCGTCGTCCGGCCAGAGCACCTTGTCCAGGTGCGTGACCGCGACCTCGATCCCGTCGAGCTCCCAGACCTCGCCTCCGGACGCACGGTGTGCCACGACACAGCTCCCCCGCGCTGCACAGCCGCTGCCTCAATGATGCCTTACGCGTCCTTGCCGCGCATGACAATGTGTCTGCAAGCCAGGCCGTGTGGCGCTATCAGCGTGCCCGGAGCGGCAGCGGGCGGCCGATCGTATTGCCTTGGACGTAGTCGACACCCAGGGACTGGATGCCCTCGACCCATTCGGCGCCCTCGACGGGCGGGCGAAGCTCCCGCCGGAGACCCTCGGATCTCGGTGGGGCCAGCGCTGATGGGAATGCCGCTGGCTCCGCCCTGTGCTACAATGCCGATGCCTGCCGGATTATCGGCTTCCCGAAGGGAGCGTGGGCCCGGATCTGGGCGACACCATGATCTACCCGAATGTGCTCTCGCTGATCGGCAAGACACCACTAGTCAGGCTGAACGCTGTCACCCGTGGCCTCGAGGCGAGCGTGGTGGCCAAACTCGAGTTCCTGAACCCCGGGGGTAGCGTCAAAGACCGGATCGGCTTCCGCATGCTGGAAGAAGCCGAGCGGCGCGGCTGGCTCAAGCCGGGCGGTACCATCGTCGAGCCGACGAGCGGCAACACCGGCGTCGGGCTGGCGATGGCGGCGGCGATCAAGGGGTACCGCTGCATCTTCGTCATGCCGGACAAGGTCTCCACCGAGAAGGTCGCGCTGCTGCGCGCCTACGGCGCCGAAGTGGTCACAACGCCGACTGCCGTGCCACGCGAGTCGCCGGAGTCCTACTACAGCGTGGCCGACCGGCTGACCCGAGAGATCCCCGGGGCCTTCCAGCCTAACCAGTACTTCAACCCGATGAACCCACGCGCCCACTACGAGACGACTGGCCCGGAGATCTGGCAGCAGACGGAGGGGAAGGTGACCCACCTGGTGGCCGGGGTCGGCACCGGCGGCACGATCACCGGCGTGGCCTGGTACCTCAAGGAGCAAAACCCGGCGGTCAAGGTCATCGGAGCCGACCCCGAAGGCTCGATCTACACCTGCCCTGAGCATGTCCGCCCCTACAAGGTCGAAGGGATCGGTGAGGACTTCTGGCCAGGCACCTTCGAGCCCTCGGTCGTGGACGAGTGGATCACCGTCTCCGACCGCGACTCGTTTCTGACCGCGCGCCGGGTCACCCGCGAGGAGGGGATCCTGATTGGTGGCTCCGGTGGCACGGCCGTCTGGGCCGCGCTCCAGGTGGCGCAGCGCGAGAACCGCCCGGATACGCTCATCGTTGTGATTGTTCCCGACAGCGGTCGCGGCTACCTCTCGAAGATCTACAACGACGACTGGATGCGCGAGAACGGCTTCCTGGCTCGGTTCGGTCCGCCAGCGCGCGTGTCGCTCCTGCTCCAGGCCCGTGAGACCACCGAGCTGCCGGCGGTGGTCGCCGTGCGGGCCAACCAGACGGTGGGGGAGGCGATCGACCTGATGCAGCGCTACCGGATCTCGCAGATGCCGGTACTCCGCGACGACGCCGACCCAGCCGGGCCGATCGAGGTGCACCAGGTGGTCGGGAGCATCGAGGAGCGGACGTTGCTGGATCGGGTGTACCGGCGGCCCGAGGCGATCCACGAGCGCATCGGCGCAGTGATGGACCTGCCGTTTCCGCTGGTCGATCGCAACGAGGAAGTGGAGCGGGTCTTCCCGCTGCTCTCGTCCGGCGCGCCGGCCGTGCTGGTCGAGGAGCGCGGCACAGTCGTTGGGATCCTCACCCGCTCCGACCTGCTCAGCTTCGTCGCGCACCGGAACGAGGTCGCGCCGTGAGAGGGGTGGCACGATGACCCAGGCTGAAGGCCTGCACTTCGAGACGCTGGCGATCCATGCCGGCCAGGAGCCGGACCCGGCCACCGGGGCGGTGATCGTGCCGATCTACCAGACCTCGACCTTCGCTCAGGAGGGAGTCGGCCGGCACAAGGGCTACGAGTACGCCCGCACCGATAACCCGACGCGCACTGCCCTGCAGATAGCCTTGGCGGCGCTGGAGGGCGCGCGCTGGGGGCTGTGCTACGCCTCGGGCCTGGCCGCCACCCAGAACGTCTGGTACCTGCTCGACCCCGGCGACCACGTCGTCCTCTCAGACGACGTCTACGGCGGCACCTACCGGCTGATGGCGCGCGTATTCGCCCGCTATGGGATCGAGTACTCACTGGTCGACCTGACCGACCCCGAGCGCGTGCGCGCCGCGCTCCAGCCCCAGACGCGCATGATCTGGGCCGAGACACCGACTAACCCGTACCTGAAGGTCGTGGACATCGCCGCGCTGGCCGAGATTGCACACGGTAACGGCGCGCTGCTGGTAATCGACAACACCTTCGCCTCGCCGTATCTGCAGCAGCCGCTGGCGATCGGGGCTGACCTGGTGGTGCACAGCACGACCAAGTACCTCGGTGGGCACAGCGACGTCGTGGGCGGCGCGGTGCTGGGGAAAGATCCGGAGATCTACCAGCGGCTCAAGTTCCTGCAGAACGCCTGCGGCGACGTGCCGGGGCCGTTTGACTGCTGGCTGATCCTACGCGGGATCAAGACGCTGGCGGTGAGGATGCGCCAGCACAGCGCGAACGGCATGGCAGTGGCCGAGATGCTCCGCTCGCACCCGGCAGTCGAGCAGGTCTTCTATCCTGGTCTGCCCGACCACCCTGGACACGCCATCGCGCGCCGCCAAATGCCTCGCGGCTTCGGCGGCATGGTCTCGTTCACGGTGCGTGGTGGCGCCGAAGTGGCGCGGGCGGTCGTCGAGGCGACGAGGGTATTCACGCTAGCCGAGAGCCTAGGCGGCGTGGAGTCGCTGATCGAGTGCCCAGCCGCGATGACGCACGCCAGTATGGCTGGCTCGGGCAGTGAGGTCGCTGAGAACCTGATCCGGCTCTCGGTGGGGATCGAGTACATCGACGACCTGCTGGACGACCTGCAGCAGGCGTTGGCGCGCGTCTCGACGGCCGCTCGGGCGAGCGGATAGAGGAGCCCGATCCGGGCGGCTCGGGGTCGCTTTCAGCCGGCAGGCGTGAGACGACGTCTGCGGTCACCTTGTGTGTTGGGTCGCCAGTGAAAGTGACCTGCGCGCGGTGCAAGGGTAAAGAGGGCTCCGCTGAAGAGCGACGCACGACGGCCTGAACAGGTCACCACCCAGCCGGCTAGGTCCACCGCGGAGGCGGGGCGAACAGCAGTCCGGAGCTGGGCTGGCTATGGGTTTGCTGCCGCCGCCTTCGTCGCACTCGCGCTCGTCGTCACCTGGCCGCTGGCGCGTGACCCGGTTCACCGACCGGTGAGCTGGGGCGACCCGGTCTTCCAGGCCTGGACACTGGCCTGGGATGTCCACGCCTGGCGAACTGACCCCCTGCGCGTCTTCGATGCGAACATCTTCTACCCCTACCGGAACACGCTGGCCTACTCCGATCACCTCTTCGGCCAGGCGTTGCTCGTGGCGCCGGTGCTATCGATCACCGAGAACCCGATCCTGGCGGACAACGTGGCGACTTGGCTGGCGCTGGCGCTTTCCGGCCTGGCCATGTACACGCTGGTGCTCGACCTTGCCGGCAGCCGCGCGGCGGGCCTGCTGGCTGGGATTGCCTATGCGGCCGCGCCACCGCGGCTGGCCCACCTCGAGCACCTGCACCTGCTCTCAGGCCAGTGGCTCCCGCTCGGCGTGCTCGCTGCCTGGCGCGCGCTGCGTCAGGGGTCGCGCCGCTGGGCCGCGGTGCTCGGCCTGGTCGTCGTCGCTCAGGGCCTCTCCGGCATCTACTACTTGGCCTTCCTCAGCATCTTGCTCGCTGTCGCGCTCGTGGCAGCTCTCCTTTTCGAGCGGTCGCGCCACGCACTGCAGGGTGCCGCCTGGTCGGCCCTGGCGTGTGCCGTCGCGCTCGCCCTCCTGTTGCCGACCCTGTTGCCCTACTGGCAGGTGCACCAGGAGCTGGGGGCTGAGCGTACCCCAGCGGAGGTCGCCCAGTGGAGTGCGCGGCCAGCCGACTACCTGGCCGTCAGCCCGTCTCACCGCCTGTACGGAGACCTCCTGGGAAGCCGGTTCCACCGGCATATCGAGCACGACCTCTTCCCCGGCGCTCTGGTCGTCGTGCTCGCGCTCATCGGGCTGACCGAGCGTCGCGGCGGCTGGGCGCGCTGGGCGCTGCTGGCCTTGATAGCAGTGTCCGTCATCTTCAGCTTCGGCATCTCGGCGCACGCGCTCGGTCGGGAGCTGCCGTTGCCCTACCGGCTGCTCTACGAGCACCTGCCTGGCTTCAAGGCGATCCGGGTTCCGGCCCGGTTCGGTCTGCTCGCGCTGGTGGGGCTGGCCGCGCTGGCCGGGCTCGGCGTCACTCGGCTGGCCGAGCGGCTCGCCTCGCGTCGGCCGGTTGCTGTGTTGGGCGGCATCGCCCTTGCAGCCGCGCTGCTCGCGGAAGGGGTGCACGCTGTCGCCGTCGGTGACCCGCTGCCGGTGACCCATGCCGAGCTGCAGCGACGGGACTACGCCTGGATGCAGGCCAACCCGGCCCCGGCGATCGAGCTGCCGATGGGCGAGGGGGTCGTCGCTGCCGCCTGGCCGAACTACTGGTCGACCTTCCACTGGAACCCGCTGGTCAACGGCTACAGCGGCATCACGCCGCCGGCCTACTATGTCTTCCGTGACCGGATGCGTGCGTTTCCCTCTCCGGACACGATCGCGCTGCTGCAGGGGATCGGCGTGCGCACCGTGGCCTACCACGCAGATCCGAACCGTCCGCCGGCCGAGGATCCGGTGCTCCAGAGGATCGCCGCCTATCCGCAGCTTACGCAGGTCGTCGGCGGGCCCAACTACGTCTTCACCCTGGAGCCGAACCCCTGGCTCTGGGAGCTGGCTCTCGCGGTGCCGAACGGGGCGCCGGTCGACCTGCCCGCGCTTGAGCGCGATCCGGCGATCTTCGGCATGCTGGCCGCGATCCTGCAGCGGACGGGGCACCGTGTCTACGGCCGGGGCCAGCTCGACTACTGGCGGTTGCCAGCGGCTCCGCAAACTGTCTGCTACGCCGTGCTGCCGTTCGACGTCGACCCGGCAGAGTTCGGTTATCCAGGCGCGCGCGGCGTGGCGCAGCGCCAGTGGCTTGTCCTCTACGAGCGCGCCGGCTGTTCGGTTGGCTGAGGTGACATGAGGGTGAGCCCGGTGGAGCAGAAAGGAGCGAGCCGTTGGATGTGGCCTTTGGCGCAGGTGGGTTGCGCGCGCGGCGACTCGTCGCGCGACTCGCTCGCGGCTCAGGTAGTCGGCGTACCGAGCCGAAGCTATACTCAGCGGCGTTGTCCTGGCGCGTGGGGCCAGGACAGCTGTGGGACGAGTAAAGTCGACCAGTTTTCGCCCGCTTCCCACGCGAGCGGCGGGATAGCGCGGTCGGGTACGAGTGCGGCGCACGGTTGTCGGTATCGCCATTAGCCTGGTCTTCCTCTTCCTGGCCCTGCGCGGGCAGGACTTCGGTGCCGTTTGGAGCGCGCTGAAGCGTGCCGAGTACTGGTATGTCATCCCGGCGCTGGCGCTCTACTTCAGCGGCGTCTGGTTCCGGTCGCTGCGCTGGTCGGTGTTGCTCCACTCTGTCCGCCGTGTCCACTGGAGTGAGCTGTTCCCGATCGTGGTGATCGGCTATATGGCGAACAACATCTTGCCGCTGCGGACGGGCGAGCTCGTGCGGGCCTACGCGCTGTCCAGCCGCACTGACGTGCGCAAGACGGCGGCGCTAACGACGATCGCGCTCGAGCGCCTGTTCGACGGCCTCACGATGCTGGGGTTCATGCTGGTGGCCTCGCTCTCGGTCGCGCTGACCTCCCCGCTTCGCCACCTGGCTGTCGTGGCCGGGCTGCTCTTCGTGCCGATGCTGGTCGCCCTGGCGATCGTCAGCGACGGTCGCGTGCGCGACGCGCTGGTCGCCCGCATCGTGCCTCGCCTACCGCACCGGATACGCGATCGTGCCGAGCGGACGGTGCATTCGATCACCCTCGGCTTGAGCATTCTCCAGCGCCGGCGAGAGCTGGCGGTGGTCGCAGCCACCTCGCTGGCCGCTTGGCTGTTCGAGGCCTCGACCTATCTGGTCGTGGCGCAGGCGTTTGACCTGCGGCCGGGCCTGCTCGTCGTCCTGCTGACGACTGCGGTGGCCAATCTCGCGACACTGATCCCATCCTCGCCGGGCTATGTCGGGCCGTTCGAGGCCGGTGTCCTGCTGGTGCTGGTCGGCGTGGTCGGCATCACGCGGGAGCTGGCGCTCTCGTATGCGCTGGTGCTGCACGGCGTGCTCTACTTGCCGGTGACACTCTGGGGCCTGCTCTTCTGGTGGCGCGAGAGCCTCTCCTGGCGAGAAGCACGGCGTGCCTCGGTCGAGGAGGCAGCGAGTTAGGTGGGTGTGCTGGAGGCGATCCTGCTCGGTACCGTGCAGGGGCTGACCGAATTCTTGCCGATCAGTAGCTCGGCTCACTTATTGGTCGTGCCCTGGCTCTTCGGCTGGCGGGAGCCGGGACTCACTTTCAACGTGGCGCTGCATCTGGGGACGCTGCTCGCGGTCGTCACGTATTTCTGGCGCGAGCTGGTCGCGATGGCGGCCGGCCTGCTGCGCGGTCTGCGAGCCCGCCGGCTCGCGGGGGAGCCGGATGCCCGGCTGGCCCTGATCATCGGCATCGGCTCGATCCCGGCAGCTGTGGCCGGCTTCCTGGGTTCGGACGCGCTGGATGCGTACTTCCACTCCGGCGGCGGTGGCAACCAGGCGATCATGGTGAGCGCGCTGCTGCTGATCGGCCTGGGTCTGCTGCTGACGCTGGCCGAGTGGCTAGCGCGCCACCGGCGGGAGCTGAGTGAGATCAACGCCTGGGACGGCGTCGTCATCGGCCTTGCTCAGGCCCTGGCCCTCCTGCCCGGTGTCTCGCGCTCGGGAAGCACGATCACCGCCGGGCTCTTCCTCGGCTTGCGCCGGGAAGCAGCGGCCCGCTTCTCATTCCTGCTCGGCGTGCCGGCGATCGCTGGCGCGGGGCTGCTCGAAGGGGTAAAGCTCCTGCAGGCCGGGCTGCCTGCCGAAGAGCGGGTCATCTTCGCGGCGGGCACGATCAGCGCCGCCGTGGTGGGCTATCTCGCTATCGCCTTCCTGCTCCGGTTCTTGCAGCGGTACTCGACGATGGTCTTCGTGGCCTATCGGCTGATCCTCGGCCTGGTGCTCTTGGCGGTGGTGACGCTACGGACATGAGCCGGTTCAGGCGATGAAGCTGCCCAGCTCTGATTCGTCGTCGGGCTGCAGGAGGATCACGCGGTCGTCAGCCTGGATGGCGCCGAGTACGAGCACTTCCGAGGGGAAACCGGCGACGCGGCGCACCGGCAGGTTGACGACGGCGACCACCAGCCGGCCGAGGAGCTCGCCGGGACTGTACCAGGGCTGGATGGCGGCCGAGGAGCGGCGAGTACCGAGCGGGCCGAAGTCGATCGTGAGCTTGTAGGAGGGCTTGCGCGCCTCCGAGAACTCCTCCACGGCGACGATCCGGCCGACGCGCATATCGACCCGCTGGAAGTCCTCGATCGTGATCGTCTCTTTTGGCTCCATCCGCGTGTCTCTCCCCGTTGATCGATGTGCCCTCATTCTGGCTTCACGGCTTCCGCCGGGGTGCGCTCCGCCGCGCCCCTCGCCGCGAAGCGATCTAGCCTAGCACACCGGCCGTCCGCTGGTATGCGGTAGACTGTGCACATGAGTGCGCCTCACGCCGACCCGGTCGACCCACCGGACGAGCCGTTCGAACTCCTCGACCCGGACGGGCAGCCCACCGGCACCGTCCAGCCCCGGCATGCCGTCCATCGCGACGGTAAGTGGCATGGTGCCTTTCACGTCTGGATCGCCTGGCGGGACAGGAGCGGCATCCCCTCGGTGTTGCTGCAGCGGCGCAGCCGCTGGAAGGATACGATGGCCGGGATGGTCGACGTCAGCGTCGGCGGCCACTACCGGGCTGGCGAGTTGCCGGGTTCTCGTCTCGGGCGGAGAGAGCCGGGCCGGTCGGCGGTGCTCCGCGAGCTGCGCGAGGAGCTGGGCCTCACGACGCGAGCCGAAGCGCTCGTCCCGGTCGGCCGGCGGTGGATGGAGCGCGCTGGCCCTGGCTGGATCGACCGCGAGGTGCAGGACATCTTCGCGCTGCCGCTGGCGGTTGCCCCCGACGGGCTGGTCCCGGATCCCGCTGAGGTTGAGGCGCTGCTGGTCGTTGGGTTAGCCGACCTGCGCGCGCTGGTCGTCGGGGAGCGCGGGGCGGCGCCGACGCAGGAGTTTCCGGTGCGGGCGGCGGGAGGCCTGGACGTGCCCCGGGAGGCGACGCTGACGGTCGAGCAGCTCGTGCCGGTCGACGACGGATATTGGGAGCGGACAGTCGCGACATTGCAACGGCTGCTGGCCGGAGCGCCAGCCGGGTGGTTCGAGCTTGGCCGAAGTGCGCGAGACGGCGGGAGAGGAGGCAGCCGGTGGATGAGCTGAATGGCTGGCGCGCGCTCCGGGCTTTCCGGGATCCCGTCGCGCTGGCTCGCTGCCCTGCGCGGGCGTGCCGAGCTGGAGGCGCTCGCCGACCGGCTGCTCGAGCTGGCCTGGCCGTTAGGGCCACGCGAGGAGGATGTAAACGCCTCCCCCCGTGCCTAAACGCCGCCAATCTGCCTCTGGTCGCGACACCGGCTCAGTCGATGTAGTCGTAGGCGATGAAGGTCAGGAACTCGGTGAACTGGTCATCGAGCACGAGGCGGTCGAGGATCTCGATCGCCTCTGCCAGCCGCCCGGCGCTCTGGCCACCGAGCTTGCCGGCTTCCTCGTCGCGCACCTGCCGGTAGAGCTCCGCCGTCACTGGCCGCCCGTCGGCCAGCGAAGCGCGGTGGTAGCGCCACTGCCAGAGCTGGGCACGGGCGATCTCAGCCGTCGCAGTGTCTTCCATCAGGTTGAAGATCGCGGCCGCGCCCTGCCCCTGGAGCCAGGAGTCGAGATACTGCAGCCCAACACTCACGTTGTTGCGGAAGCCGGCCTCGGTGATCTGCCCGCCCGGTACACGGACGTCGAGCAAGTCCTGCGCCGTGACCTGCACGTCGTCGCGCTGGCGCTCGATCTGGTTCGGGCGGTCGCCGAGCACGCGGTCGAATACCTCCATCGCCACCGGCACCAGGTCGGGATGCGCCACCCAGGTGCCATCGAAGCCGTCGCTCGATTCGCGCTCCTTGTCCTCCCGCACCTTGGCCAGGGCGACCTCGTTGACCTGCGGGTCGCGTCGACTGGGGATGAACGCCGCCATGCCGCCGATGGCGTGGGCGCCGCGCCGGTGGCAGGTCTTGACCAGTAGCTCGGTGTAGGCGCGCATGAACGGCACCGTCATCGTGACCTGCGCGCGGTCGGGCAGTAGGAAGTCGGGCCGGTAGCGGAACTTCTTGATGACACTGAAGATGTAATCCCAGCGTCCGGCATTCAGCCCGCTCGAATGCTCCCGCAGCTCGTAGAGGATCTCGTCCATCTCGAAGGCGGCCAGGATCGTCTCGACCAGCACGGTGGCGCGGATGGAGCCGCGCGAGATGCCGAGCGCGTCCTGCGCGAAGTTGAAGACATCGTTCCAGAGGCGGGCCTCCAGGTGGCTTTCCAGCTTCGGGAGGTAGAAGTACGGGCCGGTGCCGCGATTCAGGAGCTCACGGGCGTTGTGGAAGAAGTAGAGGCCGAAGTCGAAGAGGCTCGCTGAGACCGGTCGCCCATCGACCAGGAGATGGCGCTCGTTGAGGTGCCAGCCGCGCGGGCGCACGAGCAGGGTCGCCGTGCGCTCGGCTAGCCGGTAGGCGCGACCGTCCGGCCCTTCGAAGGTGATCGTGCGGCGGATAGCGTCGCGCAGGTTGATTTGCCCCTGCACCACGTTGGCCCAGCTCGGGGAGAGCGCGTCCTCGAAGTCGGCCATGAAGACCTTCGCGCCCGAGTTCAGCGCGTTGATCATCATCTTCCGGTCGACCGGCCCGGTGATCTCGACCCGGCGGTCCTGGAGATCGGCCGGGGTCGGCGCGACCCGCCAGTCGGCGGAACGGATATCGGCGGTCTCGGGGAGGAAATTGGGCAGCTCGCCAGCGTCGAGCTGCCGCTGCCGCTCGGCGCGGCGCCGAAGCAGCTCCTGGCGGCGGGCGTCGAACTCGCGGTGCAGGCTCGCGACGAAGTCCAGCGCCTCGGACGTGAGGATCTCCGCGAACTCTGGCGTTACTGGGCCGGCAACGCGGATCGCCTCGCTCATGTGAGCCTCCTCCCTCTCCGTGCGACGAGCCGATATGCCCATAGTCTACCGCGCATCATACAGGGCGACAGGCCAGGCGGCTGCTCCTCGGGCAACCGCCTGGCTTCGTGCTCAGCCCCGTGCTTGCAAGCCAGCTAGACGACTGCTTTGTCCGGCAACGGCTCCTCGAACTCGCTTCCCAACCGCGGCGCGTCGTACGCCTGGCCCAGGTGGTGATGGTAGGGCACGCCGGAGAAGAGGTGGTGGCTGCGCGTAGGGAAGTCGCCCTCCGGCGCCCACTCCTTGCGCTGGAGCGCGATGTACGCCTGCTCGTGCTCGCGGGCCAGCGCCTGGAGCAGCTCGCTGAAGCCGTACCCCATGGCGTGCTGGGCGGCGAGCGTGATGAAGATGAACTTGACGTCCATCTCCCCCAGCTCGCGGAAGGAGATCGGGTTCGGCTCGGTGAACCACTTGAACGAGGACGACCAGTTGAAGGCGAAGCGGGCCTGGGGGAAGCGCTTCTTGATCTCGGCGACGAAGGTCTCCAGCGGCCGACGGTCGGCCGTGGGGAACTCGCACCAGAGGAGATCGGGTACACCCGAGTCGAGATAGCGCAGCCCGCGCTCGATGGCGAGCGGCAGCCCGCGCGTCGACTCCGGCGCGTCCACGGCAGAGACGGCGTCCGTCCGGGCGATGACCACGAAGTCGCGGTTACCGAGGTCGTCGGCCACGGCGCGGATCATGCGGAGCTTACCGACCATCTCCTGCGCGGGGATGAGCGCCTTGCCGCCGATATGGCCGCACCGCTTCGGCATCACCTGGTCTTCGATGTGGGCCCCGGCGAGGCCGGCAGTGACGTACAGCTCCGCCGTGCGCTGGACGTTGAAGATGTTGCCGTAGCCGGTATCCATATCGGCGACGACCGGCGGGATGTGCAGGTGCTTGGGTAGGGTCCCTTTCTCCGGGTCGCCGACTGCCATCGTCAACTGGAACTTGCGCAGCGCCATCACGATGCGGCGGCCGGCGTCGGCGATCTCGACGCTGGTGTAGAGATCCATGTCGGTGGTGCCGAGGTGGCCGATGGCGAAGGAGTAGCCACTGAAGTAGACCGCAGGAAAGCGGTAATACATGACCAGCTCGGCCCCGTGCGGGTCGTAGATGCCCGGCGCGAAGACGTAAGGCAGGGTATCGAGGAGCTGGCGCAAGCGGGTGCTGGGATGGATCCAGCGGGAGGCTGGCACGGCATAGCCTGGGGGCAAGAGCGGCGTCGGCACCAGGACGTCCGGGTTCTCAGGCAACGAGGGCGGTAGCGTCCACATCGGCGTACTCCTCTCCCTTGTACGCGTAGACTGCGTGGTTCGAAAGCGGGTATGAGCAGCCCTCCATGGCCGGGCGGCAAGGCGGCGCCCGTGGATAGGGCTGTCGTGAGCTAGCGTCGTACTACGGGGCAGCAGGCACTGGAGGATTTTCGGCCTAGCCAGGGAGCAATAGGGGCATGCGGCGCGAACCGCGCATTACCGTGTCTCAAGCACAGGGGCATCGTACCCTCCTTCCGCTCGCTATGCGGGCCGGAACCGCCCCGCCCTGTTCACAGAATAGCGGTATGTGCATATAATGGCCAATAGCAGTTATAGATAGACATATAGGAGAACCCTATATGGATGTCACTCTCCGTCAGCTACAGGTCTTCCACGCGGTGGCGAGGCACCGTAGCTTCTCGCGCGCGGCCCATGCGCTGTGCGTGAGCCAGCCGGCAGTCTCGGCCCAGATCAAGGCGCTCGAGCAGGCGCTGCAACTCAAGCTGTTCGAGCGTACCGGACGCTCGGTGGAGCTGACCGAGGCCGGGCGTCACCTGTTGCCATATGCAGAGCAGGTCATGGAGTTGCTCGACGACGCGATGCGGGCCGTCCAGGATCTCAACAGCCTGCAGCGCGGGCGCGTGGCGGTCGCGGCCAGCACCACGGCCGGCATCTACGTGGTACCGCGCGTGCTCGGCGCGTTCCACCGGGCCTATCCCGGCATCGAGCTCTCGCTGGACGTGCTCAACCGCTTCGCGGTGCAACAGCGAGTGCTCGCCGGCGAGTTCGACGTCGCCATTATGGGGCTGATCGAAGACCCGCACGAGCTGGAGATCGCGCGGTTCTTGCCCAACGATCTGGTCGTCGTTGCCTCACCCCGGCATCCGCTCGCACGCCGGCGGAGCATCCCGCTGGCGGAGCTGGGGCGTGAACTCTTCCTGGTACGGGAGGTTGGCTCGGGCACGCGGGCCGACATGGAGCGCATTTTCGCCGAGGCTGGGGTGCCGCTGCGCATCGCGATGGAGCTGCGGAGCAGCGGGGCCATCAAGCAGGCGGTCGCCGCTGACCTCGGTATCGCGGTGGTGCCACTCGATGCCATCCAGCTCGAGCTCGAGACCGGCCGGCTGGTCATCCTTGACGTCGAGGGGTTCCCGGTTCGGCGCTCCTGGTCGCTGGTACGCCGCGCGAGCCGGCCGCCCTCCCCCGCGGCCGACGCCCTCTGGCACTTCTTCCTGCAGTACACCCTCCAACCGCACTGACGGGCTGCCTGCCTAGGGTTCCTTGAACAGCCGGCGCTGCTCGGCCCCACCGTCTTCTCCGGGCAGTGGTGGATGAGCGATGCCAAGGAGATCCATGAGCAGCGCCGCGTTGCGTGGCCCCTGGTTGCGGTAGTTGGTGTTGAAGAAGACATGGACTGCCTGAGCTTCTTCGACCGCCCGCAGGATCTTCGGCCGCCACTCCTCCAGTTCCTCCGGCCGATACTCCCAGTTGAAGCGCTCGCCGGTCGTGCCGGTGAAGCGGTACCAGGTCGCGGCGTTGCGACCGTGGAAGCGGATCACCGCGAGCTGCGGGTTCGTCACCGCGTACAGCGGCGGCACGCTGCCGACGCCGATCTGCGGCTCGTCGACCATCGTGAAGCTCAGGCCCGTTTCGCGCAGCAGCTCGAGCGTCTCCTCGGCGTGCTCCTCGTCCAGCCAGTCGCGGCGGCGGAACTCGACCGAGAGCCGGAAGCCCGGCAGCAGCTCTGGGAGCAGGCACAGGTACGCGCGGTGCTCCTCGGTGTTGCGGTAGGACGGCGGGAACTGGAACGTGATGGCCCCCAGCTTGCCTGCCTCGGCCAGCGGCGCGATCGCCTCGGCAAAGGCCTTGGCCAGGTCGGCGTCCGGCGTCGGGGCCTCGCCGCCCGGCTCTTCCGGCGTGCTGGTCAGCTCGCGCGGCGGCTTGACGTCGAAGACGAAGCCCGGCGGAGTGCGCTGTACCCAGCCCTCGACCACGCGATGCTCGGGGATCCGGTAGTAGGTCGAGTTGACTTCGACGATCGGGAAGTAGCGCGCGTAGAAGCTGAGGCGCTCGGTCGGCTTGATGCCCGGGGGATAGAACGGCTCGTGGTCTGTCCAGGACGAGGTACCGATGAGGAGCTGGCCCATGTTCGTCTCACCCTTCGCGGCGACACGCTACTGCTGGAAGCGTAGCACACGCGTTCGAACAGGGTTCCATCCGGCCCGGTTCGCCATCCGGCGGCTGAGGATGCGATACTCACGGCAGCAGGCGAGCGAGCCGTGCGCTTCGTCATGACGCGAGGAGGTCTATCATGCCAATCCTGTCGAACGCCGACCGCGAGTACCTGAGCCAGGTCTTCGCCGAGCGGCTGGTCGACCCGGTCAAGATACGCCTGTACACGCAGAAACTGGCCCAGCTCAGCATCCCGGGCTACGAGTGCATGACCTGCCGGGAGACGAACGAGCTGATGGAGGAGGTCGCCTCGCTCTCGGACAAGATCGAGCTGGAGATGCTCGACTTTCTTCAGGTCAGGGAGCAGGCTGCCCGGGAGGGGATCACCGAGATCCCAGCCATTGTCCTCGAGGGCAAGAACAAGGGCAAGGTGCGCTTCATCGGCGTGCCGGCCGGCTATGAGTTCGCGACGTTGATCGAGGACATGATCGATGTGTCTCGCGGCACGACGAAGCTCCAACCCCTGAGCCGGGAGATCCTCGGCAAGCTCGCTCGCCCGGTGCATATCCAGGTGTTCGTGACACCGACCTGACCACACTGCCCGCGTGCCGCCAGGCTGGCGCACATGATGGCAGTCGAGAGCGACAAGGTGACGGCGGACGTGGTCGAGGTCAGCGAGTTCCCACACATCGCCCAGCGCTACCGCATCTACGCGGTTCCGAAAGTCGTGATCGACGAAACGCTGGAGTTCGAAGGCGCTCGCCCGGAGGAGGCGTTTATCGCCGCGGTCGAATCGGTCGCTGGCGGCCCGGTCGAAGAAGGCGGATCGCCTCAGGGAGAGTGACGATCGGTAGATCTGCGGAGGGGGTGCCGACGGTGTGGGCGGCCAACTGCGCCCGGCCGCTTGCGCGCGGTCGAGTCTGGCGTGGGCGTGGCCCCTGGTGGGGGCCGCCGAGACGCGGCTGGCGCTGGCGCTACCGGGGAGGCCCCCGGCTGCGCGGCTGTTGTGGCTGCTGGACGCTGCCGGCGCTTACGCTCTGGCTCGGTCTGGTCTGGTGGGTGGTTCGACACCTCGGCCGCAGGTAGAGCGCGCGCCGCCCGGCAGTGAGTTCGATGTGGTCGTCGTCGGCGCGGGGCCGAACGGCCTGGCGGCGGCGATCGTGCTCGCGCGGGCGGACTGCTCGGTGCTCGTGATCGAGGCCGCGGCGTGCGTCGGTGGCGGGATGCGCTCGGCGGCGCTGACCCTGCCCGGCTTCGTCCATGATGTCTGCTCGGCCATCTATCCGCTCGGCGCTGGCTCGCCGCTCTTCCGAACCTTCCCGCTCGACCGCTTCGGTCTGGAGTGGATCCAGCCGCCAGCGCCGCTGGCCCACCCGCTCGACGACGGCACGGCGGTACTGCTTGAACGCTCGGTGGAGGCGACGGCCGCCGGGCTTGGCGCAGATGCCGCGGCCTACCGGCGGCTGATGGCTCCGCTGGTAGCCGATGCCGATCGCATCCTGCGCTTTATCCTGGGCCCCTTCCGGATTCCCCGCCACCCGCTTACCCTGGCGCGCTTCGGGGTGAAGGCGCTCCGCTCAGCGGCCGGGCTGGCGTCCGCGCAGTTCGCGGGCGAGCGGGCGCGCGCGCTGCTCGCTGGGCTAGCGGCCCACTCGATGCTGCCGCTCGAGCAAAGCCCGAGCGCCGCAGTCGGGCTGGTGCTGGCCATGCTGGGCCATACCGTCGGCTGGCCGCTGCCGCGCGGCGGCTCGCAGCGCATCGCCGACGCGCTGGCTGGCTACCTGCGCTCCCTTGGCGGCGAGATCATGACCGGTCGTCCGGTGCGTGCGCTCGAGGAGCTGCCCCCGGCCAGGGCCGTGCTCTTCGACCTGACGCCGCGGCAGGTGTTGGCCATCGCCGGGCAGCGGCTCCCCGCCGGCTACCGCCGCTGGCTCGAGCGCTACCGCTACGGCCCCGGCGCCTTCAAGCTGGATTGGGCGCTGGCCGGGCCGATCCCCTGGCGGGCGCCGGAGTGCCGGCGCGCCGCCACCGTCCACCTGGGGGGCACGCTGGCCGAGATCGCGGCCTCTGAACGCGAGGTCGCTCTGGGCCGGCATCCGGAGCGGCCCTTCGTCATCCTGGCGCAGCCCAGCCTCTTCGACCCCAGCCGGGCGCCGGAGGGCAAGCACACGGCCTGGGCCTACTGCCACGTACCGAACGGCTCGCGCACCGACATGACCGAGCGTATCGAGGCGCAGGTGGAGCGCTTCGCTCCCGGCTTCCGTGACGTGATCCTGGCCCGGAGTGTCATGGGCCCAGCCGACCTCGAGCGGTACAACTCCAACTACGTCGGCGGCGACATCAACGGGGGTCTCCAGGATCTGCGCCAGCTCTTCACCCGGCCAGCGCCGCGGCTCAACCCGTACATGATACCCGACCCCCACCTGTATATCTGTTCGGCATCGACCCCGCCCGGCGGCGGAGTCCATGGCATGTGCGGCTACTGGGCGGCCCGGGCGGCGCTCAGGCAAGTGCTGCGAGCGCACGGCCGACGTACCTGATCTCCAACGCGAAGGGGCCTTCCGCTCGCGGCCAGCGGGAGGCACTTGCCCGGCAGGGGGTGCCCAAACCGGAACCGAGGTGCCGCGGCGTGTTCACTGACCTCGATCCGCAGTGTGACGGTCAAGACTTGGTTCAATTGACAGTTGACTCACCCTCTGCATGGAACCACAAGGACATTCGCTCTGCGAGCCAAGTGAACGGGAGGGGCAAAGCCTGAACGCGCATCGCAGCGAGCGAAAGGGGGTAACCGCGTCCGGATTTGACCGACAGGATAGAGGAGAATGGTGATAGCCTTGCTCCCTGCGAGCTGGAGGGCGACCTGTCTACTGTGAAGGGAACATTGTGTCATGAGAAAACCCTTGGCCTTGATTCTCGCGCTCGCGCTGCTCGCCGGCGCAATCGGTGGCGGTGCGGCCGCATCATTACAGGCCACCGAGCCGTCCGAGCCAATTTGATGGGTCGCTCTACGTGGCCGAGGCAGGCCGCGGTGGTAAGGGCCCCTGCGTCGCGGGCCCGGAGGGGAACGAGATCTGTTATGGCCCGTCCGGCGCATTGGCCCGAATCTCGGATGGTGCCCAGGAGCCGATCGCGACTAGCCTGCCCTCACTCGCGCAGGCGGATGGTGGTTTCGCGCTGGGGCCGCACGACATTGCCGTGCGCGATGACGGGAGCCTCGTCGTGGTCACCGGTTTGGGAGCTAACCCAGCGATGCGGCACCAGCTCGGCGAAGCCGGAACGAACCTCGGCCTGCTCCTGTCAATCGACGACGGAGGCGGGTGGACGACCATCGCGGACCTTGCGACCTACGAGGCGGCCAGCGACCCGGATAGCGCCGGGCCGGACAGCAATCCGTACGCTGTGCTGGTCGAGCCGGATCGCCTCATCGTCGTCGATGCTGGTGCCAGTGCGCTGCTGGCGGTGGCTGCGGACGGCCACATCTCCACACTCGCTGTTTTCCCGCCTCAGCAGGTCGACGCGCCACCGATCCTCGATGTGCCGCCGGGCACCAAGATCCCGGCGCAGAGCGTGCCCACCACGGTCGCCAAGGGGCCGGATGGGGCGTACTACGTCGGCGAGCTGACCGGCTTTCCGTTCCGGCCCGGCATGGCGCGCATCTGGCGCGTGGGGCCCGGCGAGGAACCGGAGGTGTGGACGACCGGATTCACTAACGTCATCGACCTGGCGTTCGTCCTGATGGGAGCCTCTACGGGCTGGAGATCGCCGCCAACGGCCTGCTGGCGGCCGAGCAGGGCAACATCTTCGGCGCCCTGATCCGGATCGCGCCCAACGGGGAACGCACGACCCTGGTGAGCCAGGGGCTCGTGTTCCCGACCGGGCTCGCCAGGGTCGGACGGCAGCATCTATGTGTCAACCAACGGCACCTCGGTTGCTGCGGAGCAGGTGGTTTGCATCGAGCCGTAGCCGAAGGCGAGCCGGCGCTAGTTGCCGGTGCCTGTCAACACGCTGTTTCGTCGTTGCGGGGATTGCCGGGTACTCGCGACTGTGTGAGACGGCGGAATGTGCCAACGACGAGAGGATTCCCTCGATACCAGAGTTGGGCACCGTGATCACCGTAGATGACGGTTCCCTGCACCCCGCTTTGAGCGCTGCGGACACGGCACCCCCTAGTTAATCGGCTCAACGAGTGGCACCATGCGCTTGGGTCTCAGCCTTCACTCTACAGAGGGTTTTCTTCTCGAGCCGATAGTGGAACCTGGCTGCAGGTCGTGCCAAGGTGTGCGAGAGTGCGATCCGAGAGGTGAGGCGGTGCGAGAGAAATCGAGATTCACTATTGTCGCAACTGTGACGAGGCCGGATTGGGGAGCTGTCGTCAGCATGCTGTGCGCCGACTGCTGCAGGATGCGCCCGCCTCGTTCTGATGATACTTGAGGCGGGAACGTAGTTTCTGTTGAGGCTGGTTTCACACGCGGTGGGCTAAGCCGTAATGCCTGGAAAAGCGGTGATCCTGCGATGGTCTTTGTTCACCCACACGTGTTTGCGGATCGTCACCGCTAGCTTTGGTGGTTTCTTGAGAAGACTGGTCTTCGGCTAGTCATCGTCTCAGAGCCGAACAACTTCTATATGCTGTCTGGCTTTCACCTGGATGTCGAGCAGTGGGAAAGGCAGGTGGCCCTCGTAGTTCCCTGCGCGGCTGAGCTGTTCATGGTGATGAACGAGCTGTCGACCCATCACTTGATGATGGCGAAAGAGCGGGGTTGACTGTTTGTCCCTGACTACGCGATCTACCTGGAACAGCCTCGCTCGTTCCCGCGGATGGACACGCGTGAACGGTGGGCGCATCTTCTAGCCGAGATAATGCGGAGTCGAGGGATCAGCGGCGGTGCAATCAGGATCGAGGGCACTGGCCTGGCTGTTCTCCAGGCGGTCATGCCGAACGTGCAGTTCGTCGATGTCACATTGCAGCTGGTTCGGATGCGCGAAGACAAGTATCCCGAAGAACTCGAGATCATGCGCCGGTGTGCTGAGCTGACCGATTGGGGACAGGATCGCTCCATGGAGCTGGTCAAGCGAGGCGAACTGGTCGCCGCGTTTGATTTCACGATGGCAGCGCTCTTGGCCGAAGAAGGCGCGCCGCGCTACCCCGACGCGCGCTGGGAAGTGCGCGTCTTTTCACTGAGCGGTCCGGTGTCTGCGGCGCCGCATGGCACCGGCGCCGATGCCGGCACTCGTTTTTCCACAGGTGACGTCGTCGTGAACATCATTATCGGCCGGCTTGCTGGATTGGTCGTGGAGAAAGAGCGCACACTCTTCCTTGGTGAGCGCAAGGATCACTTGCGACGACGCGCCTTCGAGACGGCGACCGCAGTGTGTGAAGCCGCCGCGGCGCAGATGGTGGCAGGGAAGACGGTGGCGAATGCAGATGCTGCGGCCCAGCGGGTGATCGAGGAAGCTGGTTTCGGCGAGGATATCCAGCATCGCAGTGCTCAAGGGATGGGGATCAAGGGGCACGAGTTTCCTGAAGACATGCCGTTTAACTATCGTCCCTTCCGAGAAAACGAGGTGTTCTCGTGCAAGCCGGGGATGGAAATCTACGACGTTGGCGGATTCCGACACGACGATACCCTTATCGTTGGCAAGTATCGGCCAGAGATCATCACGAGGCGCTCCACGAGCCTAGAAGACCAGGCCGTCCCGATTTAAGCCGGAGCATCCTGCGCTGACCGTGGAAGGTGTGATCAGCCTCGCGGCAGCGCGAGAATCTCGGCAGTGTGAGTTTGAGGATGCGAGCCGCGGTCATCGCCCTGCTCGGTACTTGCCCGAGGAGGGTCTAGCCGCATGGCCTTGGTTCTGCACGCCGCAGTACTTCGGAATAGTGTCTATCCGGAACCAAGGTTCGCCCTCGATGTCGCTATCCAAGGAGACCGCATCGTTGACCTACGGCCCGCGACCATGCGCTCGCCTCGTGACCACTACGTGCGCGACCTGGCTGGAGCTTTTCCGCTGGTCGGCCTGAACGACATCCATGTCCTTCTCGTCTGGACCGGTGGCTCCGCTCCGGCGAACGTCGTCGCCGCCGCGGGCGAACAGCTCACCCTCGTCCTCGCTGTGGAATATGCGTGCGCGGCGTTTGAAGATTACCACTGGGGATAGGCGCGCCGAGCATGCATGAGGCAGTCGAGAACTGCCCAGGTTCGGTATCTCAACCGCGGGGAGCTGGGCCACCACGTCCTTGTAGTCCAGCTGTAGTTTTCCCGGGCAAGAGGCGACCGGACGCGCAGCCGAGCGGCAGCGCTGTACTTTGCCGTTAAATGCTTCGCCGCTGCATGTTCCCAAGGAAACGCGCGTCCTGCGCATGTACCCGCCCTCATCCGCGGGTCTCGGTGCAGCCGTACTGGTCGCCTCTGGAGCGACCTCACGCGGCTTGACAGACGAGACAGGTCCGCATAAACTTTTGGACAGGAGGCCAAGGAGGCGAGGTCTAACAAAGATTAGGTAGACGAGAGGAGTACCCTGTGAACAGGTATCGCTTGCTGGGAGTCCTTAGCGTGCTGGTCTCTCTCACCCCGCTGAGCGCCCTCGCGGCAGGTCATGACACTGCCTCCGTTACTGTCGTGCACGGAGTCCCGGATCTCGTAGTCGACGTCTACGTGGACGATCAAAAAGTTCTGGAGGGTTTCTCCTTCGGCATGGTGACCGATCCGCTTCCTCTTGCTCCGAACAGCTATCGCCTGGCGATCCGCCCGGCTGGAGCTGATCCAACGAGTGATCCGGTTCTTTCGGCCGAAGCGACGCTCAAGGCTGGCGACAACGTTTCAATCGTCGCTCATCTCGCAGAGGATGGACAGCCTCGGCTCTCGATCTTCGTGAATGACCTTAGCACCATTGCAGCTGGCAAGGGACGGGTCGTCGTCCGACATATGGCCCAAGCCCCAGCAGTCGATGTCCGCGCTGGTGGGGCCGTGCTCTTCGCCAACCTATCCAACCCGAATGAAGCGAAGGGCGACGTCGATGCTGGCACCTACGCCGTCGATCTCACGCCCGCTGGACAGGGAACGGTGGTCTTTGGTCCCGTGAACCTTCCGGTCAATGCAGGTGTCTCGACAATCGTCTATGCTATTGGATCGCTGGAAGGTGGCACGTTCACGCTAGCGACCCAGACGATCTCTGGGTTGGGACCGGCACCGACTCAGGTGGACACTGGCTTTGGTGCAAGCTCGGTCGCTGTCCACTACCCGATGCAGCTCCTTGTGGTTCTTGGCCTGCTCGGCATTATTGGCCTGGCTGTCCCCTTGCGCAGGGGTCTGGCGGCTGCAGTTCGCTCGCTACCGATCCGGAATCGGTGAACGGCCAGTAAGTAGAAGGTGAAGGGTGGGCTCGGAGTCTGGATTCTTGCTCGCTTGCTCGTGTCGGCTCCGAGCCCGTCCTTCGGATTGGCTGAACCGTGCATCCACGAATTCGGCTCACCAGCTTCCTTAGCCTGATTCTCGCTGTAACGCTCCACGGCGTTTGGACGACGAGTGTCGGAGAAGCGGGAATAGGATCGGCTGCGTCCCCAGCCGGAATGCCACGCTATCAAGATCAACTAACGACCGATCGCAAGCCTGGGTTTTCCTCTTCGCCGCTGAGCGGTATCGTGCTACCGGAGCCGCGACACGTATGGTCTATGCCAATAGAAGACGATGCTAAGGACGTGCCTAAGGCGTCCACCGTTAAGGTCGGCGCTTCAGGGCTGACGACCTTGCAAGTCAAGCTCGTTCCGCCGCAAACTCTGGAGATACCGAGTCTCAGCCTCGAGGCCCCGATCGTGCCGGTGTCGCTCGGCCCAAGTGGCGAGCTGGCGCTATCGGCTGACCCCGGCCTCGTCTTCTGGTATCAGGGTAGTAGCAACCCAGGGCGCCCTGGCCGGGCGCTGTTGGCTGGACACCTCGACAGCCCGACAGGTCAAGCGGGCATCTTCGCGAATCTATCTCGTCTCGCGTCAGGGGCGGAGGTAGTCGTCGTACTCGCAAACGGGGAACGGCTCAGCTTTACCGTGGTTGCTCAGCGGCGGATATCGGCTGCTGCCCTGCCGCCAGATCTCCTGCACCCGTCTCCGTGGCCGGAACTCGTTTTGATTACGTGTGCTGGAAAATGGCTCCCTGGAGCTGGCCGGTACTCAGAAAACCTGCTGATAGAAGCGGTACTTCGCGCTGCATCGACTCCGAGTCAGCAAGAATGACCGCGATCTTCCCATCCGAGTTAGTGTATCCTTCAGGGGCTCTGGTCATTGACACTGCACAAAGCCGTGCGCTATCCTGACCAGTGCAAGACCTTCGGGGCAGGGTGAGGCGCGGCAGCGCCAATTCCCGACCGGCGGTAGAGCCCGCGAGCGGCTGCGGCCGCAGGATCCGGTGAAACTCCGGGGCCGACGGTATAGTCCGGATGGGAGAAGGTGGTTGCACCTGGTCGCTGGCCAGGCACAGCCTAACCTTGATCGATGTAACCCGAGGGCTTTGCCTTCGGGTTATTTGTCCTCGGTGGAGCGCGGCATGGGAGCGTCAGGCGTCTGGACGGAGGAAGATCGCCGGTGGATGCGCCGGGCGCTGGCGCTGGCCTGGCGTGCCCAGGGGCGGGTGGCGCCCAACCCTGCGGTTGGAGCGGTGGTGGTGCGAGATGGCGAGCTCGTCGGAGAAGGCGCGACCAGGCCACCTGGCGGGCCGCACGCTGAGATCGTCGCACTCCAGCAGGCCGGTGAGCGCGCGCGTGACGCGACGCTCTACGTCACGCTCGAGCCGTGTGCCCATTACGGCCGGACACCTCCCTGTGCCGATGCGATGATTGCCGCTGGCATCCGACGTGCGGTGGTTGCGCTCCTCGATCCGTTTCCGGAGGTCTGTGGCCGGGGTATCGCGCAGCTCCGCGCCGCAGGTGTCGAGGTCGAGGTAGGCCTGGAGGCTCGGGAGGCGGCCCTGGTCAACGCTGGCTACCTCAAGCGGCTGCGCACCGGCCTGCCGGAAGTCACGGCCAAGTACGCGATGACGCTCGACGGGCGCATCGCCACGCGTACCGGGCACTCACGCTGGATCACTGGCGAGCTGGCGCGCCGCGAGGCGCACCGGTTGCGCGATCGACACGACGCGGTCATGGTCGGGGTCGGTACGGTGCTGGCCGATGATCCCCTGCTGACGGTGCGCCTGGCGGCGGAAGAGGCCGGCGAGGGTGGCCCGCATCACCCGTTGCGGGTGGTGGTAGACAGCCGAGCGCGCACGCCAGCGACGGCTGCCATGCTCCGCCGGGACACGCCGGGGCGTACCGTGATCGCCTGCACCGCCGACGCGCCGGCCGAGCGCGTGCGCGGGCTGGAGGCAGCCGGTGCGGAGGTCATGATCCTGCCGCGCGGTGAGGGTGGTGTCGATCTGGTGGCGCTGCTGCGCGCGCTCGCCGAGCGCGGAGTCAACCGCCTCCTGGTCGAAGGCGGCGGCCGGCTGCTGGGCCGGCTCTTCGACCTCGGGCTGGTCGATCAAGTCGTCGCCTTCATCGCGCCGGTGGTCGTCGGCGGCTGCGAGGCGCCGGGCCCGGTCGGCGGCCGCGGCGTGGCGGCGATGGAGCAGGCCTGGAGGCTGCAGAGCGTCGAGCTGTGCCGGCTGGGGCCGGACGTGATGCTCACCGGCCGGCTGACCTTCCCGCCGATCTCGGAGGTGTCGTGATGTTCAGCGGGATCGTCGAAGAGATCGGAACTGTGCGCTCGCTGCTAGCACGCGGTGGCGGGGCCGAGGTGGCGATCGCCTGTCGCACGGTGCTGGAGGGGACGAAAGTCGGCGACAGCATCAGCGTGGACGGCGTCTGCCTGACGGTGACTCGCCTGAGCGAGGGTGCCTTCGTCGCCGGCGTGCAGCCGGTCACCCTGCGACTGAGCACCCTGGGCCGGCTGCGGCCGGGCGACCCGGTGAACCTGGAGCGCTCGGTGCCGGCCGGCGGGCGGCTCGGGGGGCACTACGTGCAGGGGCACGTCGACGGCATCGGACGAGTTGTCGCGCTGCGCGGCGAAGGCGAGGCATTGGTCGCTCGCATCGCCGCCCCGCCCGAGGTGATGCGCTATGTGGTCGAGCGCGGCTTCATCGCGGTGGATGGGGCGAGCTTGACGGTGATGGCAGTCCATGACGACGGCTTCAGCGTCTCGCTCGTCTACCACACGCAGCAGCACATCACCTTGCCGCGCAAGGGGGTGGGGGCGCTGGTGAACCTGGAGGTCGACGTCATCGCGAAGTACGTAGAGCGGCTCCTCAGCCAGACCCCGCGCGCCGGGGTGACGATGGAGCTGCTGCGCCAGGCCGGCTACGCGTGAGGATCCGGGCGACCGGAGTGTTTGGTACAGGGAGCTGACGATGACGCGCTGGGAGAGAGTCGAGCGGGCGATCGCGGACTTCCGGGAGGGGAAGTTCGTGATCATCGTGGACGACCGGAATCGGGAGAACGAGGGAGACCTGAGCATCGCGGCGCAGCACGTCACGCCGCAGGCGATCAACTTCATGGCGCGCGAGGCCCGGGGGCTCATCTGCGTGCCGATGGCGCCGGAGTGGGCCGACCGGCTGGGACTGCCGCTCATGGTGCCGCCGCAGGTGAACGGGAGTCGCTTCGGGACGGCCTTCACGATCTCGGTCGAGGCGCGCGAGGGGGTAACGACCGGCATCTCGGCCTACGACCGGGCCGTCACGATCCGGAAGCTGGCCGACCCTGACGCCACACCGGCCGACTTCGTGATGCCCGGGCACGTCTTCCCGTTGCGTGCCCGCCCCGGCGGTGTCCTGGAGCGCGACGGCCAGACCGAGGCCTCGGTCGACCTGGCCCGGCTGGCCGGCCTGCACCCGGTGGCTGTCGTCTGCGAGATCATGCACGAGGACGGCACCATGGCCCGGCAGCCGGAGCTGGAGCGCTTCGCCGAGCGACACGGGATCACGCTGCTTCATGTCGCTGATCTGATCGCCTACCGACTGGCCCGCGAGCGCCCCTCGCTGCGCGTCGCCGAGACGACCTTGCCGACCGAGCACGGCGACTTCCGCATCGTGGCATACCGCCGCCTCGGTGGCGAGGAGATCGATCTGGCCCTGGTCCGCGGCGATGTCTCCGGTGAGGAGCCGGTGCTGGTACGCATCCACTCCGAGTGCCTGACCGGCGACGTCTTTGGCTCGCAGCGCTGCGACTGCGGCGAGCAGCTCGAGGCGGCGCTACGACTGATCGGCCAGGCGGGCCGGGGCGTGGTGATCTACCTGCGACAGGAGGGCCGCGGCATCGGGCTCCTGAACAAGCTGCGCGCCTACCACCTGCAAGATCAGGGCCTGGACACGGTCGAGGCGAACCTCGAGCTCGGCTTCCCAGCCGACCTGCGCAACTACCGCGAGGCGGCGCTGATCCTGCGCGACCTAGAGATCCAGCGGCTACGGCTGCTGACGAACAACCCGCGCAAGGTAGAGGCCCTGGGCGACTGCGGCTTCGAGATCGTCGAGCGGATTCCGCTGGAGGTTCCACCGAACGAGCACAACCGCCGCTACTTGGAGACGAAGCGTGACAAGCTGGGGCACCTGTTGCAGCTCAACGGGGCACTCCCAGCGGCGGAGCTGTCCCGTGCGATTTCGAGCGTGCACGACTAGCGTGAGAGGGGGTCGCCATGGAGACCATCGGACAGGACGGCCGGGGGTTGCAGACGATCGAGGGGTTGCTGACGGGGCGCGGGCGGCGTTTCGGCATTGTCGCCAGCCGCTTCAACGAGTTCATCACGAACAAGCTACTCGACGGCGCGCTGGACGCCCTGCTGCGCCATGAGGTGGACACCGACGCCATCGACGTCGTGTGGGTGCCGGGTTCCTTCGAGATCCCGATCACGGCCAAGCGGCTGGCGAAGACGGGGCGGTACGACGCGGTGATCTGCCTGGGCGCGGTGATCCGCGGGGCCACGCCGCACTTCGACTACGTGGCGGCCGAGGTCTCGAAGGGGATCGCCAACGTGGGGTTGGAGACCGGCGTGCCGGTGATCTTCGGCGTGCTGACCACCGACACGATCGAGCAGGCGGTGGAGCGGGCCGGGACCAAAATGGGAAACAAGGGCTTCGAGGCGGCGATGGCCGCGATCGAAATGGCCAACCTCTTCGCCGAGATCGACCAGCTCGCGGAGGCGGCCACGCCCGACCGTCGTCGTGGCGGCCGGGCCGCCCGCAACCCCTAGGGACGGTGCCTGCCGCTGGGGGGCCAGACCTAGCGGCGAGAACAGCCAGGTCACGCTCGCACGTCTATGCACGCACGCTCAGGCACGATGGCTCAGCCTCGCCGACCAGCGCTTGGGCTTCCCGCGTCCCCGCGCGCGGGGGTAACGTGAGTGCCTCCTAGCTCGGCCCTGACGCTGGCCAGGCCGGCGTTCCTGTGCGACAGGCATTTCCTGCTGCCTTCGCATGGCCTCCAGAGCGACCACCAGAATCGTCCCGACGCGATCCCCTCGCCTGTGCACGTGTTGCCCTGCGTACATTCCTTAGCGCTTTACCTTCTGCACCGTCGAGCGCGGGTAGCTCGCCGACCCTCACCCCCTTCCCCCTCTCCCATGGCCTGCAGGAGAGGGGATCCGAACGACGGGGTGAGCGCGGGGAAGCCGCGCTCACCCCGAGCCCCCCTTGAGACGGCCCTGCGCGTGAGGTGAGCGCGAACCTGTCATGGACTGCCGGCGTGTATGCGTGAGCGTGATCGAGGGCAACGAGCGCGTTCCCGCTGGGGGTGTAAGCGATGCGGCACACGGCATTGGCGCTCCGCCTTGCCTTCGACTGATCTTGTCTGCCATGATCACGGTGCTGGCGAGGCAAGGGGCAGGAGCTGCGGCGTGGGTCGGTGGGCGTGCGTACTGGCGGTGCTGGTGACACTGCTGGTACTGGTTCCGAGCCAGGCGCTCGCTGCGCCGCCGGTTCCCCGCCCGGTCGTGGCCGCCACGCACTGGATCGTGATGGACGCCGACTTCGGCACCGTCCTCGAGGGCGTCCGCCAGCACGACCGCACCGCGATGGCCAGCCTGACCAAGGTCATGACCGCGCTGGTCGCCCTGGAGCGGGGAGACCTCGACCAGTGGGTTCAGATCGTCCAATCCGACCTGATCGGAGAATCGACGGCAAACCTCGAAGCTGGCCAGCAGGTGACGCTGCGCACGCTGCTCTACGGCCTGCTGCTCCGCAGCGGCAACGACGCGGCGATGGCGATTGCCCGGGCGGTGGGAGGCAGCCCGGGGAGCGACGAACCGCTGGCGCGTGCCCGCTTCGTCGGCTGGATGAACGACAAGGCGCGCGAGCTGGAGCTGGCCGATACCCACTTCGTGAACCCGCACGGGCTGGATGAGCCCGGTCACTACACGACGGTCTACGACCTCGCGGTGCTGACGCGGGCGGCGCTGGCTAACCCGACCTTCGTGGCCGTGTTCGGCGCCGATCGCTACGAGGCCGAGGGCTTCACCTACGAGCACGGCAACCAGCTCCCGAAGCGCTACCCGGGGGTCATCGGCGGCAAGACCGGCTGGACGGACGATGCCGGGCTCTGTCTGATCGAGGTAGCCGAGCGCGCCGGCCACCGGCTGATCGTGGTGCTGGTCGGCTCGACCTTCGAGCACTGGTACGACGACGCGGCCAGGCTGCTCGACTATGGCTGGGCCTTGCTGGACCCGCCGGTGAGCGACGAGGCGGCCGGCCGGCTGTTCGCCTGGTGGCGGGAGCGGGTCGACGGGCCGGTGCAGGCGGGGCTGGTCCAGCGTACCTGGCTCTGGGGAGAGCCGCTGGGGCCGGTCGTGCACGAGCCCTACACTGGCGCTCAGGATGGCTGGCGGCGGGTGCAGTACTTCGAGAAGGGGCGCATGGAGATCACCGATCCGCTGGCGGCCGTGGACGCCCGGTGGTACGTGACCGGCGGCCGGCTGGCCTGGGAGCTGATCACCGGCCGGCGACAGGTGGGCGAGCGGGAATTCTCGACCCTGAGGCCGGCCGATCTGCCCGTGGCGGGTGACCCCGATTCGCCCGGCCCAACCTACGCCCGGCTGCGGCCGCTGCTCTCCGCGCCACCGCTTCCGGCCGGGACGCGGCTAGCGCTGCGACTGCGGCCGGACGGCCTGGTGCGCGTCGATCCGGAGCTGGAGCGCTATGAGGTGACCGCCGGCGCCCCGTTCCCGGAGACCGGACACGGGGTGGCTTCGGTCTTCGCCGCCTTCCTGGAGACCCGCGGGCCGGTGCTGGTGAACGGGTCGCTGCGGAAGGAGCCGCTCTTCAACCCGGCGCTCGCGCTCGTCGGCCTGCCGATCACCGAAGCGTACTGGGTCAGAGTGCCGGTGGGCGGGCAGGAACGTGATGTCCTGCTCCAGTGCTTCGAGCGCCGCTGTTTGACCTATACGCCGGACAACCCGCCCGGCTGGCAGGTGGAGATGGGCAACATCGGCCGGCACTACCAGCAGTGGCTCGCGGGCCAGGCGACGTCCCGGTCGATCTGGGCGATGGCTGCTCCTTCTCCGGGGCGCCTGAGGTCGAGGATGCTCGATGCAGACAGCCCTCACTGAGCTCCGAGAGTACCTGCGACGCGTCCGCGCCTTCAGCCGCAACGCGCGGCTGCTCCTGCTGGCGCTGGGCCTGCTCGGCGTCGGCTACGGCGCCTTCACGACCTTGTTTACGCTCTACATCGTCGAGATCGGGTACGCCGAGGACTTCCTTGGGCTGCTGATTGGCGTGGGCACGGTGGGGGGAGCGGCCGCGGCCTTGCCGGCCGGGCTGCTCTGCGACCGGCTCGGCGCGCGGCGCGGGCTGCTGCTGGGTACGCTGATCACGGCGTTGGGCATCCTCATCGAGTGCACGGTCACAATCGACCGGCTGCTCCTGGCCGGCGGGCTGATCGCCGCGGCCGGCGTCACCCTGCTCTACGTGGCCCAGGCGCCCTTCCTCGCCGGGAACAGCACGGAGGAGGAGCGAACGCACCTCTTCAGCGTCGCCGCGGCGCTACTCGTCGCGGTCAGCATCGTCGGGAGCCTGTACGCTGGCGGCTTCCCGAAGCTGCTCCAGACCCTCTGGCCCGGCATGGCGCTGGCTACCGCCTACCGGCTGACACTGCTGGCCGCCGGGGTTGTCTCGGCCGGCTGCCTGATCCCGCTGCTGCGGCTGCGCGAGCCGGCGGACGCACCGCCGCGGCTCGGGAGTCAGGTCACGCTCGCGGTCTGCCTGCGCAGCGGCGCGGTGCGCCGGCTGGTCGCCACCGGCCTGGTACTGGCGCTGGGGGGCGGGCTCGTCGTCCCCTTCGTCAACGTGTACTTCATGCGGGAGTTCGGGGCAGGCTCCGGCACGGTAGGGCTGATCCGCTCGCTCGGGATCGTGGTGCAGGTGCTGGGCTCGCTGGGGGCGCCCTGGCTCGGGCTGCGGCTGGGGCTGGTCGGCGGCGTGGCAGCGGCCCGCCTGGTCTCGGCGCCGTTCCTCTTGCTGATGGGGTTCCTGCCCTTCCTGCCGGTGGCAGCGGCTGCCTTCGCGCTGCGCACCTTCTTCGTCTACCTCTCGGATCCGCTGCACACCGACTTCTCGATGCGGATCATCCCGCCGGAGGGCAGAGCCACCGCGAACAGCCTGACGTTCCTGGGCTGGAATGCCACGCTGGCGCTGGGCGGCTGGGCCGGCGGCCAGCTCATCGTCCGCGCTGGCTACGAGCCGCTGTTCCTGCTGGGGAGCTCGATCACGGTGGCAGCCGCCGCGGTCTACTGGCTGACTTTCCGCCGCTTCCTGCGGGAGCCGCCACGAGTCAGGGTTCGCCTGGCGCGCGCCGGGGCCGGACTGGATGACGACGGGCACTCCTAGCTGAACCTGAACCCAGGAGCGATCCGGTACGGCCAGCCCTGAGCTGTGTGTAGGCTATGTGCCTGGCTCTGGGTCTTCGCCTACCCGCGCAGCAGCCAGAGGCGCTCGGCTGGTCGGCCGGAGCCCGCCTCCAACGCCGCCCGGCGGATAGCCTCGGCCGGGTCGCCGAGGTGGCGGAAGATCACCGCGAGCTGCGAAGCGTAGCACTGGACAGCGGCGATCCGGCGCTGGAGCTGGTCGCCGGTCAGCGGTTGCAGCCAAGGCTCGGCCGCCGCGTGCTCGCTCGCCAGTCGGGCCAGCTCGCGGCTCCCGCCCTCGAGCGCGCTGTACGGAAAATCCTCGTAGGCCCAGACCGTCCAGCCCTCGCGGCGTAGCTCGTAGCCGAGCGCGCGGACGAGCTGGTGATCCACGTGGTTGCCGGCGCCGAGCGGCACGGCGAACCAGGCCGGCGTGATGCCGGCCCCAGCGAGCGCTTCACGGAGTGCTGCCCGCAGGCGAGGGAGCATTTCGACATCGTCGGAGTGCAGGCTGCCAAAGAGCTGCTCGTCGGAGAGGTAGCGGGCATCGCGGTAGATCGCGTCCGGGAGGCCGAGCCAGAGCGGCTCGGCGCCCAGGGTGTCGGCCGCCGCCCGCTCCTCGGCCCGGCGGATCGCCAGGGCCTCCTCGTTGCTCAGGCCACGCCAGCGGTGCTGGAAGGCGGCGAAGGGGCTGAGCGGGCCGTCCGGCTCGCCGCCGAAGCAGGTGACGACCACCGGGCGCAGGCCCTGCTCAGCCAGCGCCGCCACGGTACCGCCGCAGGAGAGCGCGACGTCGTCGTAGTGGGACGCGAGGAAGACCGGGCGGGCCGATTCAGCCATGGGCGTAGCGCACCCGCGCATCGCCGACGCGGCGGGTCACCCGCCGCTGGTCGAGGTATTCGAGCACCGCCTGTGCGTACTTGCGGCTGGTGCCGAAGTGGTCGCGGAACTGCGCCAGCGTCAGGCTGCCCTGCCGGTCGATCAGCTCCAGCACTGCACGCTGGATCTCCTCGAAGGTCTCGCGGGCGAAGACGATGCCCTCGTCTACTCGCACGATCGCGCCGGTGTCGACCAGCGCTGCCACGAGCTCGGGTTCCAGCTCGAACTCGGTCGGCGAGGGCGGGCTGTACGGCTGCGACCGCAGCGTGGCGAGATAGCGGTCGATGCGGGCCTGCTGCTCGGGCGTGAAGCGGATCTGATGGTGCGGTAGCCGGAGCGTGTCCGTCTCCTCGACGATCTCGCCCCGGCGCGCTAGCGTGGCGATGACCTCGTCGAAGACGCGGGGGATGAGCGCCAAGCGGCTGCGGGCCTCCTCGCGCGGCATACCCCGGCGTAGCGGGTAGCGCTCGTGGTAGGCACTCAGCAGCCTGGCCAGCCCGGCGCCGAGGGCCCTGAGGGCATCGCTGCGAATGAGCAGCGTGGTCGGGGCGAGTGCGCGCTCGGTGCTCAGAGGCGTGACCTCCTGGCGCCTGATCAGCTCCTCGACCGTCGCCCGACCTTCGGCCTCGGGCAAGCCGGCCTGCTGGACCACCTCGCGCAGCTCCTGTGGCTGGCGATCCAGCGCTTGCAGGACGAGCTCCTGCGGCGTGCCACGAGCGAGGATGTCGAGTGCCCTGATCACCTCCGGGCGGAAGCGGCGGTGCCGGCGCGGGTGGGGGTCGACGACCACGCCGCCGCCGATTGTCGACCCCGGTGACGGCCGGCGGATGATGAAGCGGTCACCCTTGACTGCGACCACCGGCTCGGAGAAGCGGAACTGCACCCAGCCCTCGCCGCCCGGCTCAATCCGCTCGGCGTCGAGCAGCGTCACGCGAGCAAGCGCCTCCGCTGCGCCGATAAAGAAGTCCACCTCATCGTTCTGCTCCAGCGGCTCGGGTGCCTCAGGGATCAGCCGGAGACGCGCGTCGAGCAGTGTGGTCGGTCGCAGCCAGCCAGGCGTGGTCAGCACGTGGCCCCGCGCGATCTCCTCGACGGCAATCCCGCTCAGGTTTACCGCCGTGCGGGAGCCGGGCTGCGCGCACTCGACCTTGACCCGGTGGCTCTGCAAGCCGCGCACGCGCCCGCGCTTGCCGGTCGGCAACAGCTCGACCTCCTGACCAATCTCCAGCGGCCCGCCGCGCAGCGTGCCGGTCACGACCGTGCCGAAGCCGGGCATAGTGAAGACCCGATCCACGGCCAGGCGCGGGCGGCCGCTTTCCAGGTGCGGCGGCACCCGCTCCAACAGGCGGTCGATTGCGGCGACCAACTCCGGCAACCCCTCGCCGGTCACTGCCGAGACCGGGACGATCTCGGCCCCTTCGAGCACGGAGCCGCGCAGCCGCTCCAGCACCTCCACCATGACCAGCTCGCGCCACTCCTCGTCCACCAGGTCGACTTTGGTCAGCGCCACCAGCCCGTGGCGGATCTGGAGCAGGTCGATGATCGCCAGGTGCTCGGCGGTCTGCGGCATCGGCCCCTCGTCAGCGGCGATGACCAGTAGCGCCGCGTCGAAGCCGCCGACGCCGGCCAGCATGTTCTTGATGAAGCGCTCGTGCCCCGGCACGTCGATGATGCTCACCCGCCGCCCGCTGGGCAGCGAGAGCCAGGCGAAGCCGAGATCGATCGTCATCTCCCGCTCCTTCTCCTCGCGGAGCCGGTCGGGATCGATGCCGGTGAGCGCTTTGACCAGGGTCGATTTGCCGTGGTCGACGTGGCCGGCGGTGCCGATGACGTAGGTCTGCGGTCGTGTCGTCATCGCGGTGCGCGTGCCTCCCGTACCCTTGTACGGCATAAGAGTGTACTACCCTCTGGAGAGTACGAGACCGCTACCGTGGTCAGCCAGTCGAGCGAGGAGCGTCCGATGACAGCGCCACGTTTCGTCGCCGCCGAGCGCCGTGCCGTTGCGTTCGACCCCAGCCTGCCGCCGCTGCTGGAGATCGAGCCGGGAGAGGTTGTCACATTCGAGACGAGCGACGAGGCCTACCGGCGGCTCGCCCGCGGGGAAAGCGTCGAGGCGATCGGCCTGGAGCGGTTCAACGCCGTCACCGGTCCGGTGCTGGTGCGGGGTGCCGAGCCGGGGGACGCGCTCCGAGTCGAGATACAGGAGATCGCGGTCGAGCGGGCCTGGGCCGTCTGGCTGCCGGGCTTCGGCCGGCTCGGGAGCCGGGTGCGGGCCGTCCAGATCCGGCAGGTGCCGGTCGAGGGTGGCTACGTCCGCCTGTCGGAGCGGCTGCGCGTGCCGCTGGAGCCGATGGTCGGCTGCATCGGCCTCGCCCCGGCAGCCGGCGAGAGCTCGACGTTCAGCCCGGCTTATCCCTGGGGTGGCAACCTCGACCTGCGTGAGCTCTCGCCCGGCGCGGCGATCCTGCTGCCGGTGCAGGTACCCGGGGCGCTGCTCTCGCTCGGCGATCTTCACGCCGCCATGGGAAGGGGCGAGCCCGCGCTGGTGGCAATCGAGGCGGCCGGGCGGGCGACCGTCCGGATCGATCTGGAGAAGGGCTGGCGGCTCGAGTACCCGCGCCTCCGGCTGGACGGCGCGACGGCCTGTCTGGGCATGGGCGAGACGTTCCAGGCGGCGCAGCGTTGCGCGCTCGAGGAGGCCTATGAGCTCTTGACCGGCGAATACGGGCTAGAGCCGTTCGAGGCCTACGCCTATCTCTGCGCTCGCGTCGAGTTGCGGCTGGGCGGACCGGCCTCGCCGATGGTGCTGGCCGTCGTGCCGGATCCGGACGTCGCACCGTCGCCGGCCCCTCACTGAATAGGCCTACGGCAACGAGCAGAGACGCACGACACGGGCGGTACCCCCATAGGGTCTGCAAGGTATCAGAAGCGGGCGCTGGCTCAGCTCGATGGCGGCCAGCTCGCGTGCTCGGCCTTGGCCCGTGCGAGCAGCTCAGGGTCGGTCAGCAGGTCGAAGGCGGTGAGGGCCATCGCCTTCGAGACCTTCAGCAGTTGCTCCTGGCCGAACGGCGAGCCTGCGGCTTCGACGACCTGCTGCGAGTGTCCCGGGATCGGCTCGGAGCTGATGGCGAAGCTTCCGGTCGCCACCGGGATGCGGTGGCTGATATTGCCGAGGTCGGTCGAATACATGCCGCGGCCGGTACGCTCCCAGCGGATCTCCATCCCGACCTGGCGCATGCGCTCCAGGTAGCGTCGGCCGATGACGTAGCTGGGTCGCACGTCGTAGTAGGTCACACCTTGCTCGATCTTAAGTTCGGCTCCGGTCATGAGTGCAGCGCCCTCGGCCACCCGGCGCACCTTTTCCAGCACGCGCTCCAGGTGTTCGAGAGTGGCCGCCCGGACGTAAAACTTGGCGGCCGCATAGTGCGGTACGATGTTCGGCGCGTCACCCCCATGTGTGATGATGCCGTGGATGCGGGTTTCCATCGGCACGTGCTGGCGGAGCGCGTCTAGCCCGGTAAACAGCTTGATCACGGCGTTGAGCGCGTTGACCCCGTTTTCTGGATCGGCCGCCGCGTGGGCCGGCTTGCCGAAATACTCGAACGTTAATTCGGTGATGGCCAGGCAGGTGCCGTCGGGATAGCGCGTGCCGACCCCGGTCTGGTGGCCGGCGTGGTGCACCATCAGCGCGGCGTCGACGTCGTCAAAGACCCCGGCCTGCTGGAGGATGACCTTGCCGCCGCCGGCCTCCTCGGCCGGACAGCCGATCACCTCGAAGATGCCCGGGATCTCGTCCATCACCGCGCTCAGCCCGATGGCAGCTGCCAGCCCGGATGCAGCAATCAGGTTGTGCCCGCAGCCGTGGCCGATACCGGGCAGCGCGTCGTACTCGGCCAGCACGGCAACGATTGGCCCGTCGGCCCGCCCGTGGCGGGAGGCGCGGAAGGCGGTCTCGAGCCCGCCGATCGGCTTCTCCACCTCGTAGCCGAACCGCTGGATACTGCCGGCGAGCAGTGCCGACGCCCGGTATTCCTGGAAGGCGATCTCCGGGTTCTGCCGGATCGCTTCTGCGACCTCGAGGATGAGGTTCCGGTGTCGATCGATTGCTTCGACGATACGTCGCTCAAGCTCCTCGCGCGTGGCCATACCCGCCTCCCTCCTACCCATGCCAGCCTTGTCACTGTACCTCACTGTGCGCGAAACAGGCAGGAGTTTTGACAATGCTCGACCGGGCCGGTGATCCGGAAGACCGGGTGGCGGGGAGCCTCGGCGATAAAAGCGCCGATCGGATCGTCTGGTGAGACGTCGAAGTAGGGGCGGACCACCGGTACCTGGCGGAGGTACTCCTTGAGAATCGCGGCCTCTTTCGGGCGACCTCCTGGATCCGCACCGTCCCGACGCGTCGCCCGCGGCTGGGCGTGACCTGCCCGGCCGCCCGCGCGTTTCGCACCTAGTTGACTTCTCCGTACGGCGCGACGAGCCAGTGCTGGGTGCCCCGCTCGACCAGCGTCACCGGCATCGAGTACAGCCGGCCGGTCTTGTGCCCTCTGACCGTGAGCAGGTACGTGTGCGGGATCGGCAGGCCGAGCCGGAGCATGGCGCCCACGAGCGCGTTGACGACGCGTCGCCAGCGCGTGAGACGGTAGGTCCATGCCACGGTGCCGTTGCCTCCAGAGCGAAGCCCTCTCTGGGCGCACCCGGGGAGAGGGCACCGGCTCGACAGCTACTAGCCGCCAGCTCAGCTATGGCAACGCCACGCCGAGCTGCTCGGCCAGCGCTTCCGGCTCCGTTACCGGCCGCTGGCAGGCGAAGTTGCGGCACACGTAGGCGGTCGCGTGGCTGTCTACTGTCGACCGGTGGGCCAACAGCGGCACGATCTCGGCGGCCTGCTCGTCGTCGGGCCGGCGCAGGGCGACCACCTTGTACGGCTGGTACGGCTTGCGCACCACGCGAAGCAGCGCCTGCGTGTCTGCCGCCGAGGGCTCCCCGACGAGCGCCACCTCGAACGGCCGGCCCAACGCGAAGTCGATCGCGATCAAGAACTGCCCCAAGCCGACCGGATGCTCGGAGGCCAGCTTCGCGTAGCGCTCGAGAATCGCTGTCGCCCGCTGCTGGTAGCGCGGCTCGCCCAGCAGCAGGGAGAGTCGCAGCAGCGCCTCGGCGGCGGCACCGTTCCCGCTTGGCGTGGCGGAGTCGAAGAGCCCCTTAGGCCGGGCGACCAGCGCCTCGCCGTGCACGCTAGTGTCGAAGAAGTCACCCTGCTCCGGGTCGCTGAACTCGGCGAGCATCGTCTCGGCCAGCTCGCGGGCCCAGGCGATCCAGCGGGCCTCGAAGGTCGCCTCGTAGAGTGATACTAGCCCGTTAATCAGGTAGGCGTAATCCTCGAGCAGGCCCTCGACCTTCGCCCGGCCATCCTTGTAGACGTGGTACAGGTGGCCATCGTGCGCCACTGTCGCGCGCAGCAACTCGGCGTTTCGGGTGGCGGCTATGGCATAGTCGTCGCGGCCGAGCGCGGTGGCCGCCTCGGCCAGGGCGCGGAGCATCAAGCCGTTCCAGGAGGTGATCACCTTCTCGTCGCGCCCCGGCCAGACCCGGCGAGCGCGCGCCTCGTATAGCTTCCGGCGGGCGTCGGCGATGATTCGCTCGAGCTCGTCGGGATCGAGCCCGAGTTCCGCCGCCACCTCGCGCGGGTCGCGCGGCACGTGTAGGATGCTCTTCCCTTCGAAGTTGCCGCCCGGCCGCACCCCGAAGGAGCGCATCACGACCCGGGCCTGCTCCGGCCCGAGCACGTCCTCGATCTCCTCCGGCGTCCACAGGTAGAACTTGCCCTCCTCGCCCTCGGTGTCGGCGTCCTGCGTGGCGTAGAAGCCGCCCTCCGGACTGGTCATCTCCCGCAGGACATAATCGATGGTCTCCTCGGCGATCCGGCGGAAGAACCGGCTTCCGGACGCCTGGTAGGCCAATACGTAGACGCGGCCCAGGAGCGCGTTGTCATAGAGCATCTTCTCGAAGTGCGGCACCAGCCACACGGCGTCGACCGCGTAGCGGTGGAACCCGCCGCCGACTTGGTCATAGATGCCGCCGCGGGCCATCCGGTCGAGCGTGATGGTGACCATCTCGAGCGCCCGCGGCGCTCCGGTGCGCTTGAAGGTGCGCAGCAGGAACTCGAGCGGCATGGGTGAGGGAAACTTGGGTGCCCCGCCGAAGCCGCCGTGCTCGCGGTCGAACTGCGGCACCAGGTTGCGGGCGGCCTCGTCGAGCAGCGACGGCTGTAAGCTCGTCGACTCCAGTGGCAGGTGGAACTGCTGCTCGAGATGCTTGACCAGCTCGCCCGAAGCCCGCTCGACCTCGTCGCGCCGCTGGTAGTACGCCTCGGCGACGGCGAGCAAGACGCGCGGGAAGCCCGGCATCTGGCCGCGGTCCTCAGGTGGGAAGTAGGTACCGCCGTAGAACGGCTTGCCGTCAGGGGTGAGAAAGACCGTGAGCGGCCAGCCGCCGTGGCCGGTGAGCACCTGAACCGCGCTCAGATACAGCTCGTCCAGGTCTGGCCGCTCTTCCCGATCGACCTTGACGCTGACGAAGAGCTCGTTCATCAGCTGGGCGATCTCGGGGTTCTCGAACGACTCGTGCTCCATGACGTGGCACCAGTGGCAAGCCGAATAGCCGATGCTCAACAGGATCGGCTTGTCCTGCTCCCGCGCCACGCGGAAGGCCTCGTCGCCCCAGGGGTACCAATCGACTGGATTGTCGGCGTGCTGGAGTAGATACGGGCTGGTCTCGTGCTGCAGACGGTTCGGCATCGCGCACTTCCTCTTCTCTGCTACCGGATTTCGCCGGGCTCAACTGGCAAGGCCAGGGGTTTCGGTCGTACGCTGTCCCGCGGCACTTGCGTCCGCTCTTGCCAGTGTCGACCATGATGGGGTTGTCCGGGCCAAGCATAACAGAAGAGCTTCGGCGGGATCGGACACCGATAGCAGGGTCGGCGCGGTCATGACAGAATCATTGCAGCGGGAGCACGCCAGCGGGTCATAGCCTCCCAATATCGATACCCTTCGGAGAGGAGTGCTCAGATGTCTTCCCCCATCACGGCATCCTATGGTACCTGGCGCTCGCCGATCACCGCGAGCTGGGCTGCGCAGGCGAGCGTGCGACTGAGCGAGCTGCGCCGAGACGCTGGGGCCACGTGGTGGATCGAGAGCCGGCCCGCCGAGCAGGGACGGGCCGTTATCGTCCGCGCCAGGGACGGGGAAGCGCCGCGCGATGTCACCCCGCCAGGGTTCGATGCCCGTACGCGTGTCCACGAGTACGGCGGGGGAGCGTATATCCTCCACCAGGGAACCATCTTCTTCAGCCACTTCCCCGATCAGCGCCTCTACCGGCAGGATCCTGGCCGGGAACCGCGTCCGATCACGCCGGAGCCGCCGCTGCCGGCGGGCCTGCGCTATGCCGACGGCCGCGTCACCCCTGACGGGCGCTTGATCGTGGCCGTGCGCGAGCGGCACGAGGTCGACGGCTCAGTCATCAACGAGCTGGTGACGATTCCGACCGACGGCGGCGTGGCCCCAAGAGTGATCGCGAGCGGTCGCGACTTCTATGCCGCTCCGCGCATCAGCCCCGACGGCCGGCGACTGTGCTGGCTCTGCTGGGATCACCCGCAGATGCCCTGGGACGGCACAGAACTCTGGCTTGCTGAGCTGAACGATGACGGCTCGATCGAACGGGCTCGCCAGATCGCGGGCGGGCTGAGCGAGGCGGTTACACAGCCGCAGTGGGGGCCGGATGGCCAGCTCTACTGCCTCTCGGATCGCAGCGGCTGGTGGAACCCCTATCGCTGGCAGGAGAGCGCAGACCTGCAGGCTGTCGCCTCGCTTGAGGCGGAGATCGGCGAGCCGCACTGGGTCTTCGGCCAGTCGCGCTACGCGGTGCTGCCGGACGGCCGCCTCGTCTGCGCTGCCTCCGAGCACGGGATCGACCGGCTGGTCGTCGTCGGCCGCGATGGCCGGATCAGCCGCCTCGCGGTACCGTGGCAGGCGATCGGGATGGTGGTCAGCGATCCGGCACGAACGGATCGGGTCTGGCTGATCGCTGGCGCCCCGGGCATGCCCACTGCGGTGATCGAGCTCGAGCTCGACTCCGGGCGGTGGAGAGTGCTCCGCCAGAGTGTGACCGACGTCTTGCCTCCCGAGTGGATCTCCTCACCGCAGCCGCTCACCTTCCCCACCGATAGCGGCCGGGAGGCCTACGCCTTCTACTACCCGCCGAGGAATCCCGAGTTTCAAGCGCCGCCCGACGAGCGCCCGCCGCTGCTGGTCTTCTGCCACGGCGGGCCGACCGGCCACGTACGACCCGACTACAACCTTGGCATCCAGTTCTGGACGAGCCGCGGGTTCGCTGTCGTGGACGTGAACTACGGGGGGAGTACCGGCTACGGCCGCGCCTACCGCGAGCGGCTGAGGCGGCAGTGGGGTATCGTGGACGTCCGTGACTGCCTGAATGCCGCCCGCTACCTGGCTTCGAGCGGGATGGTTCACCCCTGGCGCATGGCGATCCGGGGCGGCTCAGCCGGCGGCTACACGGTGCTCTGCGCGCTGACCTTCCACCGTGTCTTCGCCGCTGGGACGAGCTACTTCGGGCTGTCGGATCTCGAAGCGTTCGTGCGCTCGACGCACAAGTTCGAGTCACGCTACCTCGATCGACTGGTCGGCCCCTACCCCGAGGCGCAGGAGGTCTACCGCGAGCGGTCACCAGCCCACTTCGCGCAGCGGATCGAGGTGCCGGTGTTCCTGCTGCAAGGTTCCGAGGATCGGGTCGTGCCGCCGGAGCAGGCCGAGCTGATGGTGCAGGCACTCCGAGCGCGGAAACGGCCGTACGCTTACCTGCTCTTCCCTGGCGAAGGCCACGGCTTCCGCCGCAGCGAGACGCTCCAGCGCTGCTTCGAGGCGGAGCTCTCGTTCTATGCTCAGGTTTTCGGCTTTACGCCCGCCGACCAGCTTGAGCCGATCCGGATCGAGAACTTCCGCGCTGAGCGACTCGGATCCTGACCGGGCGCTGAAGCGTCGACGAGGCGCCCCCGAGATGAGCGCCCTATCGCGGACGACTGCGGCGCTGGCAAGGGCTGAACTGGGCCGGGAGACGCTTGGCGTCGGGCTGCTTGCGGCCGCTACGATGCTCCTGGAGACAACCCTGACCCGGCTGCTGGCAGTCGGCCAGTCGTACCACTTCGCTTTCCTGGCGATCAGCCTGGCGCTGCTGGGCTTCGGTGCCAGCGGGAGTGTGCTCGCCCTCTGGCCGAGCATCGCGCGCCAGGTGGCAAGCCGGCTGCTGCCGCTAGCCGGAGCGGGCTTCGCGCTCAGCACGGCGCTTACCTGGCTCGCGGTCACCTGGCTCCCGTTCGATAGCTACCGGATCGCCTGGGAGCGACGGCAGCTCCTCTACCTTGCCGGCTACTGCCTGGCGCTGGCGCTCCCGTTCGGCTGGAGCGGGCTCGGTATCGGCGGCGCGCTGGCCAGCCGGTCGGAGCGGCACCTGGTCTACGCCGGTAACCTGGTCGGTTCCGCGCTGGGGACGCTGCTGGCGTTGCTCACCATGGAGGCTGCTGGCGTCCCGGGCGCGCTGCTCGCCAGCGCGGTCTTGGGCGCAGGGCCTGTCCTCTTCCGTCCCTCGCGGCTAGTTCGCTTGGCCGTGGCTGGAACGGCCGGCGGCGCGCTGGTGGGGTTCGTCATGCTCGCGTGGCTGAACTGGCAGGCAGCCGCGCCGCTGGGTCTGGAACTCTCACCCTACCGGGGACTTGCGCACCTGCGCCGCTATCCCGGTGCCGAGACCGTGTATGCTCGCTGGAGCGCGACGGCTCGAGTCGATGTGGTGGCGAATGCCGGGGTACGACAGTTCCCCGGCCTCAGCTATGCCTACGGCGGCCTACCGCCCTCGCAACTCGGGCTCTCGCTCGATGCCGAGTCGCCCCAGCCGGTGACTCTGCTCCGCCCCGAGGAGTTCGACCTCGCGGCTTATCTGCCCGAGGCAGTGGCTTTCCAGCTCCGGCCGCGCGCTCGGGTACTCGTCCTCGAGCCGGCAGGCGGGCTCGGCGTGCTGCAGGCGCTGGCGGGTGGCGCCCGTGAGGTGCAAGTGACGCTTGGCAGCGCACTGGTACGAGAGGCGGTAACGCATGTTGCCGTGCCCTACGATGTCTACGCTGACCCACGGGTCACCGTGCTCGTCGAGCCGCCTCGCGCCACCCTGGCACGCGACAGGCCCTCCTACGACATCGTCTTTCTGCCACTCGTAGACGCCTACCGCCCGGTGACGGCAGGGAGCTACAGCCTGGGCGAGACCTACCTGCTCACGCAAGAGGCCATCGGCCGCATGCTCGATCGGCTCGTCCCGGGCGGCATCCTGGTGGCGACCCGCTGGCTCCAGACCCCGCCGAGTGAAGACCTGCGCCTGCTGGCGACGGCCGCGGCGGCGCTGGAGGCGCGCGGCCAGCAGCCGGCCGAGCGCGTCGTGGCCTACCGCTCGTTGCAGACTCTCACGGTTTTGGTGAGCCCGGCCGGCTGGTCTGACGGCGAGCTCGAACGGCTGCGGGCGTTCCTCGAGGCGCGGCGCTACGACCTGGTTTGGGCCCCGGGCGTGCGGCTGGACGAGGTCAACCGCTTCAACCGGATGCCGTCGCTCGAGCATTACCGCGCGGCCAGCGAGCTGCTGGCCGGCGCGCCGGAGCGCTTCCTCGCGTCGTACCCGTTCGCGGTGGGGCCGGTGACTGACGACCGCCCGTTTTTCTTCCACTTCTTCCGCTGGCGGCAGACGCCAGACGTGCTCGCGACCGCCGGCCATACCTGGCAGCCGTTCGGCGGTAGTGGTTACCTCGTCCTCCTGGTGCTGCTGGGCGTGGTCGTGACGCTGAGCGTCGCCCTGATCCTGGGCCCGCTGCTGGTGCGCCGGCCAGCGCTGGCAGGCTCGACCGAGCTGCGGGCGCCCGCGCTCGTCTACTTCGGCGCCATCGGCCTGGGCTTCTTGCTGGTCGAGATCCCGTTGATCCAGGTGGCGATGCTCTCGCTCGGGCAGCCGAGCTTGGCGTTCGCCGTGGTGGCTGGGCTGGTTCTGAGCGGGGCCGGGCTTGGAAGCAGTGTGGCACGCCGGATCCCAGAGAGCGCTCCGGTTACCGGGCTCGTCGGGATACTCGCGGCCGGCATAGCGATCACCCTGCCGATCCTGGTGAGCGGCACGCTGGGCTGGTCCCTGTTCGGCCGGGTGCTCGTCCTCGCGCTCGCTCTACTGCCGCTCGCCGTGGTGATGGGGTTACCCTTCCCGCTGGGGTTGGGCTGGCTCGCCCGGCGGTCACCCGGGCTGGTCCCGTGGGTGTGGGCGGTCAACGGCTGCGCGTCAGTCATCGGCGGTGTGGTGGCCGCGATGGTGGCATTGAGCTTCGGGCTGCGCTCGACGGTGCTGCTGGGTGCAGCCTGTTATCTCGTGGCCTTGCTCGCGGCAGTGAGAACGTCGCGCTCGCCGAGCGCACGCCTGGTTACAGCGCCAGGGCGAGAGGGCTAGGCGAAGCTGCTTGGCTACGGCTCCTCGCGGACGAGCGGCACGAAGAGCACCGGGCCGAGGTTAGTGGCTTGGAGCTGGCCGTCGGCCCCCTTCTCGAACAGCCAGAGGGTCTGGTAGCTGCCCTGAGGGCCGATCGGGATGACGAGGCGGCCGCCGGGCGCGAGCTGCTGAATCAGCGGTTGTGGAAGGTGATCGGGAGCGGCGGTCACAATGATGGCGTCGTACGGCGCGTGCTCGGGCCAACCGAAGTAGCCGTCTCCCTGCCTGACGCGCACGTGCTCGTAGCCCAGCTCTTGCACGCGCCGGGTAGCCTGCTCGGCGAGCTGCGGGATGATCTCGACCGTGTAGACCTCGCAGCCGATCTCGGCGAGCACGGCCGCCTGGTAGCCGCTACCGGTGCCGATCTCCAGCACCCGATCACCTGGCTTGACGCGCAGCGCCTCGGTCATCAGCGCCACGATGTAGGGCTGGGAGATGGTCTGGCCAAAGCCGATCGGCAACGGGCGGTCTTCGTAGGCCCGGCCGACCAGGTCTGGGGGAACAAAGCGGTGGCGGGGTACCGTACGCATGGCCTTGAGCGTGTGTGGGTCGGTGATGCCGCGCGCCTCGATCTGGTAGCGAACCATCTGCTCCCGGGACTCGGTGTAGACAGCCTCGCCGGACGTGCCGGTCGGTGACGCTGTCCCCGTGCCAGGCCCCGAGCGTGGCGGGAGCGCCCGGCAGGCTGCGAGCGCCAGCACGAGCGGCAGGAGAAGGAGAAGTACGCGGCGCATCGCACGACCTCGATCCGGCGCAGCCCTCTCAGCTCGCTGCGGCCACTTCCGCGATTGAGACCCCGGACTCATGCAGCATCCGGAGCAAGTCTTCCTCGCCCAGGATGGTGATACCGAGTTGCTGCGCGCGCTGGTACTTGCTGCCGGGGTCTTCGCCAGCGAAGACGTAGTCGGTGTTCTTGGAGACCGAGCTGGTGACGTGAGCACCAGCCTGGCGCAGTGCCTCCTCGGCCTGGACCCGGGTCAGGGAGGCGAGCCGACCGGTCAGCACAACGGTCTTGCCGGCCAGCGGACCACGTACCGGGCGCGGTGCCGGTGCCGCTTCCGCCAGCCTCACGCCGAGGCGGCGGAAGCGCTCGATCATCTCCAGGTTTTTCGGTTCGCGGAAGAACTCGTAGACCGACTGCGCTACGGCCGGGCCGAAGCCGGGGATGCTGAGCAACTCTTCCAGGCTGGCCTCCTTCAATCGGTCGACCGAGCCGAAGCGCTCGGCGAGCAGCCGGGCGTTGCGCTCGCCCACGTGCCGGATACCCAGTGCGAAGATGAAGCGCTCCAGCGGCCGATCTTTGCTCCGCTCGATCGCGTCGCGCAGGTTCTGCACGCGCTTGTCGCCGAACCCGTGGAGCTGGCGGATCTGCGCCCAGTCAAGGTCGTAGATATCCGGGAGCGAGCGGATCAAGCCGAGGTCGACGAAGAGGTCGGCGAGCTTCTCCCCCAGCCCTTCGATATCCATGGCCCCGCGGGAAGCGAAGTGCCGCACCTGGGCCTTGAGCCGGGCCGGGCAGTTCGGGTTGACGCAATAGCGGTCGACCTCGCCCTCCAGTCGGACAGCGCGGGCGCCGCAGACTGGACACTGATCGGGCGGCACAATCGGTCGCTCGTCACCGTCGCGGCGGGCCGGGATGGCCGCGATGACCTTGGGGATCACATCGCCGCGCCGCTGCACGACCACGGCGTCACCCAGCAACACGCCCAGCCGGCGGATCTCGTCCTCGTTGTGCAAGCTGGCGCGCTCGACGACGACGCCGCCGATCGGAACCGGTTCCAGGATCGCGATCGGCGTCAGCTTGCCCGTGCGGCCCACGCTCCAGACCACGTTGCGCACAATCGTCGTCTTCTCGATCGCCGGGAACTTGTAGGCTGTGGCGCCACGAGGCTCGCGCCCGACGACGCCGAGCTCATCGTAGAGCGCCCGCTCGTTCACCTTGATGACGACGCCGTCGGCCTCGTACTCGAGCTCTTCGCGGATCTCCTGCCAGCGCCGCACCTCGGCGAGCGCCTCGTCGACGTCGCGGCAGATCTTGTAGTCCGGAACGACCGGAATACCAAGCAGGCGCAGGTAGTCCAGCACGCCCGCATGCGTCGCTGGCGCGGGGACACCTTCGAAGCGGCCGATATCCCAGGCGGCGAAGCGGAGCGGTCGTGAGGCGGTAACGTTCGGGTCGAGCTGGCGCAAGGAGCCGGCTGCCGCGTTGCGGGGATTGGCGAAGAGGGGCAGGCCCTGCTCCCCACGCTGCCGGTTGAGCTCATTAAAGTCTTTGATCCGCATGTAGACCTCACCGCGAACTTCCAGTACGGAGGGCAATCCGGTGCCCTCCGGTGGGTAGAGTCTCAGCGGGATGGTGCGGATCGTGCGGATGTTGGCTGTGACGTCCTCTCCGGTGAAGCCGTCGCCGCGCGTCGCTCCCCGCGTGTAGACCCCGTCCTGGTAGAGAAGCGAGACAGCGAGCCCGTCGATCTTCGGTTCGGTCACGAACTCCACGTCGTGGCGGCCGCTCAGCCGGTGCACCCGCTCCGCCCAGGCGCGGAACTCCTGCTCATTGAACACGTTGCTGAGGGTGAGCATCGGGATCTCGTGGCGGACGGTCGCAAACCCCTCAGCCGGCGGTGCCCCGACGCGCTGTGTCGGCGAGTCCGGCGTGATAAGCTCGGGGTACTGCTCCTCGAGCCGGCGGAGCTCGAGCATCAAGGCATCGTACTCCGCGTCGCTGACGGTCGGCTGGTTGAGGACGTAGTATTCGTAGTTATAGCGGTGGATCAGGCGCCGGAGTTCCTCGACCCGAGCCCGGACTTCGGGAGGCACAGTAGACATTGCGGCTTCCTCACTGTCAGTGCTGGCACTCGCGTTCTCTTGCAGCTCTTCGATCACGCTCACCTCGCCGCGAAGTATACCGCGTACCCAGTGTCCGTACACCTTCGGCGCCGGTCGCGGTGGGCTGGGGGGAGAGGGGCGAATGGCTGAGGCTGGGGTCGCCTACGAGCAGTTACGCCAGCGCGCGTACTGGTTCATTCGGCAGCGCGGGGGGATCGTCCCTGAGGAAGCGTTGATCCGGCACGTCTTCGGCTCGGCCGGCAACCAGCGTCTCTGGGGCCCGCTCCTGCGGCACGTGCTCGCTGGTGACGACCGGATCAGCGCTCGCCCTGACGGCTGCTGGATACTCCGAGACGGGCGAGCGAACGGCCAGCCGGCGCCCCTGCCCAGCGACTTCGTCGCCCTCGACGTCGAGACCACCGGCCTGCGCCCGTCGCGACACCGAGTCATCGAGTTCGGGGCTGTCCGCTACCGGGACGGCCGTCCGACCGACCGTATGGCGATCCTGATCAATCCCGAGCGCCGCCTGCCAGCCTACATCGCCCAGCTCACCGGCATCCGCGAGGCAATGCTGATCACCGCGCCGACGTTCCGGCAAGTTGCCGAGCAAATTCTGGCTTTCCTGGGCGAAGAGCTGCTGATCGGCTACAACCTGGGCTTCGACCTGGACTTTCTGAACATGGAGCTGCGCCGGAGCGGGCGGGCACCGCTCGTCAACGAGTCACTCGACGTGCTGCCGCTGGCCCAGCGGCTCGTGCCGGAGCTCGGACGGCTGACGCTGGAGGTGGTCTGCCGGGCGCTGGCGGTGCCGCACTCCCAGCGCCACCGGGCGCTGCCCGACGCCGAGGCAACCGGCCAGCTCTTCCTCGCGCTCAGCGAGCGAGCCCGGGCGAGCGGCCTGCGCGATTTCGACAGCCTGCGCCAGGTGTCGGCCGGCGTCGCGCCGGCTGTCGTCGAGGCGGTGGCCCGCGGGAGGGCACTGCTCGATCGCGCCTACCTGGAACGGATCCCGGAGCGGTCGGGGGTCTATGTGATGCGCGATGCCCAGGGGCGCGTCCTCTACGTGGGCAAGGCCAAGAACCTGCGTCGCCGCGTCTCTTCGTACTACTCACAGCCGCTCGGCTATACGCGCAAGATGGACGGGCTGCTCGAGTCGGTCGCCGAGATCGAGGTGGTGGAGACCGGCTCCGAGCTGGAGGCACTGTTGCTCGAGTCGCAGTTCATCCACCGCTACCGGCCGCCGTACAACTCGCAGCAGCGGAACCACGAGAGCTATCCGTACATCAAAGTCGAGGTCAGCAACCCGTGGCCCCGCGTGTTGCTGACCCGCCAGCGCGCGGACGACGACGCGTGCTACCTGGGGCCGTTCCGCAGTACGGCCGCCGCACGGGCCGCAGTCGAACTGATCCACGAGGTCTTCCCCCTGCGAACCTGTAGCCGGTCGTTCCGCACCGCTAAGAGCTATGGCTCGCCGTGTCTGCAACTCGCGCTCGGCCGTTGCCTGGGCCCCTGTGTGGGGCGCGCCGACCGCGAGGTGTACCGGCGTCTGGTGCAGGAACTCCTCGCGTTCTTGCGCGGCGAGCGGGAGGATGTCATCGAGGCACTGCACCGCCAGTTGATGGCCGCGGCTGAGCGCCTCGACTTCGAGCGGGCGGCTCGGCTGCGCGACCTGATCCGACGGGCACAGGGGCTGATCCTGGCCCAGCAACTGGTCGACGAGACGGTCGGTCGCGCGCCGGTGGTGGTCGTGACACCCTCGCCGGAGCCGGGCGCGCGCGAGTTCCTGCTCATTGTCCACGGCCGGCTGTGGGCGCAGGTTCGGGCTTCTGCCGAGCAACGCGACGTGGAGGTGGCGGCTCGCTTGCAGCTCGCCTGGGAGCGGGCGAGAGCTGCTGGCCCCTTACCTGTCGATCAACAGAGTCTCGACCAGGTCTCCATCCTCGGCCGTTGGCTGCGGCAGCACGCCGGGCATCCGAGCGTCATCACCGTGCCAGAGCAGCCCGACTGGGCCGAGATCGTGCGCCGTGGCAGGCTTCTGCCGGAGGCGACGTTGCGCGCAGCGGAACTCGAAGACGATCGCCGCGACGCGATAGAGAGCGGCCAGGACGAAGTTCTGCTGGATCACGGAGAGGACACAGGTTGACCCGTGTGTGGCCGCTGCGCTGGTATCCGCTTCGGTACCGACGGTTGGCGCGGCATCATCGCCGACGACTGTACCGTGGAAGCGGTTCGCTGTGTCGGTCGCGCCTATGCTGCGTTCCTGCGTGAGCAGCGAGCGGAACCGCGCCCGCGCGTGGTGCTGGGCTTTGACCGGCGCTTCGCTTCGGATCTGTTTGCAGAAGCCTTGGCGGACGAGCTCGTCTGCGCCGGAGTAGACGTGTTCGCCTGCCGGGGGCCGGTGCCGACGCCGGCCGTAAGCCTCATGATCACGCAGTTGAGCGCCGATGGCGGCCTCGTGGTGACCGCCTCACACAATGCGGCGCGCTATAACGGCATTAAAGTCAAGACGGCGGCCGGTGCTTCGGCGCCGCCGGAACTGTACCGAGCGCTCGAGGAGCGAATGGCGCGGAGCGAGCCCGGGCAGACGATGCCCGTTCGGGGGGAGATCACGGAAGTGCGACCCCTGGAAGCGTACCTCGAGCGGCTGCAGCGGGCGGTGCCGGTCGAGGCGGTGCGCAAGGCGGGCTTTACCGTCATCGCCGACCCGCTCTACGGGTCGGCGGCCGGCCTGCTGCCCCAGCTCCTGAACGGTGACCTGACAACATGCGTCGAGATCAACAGCGCGCATAACCCGCTCTTCCCAGGGATCAGCCAGCCAGAGCCGGTGGAGCGGAACCTCGGGAAACTGCAGCGCGCCGTCGTCGACGGGCGGGCGACCCTCGGCCTCGCCTTCGACGGCGACGGTGATCGGGTGGGAGTCGTCGACGAGCGAGGGAGGTATGTCAGTACGCAACACGTGTTCGCGCTGCTGGCCTACTACTTGCTGGAGCTGCGCGGCATGCGCGGACCGATCGTCCGTTCGGTCAACGGGACGGCCATGCTAGATCGGCTCGCACTGCGGTACGGCGTCGCGGTCATCGAGACGCCTAACGGCTTCCCCTACCTGGCCCGGGCGATGCAGGAACACAGCGCCATCCTGGCTGGCGAGGAGAGCGGCAGCTTTGCTGTCGGCCTCCATCTGCCGGAGCGCGACGGCGTGCTCAGCGGGCTGATGCTGCTCGACCTAATGAGACTGCGGAGACGCGCACTCTCACAGCTGCTCGAAGAGCTGCGGGGGATCGTCGGAGACTGGGCCTACCGGCGACTCGATCTGCCACTGAAACCCGAGTGGCGGGAGGAGGTACGCGCCCGGTTGCAGGGCGAGCCGGGCCCTGCCAGCGTCGCGGGGCTGGCGGTCGTCGACGAGTCCCGGATCGATGGAGTAAAGCTGTATCTGGAGAACGGCGCGTGGGTGCTGGTCCGGTTGTCCGGCACCGAGCCGCTGCTCCGGGTCTACGTCGAAACTCCCGAACCCGGCCAGCTCGATCGACTGCTGGTTGGGGCACGAGAGTGGCTTCGGCTCTAGCCTGGCGGCGTAGCAAGCTCGTATCCTGGGGCCGTCGATACGGCATGCGTGGCCGGGCGTGGTGGATGGAGTCGTGTTGATGGGTAGCGAGCGAACGCCGGAGGAGATCCTCGAAGACGTAGCAGCGCGGGTGCGTGTCTGCACCCGGTGCGAGCTCTACCGGAGTCGGACGCATGCGGTGCCGGGAGAGGGCAATGCCCGCGCCGAGGTCATGTTTGTCGGCGAGGGGCCCGGGTGGCACGAAGACCGGCAGGGTCGCCCCTTCGTTGGCCCGGCGGGGCAGTTCCTCAACGAGATGTTGGAGAAGATTGGACTCAAGCGCGAGGATGTCTTCATCACCAACGTCGTGAAGTGCCGCCCACCGGGCAACCGCGATCCGCTCCCCGACGAGATTGCTGCCTGCGCGCCGTATCTGGACGAGCAGATCGCGGCGATCCAGCCGCGGGTGATCGTGACGCTCGGCCGTTACTCGATGGCCCGCTGGTTCCCGTCGGAGAAGATCTCGCGTATCCACGGTCAGCCTCGCCGGTTCGGCGAGTATGTCGTCGTGCCGATGTATCACCCGGCAGCCGCGCTGCACCAGCCTGCCCTCAAGTCGCTGGTCGAGCAGGACATGGCCAAGCTGCCGGCGATCCTGGAAGAGGCGCGCCGCCGCCTCGCCCCCGAGGCGTCCGAGGAGTCGAAGCCGGAGCAGATGCGGTTGTTCTAGCGCCAGGCCCATCGCCAGCTCGTCTCGGGCTGGCAACCGTCTCCACTGTGCTATACTGCGTACGGACACAATGAACGTACACACATTGGGGGAGCGCAGGGTGACTCGTTCGAGGAAGTCGCGGCGGCGGACAAGGGAAACAGCGGTCGCGGTCGATCGGTTGCCGCTGGCGACACCATTCAGGGTGGTCGGCAAGGTGCGGCGCTGGTTTCTGCCGATCGAGATCCCCCAGCACCTCCTCCGCGAGGCTGGGGGGCTGCTGGTGCTTACTGTGACGCTGCTGATGGCTGGGGCACTGCTCGGGCTCGGCACCTCGTACGGCGCGATCGGTTGGCTCACGTCGGCTGTGCGCCAGCTCTTTGGCCGTGGCGCGTTGCTGCTCCCGCTCTGGGGGTTGTGGGTGACGGGGGAGCTGCTGTTGTCCCGTCAGCCCGCTGCGAGCCGCCGGCGTGGGCTCGGGCTCGCGCTCTACTCGTCGGCGGTGCTCGCCTTCCTGGATCTGCGCGGCGCTGCCCAGGTGTCCGAGGCGGGCGGCTACCTCGGTGCTGGCTTCAGCGGTATCTTACAGCTCATCGGTGGGCAGATCGGCGCCGGGTTGCTGGCGCTCGCGCTCGGCTGTGTCGGTCTTGGTTTTGCGACCGGAGCCGAGCTGCTGGCACTGCCGGCCCATTGGCGCGCTCTTAAGGAGGCACGGCACGCCCGCCAAGTGGCGCTAGCGACCACGGACGCGGGCGAGCGGCGGCGCCCGAGGCAAGACGGCACGGTGGCGGCAACCCCCCAGACACAGGAGATCCGGCCAGTCATCACGCTACCCCAGGCAGGCCCGAAGGCCGAGAAGGCCGCTAGACGGGCAGAGCGTGGCCGTACGGTGGCCGAGCATGCACCGGTGCATGCGGCACCGCAGGAGACGACGGAGCCGCTGCCGGAGCCAGTCGCACCCGCGCCGCTGCCCGAGCTCGCCAAGCTCAAGCTGTACCAGACCGGAGCGCCGGATCCGGCCGAGCTGCATCGGAAGGCGGCCGTGATCCAGGAGACCCTGGCCAGCTTCAAGGTAGACGCCCGGGTGCGAGAGGTCTACCCCGGCCCGGCCGTGACGCTCTTCACGCTGGAGCCGGGGCCAGGCGTCAAGGTGCGGCGCATTACCGAGCTGCAGAACGACCTGGCGCTGGCCCTCGCGGCCAAGGCGATCCGCATCGAGGCGCCAGTGCCGGGGATGGCGCGGGTCGGGATCGAGGTGCCAAACGAGACCATTCACACGGTGGGATTACGCGAGACGATCGAGTCGGCGGCCTTCCAGCGCTCGCGCGCGAATTTGCCGCTGGCGCTCGGGCGCGACGTGAACGGCCAGTACGTCGTGGCCGACCTCACCAAGATGCCGCACCTGCTGATCGCTGGTGCGACCGGCTCCGGCAAATCGGTCTGCATCAATAGCATCATCGCGACCTTCCTGCTCACCCGCCGGCCGGACGAGCTTCAGATGCTGTTGATCGACCCGAAGATGGTGGAGCTGGCCGGATACGACGGTGTGCCTCATCTCAAGCGGCCGGTGGTGACCGACATGGGGCTGGTGGTCGGGGCGCTGCGCCGGGTGCTCCAAGAGATGGAGCGCCGCTACCAGCTCTTCTCGAAGCTCGGCGTGCGTAACCTCGATGGCTACCGGCTGCGCCGGGAGGAGGATCCCTCGCTGGAGCCGCTGCCGTACCTTGTCGTCATCATCGACGAGCTGGCTGATCTCATGCTGACCACACCAGACGAAGTCGAGACGCTCCTCGTCCGTCTCGCCCAGATGGCCCGGGCCACAGGGATCCACCTGCTCATCGCCACGCAACGCCCCTCGGTCGACGTGCTGACCGGCCTCATCAAGGCCAACGTGCCTGCGCGCATCGCGTTCGCGGTCACTTCGCAGACCGACAGTCGGGTCATCCTCGACATGCCCGGCGCTGAGCGCTTGCTCGGTCGCGGCGACATGCTCTTCCTGCCGCCGGACGCTGCACGGCCGCAGCGGATCCAGGGCTCGTTCATCGATGACCAGGACCTGCAGTATCTGGTCGCGCACTGGCGAACGGTGATGCCCGATCCGCAGTACGATCCCGCCTGGCTCGACCTCGAGGATATGGAGGCTGAGGGCAGCCGCGAGGATCCACTGCTGGAGCAAGCGCGCCAGCTTGTGCGCCAGCAAGGCACGGCGTCGACCTCGATGCTGCAACGCCGGCTGCGGATCGGCTACAACCGGGCGGCGCGCCTCATGGAGCAGCTCGAGGCTGAGGGTATCGTTGGGCCGGGCGATGGTCCACGCGGCCGACTCGTCTATCTCGCCGAGGACGACTGAATGCGGAAATCTCTAAGATGTCAAGCGTTTGCTATACTCAAGGGTGTGAGTTCGTGGCGTAGGTGCCATCGAGGTGGATGTGCGGCCAAAAGTCACAGTCGAGCCGGTTGCCCGGCTCATCGATGAGTTCGCCAGGCTGCCGGGCATTGGGCCGAAGACGGCGTCACGCCTCGCCTACTTCATCCTGCGCAGCCCTCGTGAAGAGGCGATCGCGCTGGCGCACGCGATCCTGGAGGTGAAAGAGCGCGTCAGCCTCTGCTCGGTGTGTTTTAACATCACCGACGTGGACCCGTGTCTCATCTGCCAAGACGAACAGCGGGATCGGCGGACGATCTGCGTAGTCGAGGATCCGCTGGATGTGCTCGCGCTCGAGCGCACCGGCGAGTATCACGGTCTGTATCACGTCCTGCACGGGGCGATCTCGCCGGTCGATGGCATCGGGCCGGATCGGTTGCGGATTCGGGAACTGGTCACCCGAGTGCAGGCCGAGCGGCCCGACGAGGTCATTCTGGCGATGAACCCAAACATCGAGGGAGATGCGACGGCGATGTACATCGCTCGACAGCTCCTGCCCCTTGGCGTGACGGTGACGCGTCCGGCAAGTGGGTTACCGGTCGGTGGGGATCTGGAGTATGCCGATGAAGTGACCTTGGGACGGGCTCTGGCCGGCCGACGCGTGCTGTAACTGGCGTGTGGTCACCGAAGGGGTACGGCGATGCGTCCCTGGTGGTATCGACGACAGCAACCATCGCCAGAGAGTCCTGGCAGGGGATCGCCGCTGCTCCGCCCGTTGGCGCTGTGGCATGCGCCTGAACTCCGCCAGTTGGCGGAGGGCCAAGATATCCTTGGCCTGCCATTCGAGCTCGGGCCGTCACTCCGGCACGCGATGCTTTTCGGCTTTCTTGGGCGGCGTCGGTGGAGCCGGCTGTTCACCTCGCGAGACCGCGAGGCGGGTGTCAGCCTCGTCCAGGTAGTCCAGGAGCCGGGCCCGGATCACTGGCTGATTACGCGGCTCATCGTCCCCCATACCTCTCCAGGGTCCGACCCAGCCGTACCTTGCCAGGCGATCCTGGAAGAGGTCGTCCGCGTTGCCGGGAGCTATGGGATCAAGCGCGTGCACGCACTGCTGCCGCCCTCCGGACCGGTGAACGACGTGTTCCAGCGTGCCGGCTTTCAGCCCTTCCGCCCCTTGACGGTCATGCGCGCGGAACGCCTACACACTGGCACACCGGTCGACGGCCGCGTGCGCGCGCAGTCGAGCCACGATGCGTGGTCGGTCATGCGGCTGTACGAGCGCGTCACCCCGCGTCCGGTGCAGTACGCCGAGTCGCGCACGCGCGCGTCCTGGCAACCGGGACACCGCGCGGGCTGGCAGATCAGGGGCTTCTTGATCCGCGACCACGAGCAGACGCTGGCCTATTGCCAGGTACGCTCGTGCGGTTCACGCCATGTACTGGAGGCGCTGGTCGATCCGCAGGTGATCGACCTGATGCCCGGCTTGGTGTCGAGCGCACTGGCGAGCAGTGGGGTGCGAGAAGGCGACCAGGTCTGGGCACTGGTGCCCAATGATATCCCCGGACTGCGGGGGCAACTGGAATCGCTCGCGTTCCGGCCCGTCGAGACACGGGTCTGGGCCGCCCGGTACACAGCCCAGCGAGTGCGTGCCCGCGTGCTGAAGCAAGCCCGAACGCTCCGTGACCTACAGGAGGCGGTCGCTGCCGGAGTGCCCGTCTATTCGCAGCTCCGGCGGGACGCGCCGCCACTGGTCGAACTCACGACGGACTAACGGAGTAGTGCTGCATTGATTACGAAGATGACGCAGAGCTTGCCGAAAGAGACACTGTACGCCCCAGAGCAGACGATCACGGACAACCTGGAAGACCTGCTGGCCGTCTTGCCACCCGACATCGTCGAGGCGTTAGAGGAGTTCAACCAGCCGGAGCACCGCAGCAAGCTGCTCGAGGTCGTCCTCGACCTCGGTCGCCGGCCCGAAGCGCGCTTCGAGGAGCGTGAGGTCTACCTGGCAGAGCGTGAGGTGACCCGGGAGGATATCGCGTACGTTGCTGCGCGGATCGGCCGCTTCGGTGACGACAACCGGGCGGGAATCGAGCGCACCTTGCATCGGATCTCGGCCATCCGTAGTCGCTCCGGTGACATCGTCGGCCTGACGTGCCGCATTGGGAGAGCGGTGTACGGTACGGTCGGCATCATCCGGGATCTAATCGAGACGGGCGAGAGTATCCTCCTGCTCGGCAGACCCGGTGTGGGCAAGACCACGATGCTGCGCGAGACGGCTCGGGTGCTAGCCGACGACTTGCGTAAGCGCGTTGTGATCGTCGATACCAGCAACGAGATCGCTGGCGACGGCGATATCCCTCACCCGGCGATCGGCCGGGCGCGCCGGATGCAGGTTCCGACCCCAACGCTCCAGCACGCGGTGATGATCGAGGCGGTGGAGAACCACATGCCGGAGGTCATCGTCATCGACGAGATCGGGACGGAGCTGGAAGCAGCAGCGGCACGCACCATCGCCGAGCGCGGCGTGCAGCTCATCGGCACGGCGCACGGCAACACGCTCGAGAACATCATGATGAACCCGACGCTCTCCGACCTGATCGGCGGCATCCAGTCGGTGACGTTGAGCGACGAAGAGGCGCGACGGCGGGGGACACAGAAGTCGATCCTGGAACGCAAGGCGCCGCCGACCTTCGGCGTACTGGTCGAGATCCAGGCGCGTAACCGCGTCGCGATTCACCGTGACGTGGCGGCCAGTGTCGATGCGATCCTCCGCGGGTTGCCGCTGCGTGTCGAGATCCGTGAGCGTCATCCCGACGGTACGGTCTCGTTCCACTACGAGGAACTCCAGGGCCGGGAGCGGCCGAGCGAACGAGCGCTCCCCCCGGGCCCGCGGCGCACGTACCAGCGCGGTGCCCCCTTCGAAGCTCCAAAGGCAGTGCGACCGGCTCCAGTTCGCTCGCTCCAGCCCGGCGAGGCAGTCAGCCTGCCCGAAGTGGGCCGAAAGACGCTGCGTATCTTTCCCTTCGGGGTCAGTCGCAACCGGCTCGAGCAGGTCATCGGGCAGCTCATGGTGCCGGCGGTTCTCGTCCGTTCGTTGGACGAGGCAGACGCTGTCGTGACCCTGAAGAACTACTATCGCAAGCGCCCACAGATACTGCGCGATGCCGAGAGCCGGGGAATTCCGGTCTACGTGCTGCGCAGTAACACCGCGGTGCAGATGGCGAATCTCTTCCGCTCGCTGTTTCCGGAGCGGTTCGCGGCTGAACCGCTGGAGCAGGCTGACGACGGTGTTTTCGAAGCCGGCATCGGCTCGGTGCCAGAGGATCAGGTCGCTGCCGCGATGTACGAGGCGGAAGCGGCCATCCATGATGTCCTGAGCGGCGCACCGCGGGTCGAGCTGCGGCCGCAGGTCTCCTGGATCCGTCGGCTCCAGCACCAGCTCGCGGAGCGCTACAATCTGGGCTCGCGTAGCCGGGGGCGAGAGCCATACCGGCGCGTCGAAATCTACCGCGAGGACTGAGGCCATGAGCCTCTTCGTCACATTCGAAGGACCCGAAGGGAGCGGGAAGACAACGCAGAGCCGCCGGTTGCACCAGCGTTTGATCGCGCTTGGCTACGATGCAGTGCTGACGCGTGAACCCGGAGGCACGCCGCTCGGCGAGGCGATACGGGAGTGGCTTCTTGTCCTTGCGAACGACGGGATAGCTCCCGAGAGCGAAGCTCTCCTCCACACCGCCGCGCGAGCCGAGCATGTGGTGAGTGTCATTCGACCAGCTCTGGCTCGCGGGGCGGTCGTCGTCTGCGACCGCTACGCCGACTCGACGCTCGCCTACCAAGGCGGGGGGCGCGGACTCGAGGAGCGCGCGCTGCGCTCGCTGCAGGACTTCGCGACTCGGGGGTTGTGGCCCGATCTCACAATCCTGATCGACGTTCCAGTCGAGGTCGGGTTGGCCCGGCGCCGGGAGTCCGGTGAGGCGTTGACGCGTGTGGATCGGGAGGCGCTGGAGTTCCACCAGCGTGTGCGTGCCTGGTACTGGCAGGCGGCGCAGCGAGAGCCGAGGCGTTGGCTGGTGGTCGATGGCCTGGCACCGGTGGACGAGGTCGCGCGACAGGTCTGGGACGCGGTCGCCTCCCGGCTGCCGCGCGTGGAGCATGCTCGATAAGGTGTCGCGACGATGAAACTGGTGATCGCCGTGGTGCAGGGGAAAGATGCGGAGAACCTGATGGCAGCGCTGCGCACGGCCGGCTACCGCGCCACGCAGATCAACAGCGCTGGTGGCTTCCTGCGCGAGCAGAATGTGACCGTGTTCGTGGGCGTCGAGGACGCCCAGGTGCCCGACGTGCTGCGCATCATCAAGGCGAACTGCTATACCAGAACACAGTACGTGAACCCGCTCCTACCGATTGTCGAGTCGGGAGAGTTCTACGTTCCGAACCCGATCGAGGTTCAGGTGGGCGGGGCGAACGTGTTCGTTCTCCCGGTGGAGCGCTATGAGCGACTTCCCTGACAGCGCCGGGCGCAGGCGGGGAGCATCGGAGGAGGGTTGTCGGTGGAAGCGATTCTCGCCCGCATCGTCCATCTGACTCTCGCTATTGGCGGCGCCTATTTCCTCGCGCTGTGGTTCGCGCTGGTTGTCTGGACGTTCCGCGACATCCAGGAGCGCAGCCGCAGCGTGATCGCGCAGATCTTCTCTACTCTCGTCGTGGTGCTCTTCTCGGTACCCGGAGTGTTGCTCTACCTGCTCCTCCGCCCGCGAGAGACGCTCGAGGAAGCCTTCGAACGCTCGCTGCAAGAGGAGTACTTGCTTCAGGACATGGAAGGCTTCGGACTGTGCCCGGAGTGCCGGCAACTGGTAGCCGATGATTTCCTTTACTGCCCGTCTTGCCGCGCGCAACTACGGCTGTCCTGTGCCGCGTGCGGTCGGGCGGTGGATCTCCGCTGGGCGATCTGCCCCTACTGTGGCAGCGAACAGCACGCCGAAGAACCGCTGGCAGCGCCAGCTCAAGGCTGGGCACTGCCCGATCTCGGCCGGCTGACTCAGGGCAGCCGCCGGAGCGTGGCAGTCGGCAGCCTCGGGGACGATGCCGTGGCCGGGCCGCAGCTCGCGCCGACCATCCGGGCCGGACGTCCGAGTGCGAAGCCGCTGCAGCATCACGACGGAGCGCGCCCCGGTCAGATGGAGGCGACCCCCTCGTCGGCGACGGAGGCTGTCGAGGACACCAGTGAGATCCCACCGCCTCAACGACGGTGACCACGCTCAGCTAATTGAGCGTGATCTCTTCGTCGCTCGCCCTGCTGCGTTGCGCACCATGGACGTGTTGCCAGCGGCCTAGGCTGGGTCTGGAGGCTTTCGAGCGAGCCGGCTCTCAGGTGCCAGATGCCGGCTAGGCTTGCTCGCGGCGCGCTCGGCGTGTCGGGCGGGCATCCGGCCGGATCTGGAAGTTGAACTTGCTTCGAAACGCTTCGTAGAAGTTCATCTCCGGCAGGAGCACAAGGCGGAAGCGGTGGCTTCCCCGGCGCACCTGGACGAGATCGCCTTCGCGCAAGGCGAGCTGGGGCACACCGTCGAGGATCAGGCTCGCCTCGCGCTCCCTGGCGACGACCAACTCGATCAGTGCCTCCTCCGGCACGACCAGTGTCGTACGGATCGGCGAGTGCGGGCAGATCGGCGTCACCGCGAATCCGCGTACCCCGGCACTCAGCACCGGCCCCCCAGCGGCCATGCAGTAGGCGGTGCTGCCCTGGGGTGTCGCCACGATCATGCCGTCGCCAGGGTAGGTGTTGACGAACTGGTCATCGATATACAGTTCCACGTCGATCATCTGGAAGCCAGCGCGGATCACCACGTCGTTGATGGCCCATCCCTGACCCAGAGGCTGGTCGCCGCGCCAGACGCTCGCTTCGAGCGTCGGGCTCTCCTGAACTCGGTAATCGCCTTCGATCAAGCGCTCTAGGGCAGATTGCCACTCTTCTCGCTCGATCATGGCTAGGAAGCCGACGCGGCCGACGTTGATCCCAAGGATCGAGATATCAGGGTACGTATGCGCCATACGCATGATCAGCCCGTCGCCACCGATCGTGATGAGCACCGCTGCGGCCGAGGGATCCCGCTGCAGCGCGGTCTCGTCAAGCACAACGCAGCCGCGCTCGGCGAGCCAGGTGCCGATGCTCGCAGCCAGCTCAGCGGCCTCAGGCTTGCCGTGCGCCGCGATGATGCCGATTGCACTCTCCATGTCCTCACCGTTCCCGCCCGCTGGCGCTTCCGCGGCCTGTCAGGGAATCCCGTAAGCCGGTACACTTGCAGCGGATGACTTCGCTCGTCAGCCGCGCCACCGCTGGCGTTCCAGGTGGCCGCTAGAATGGTACCTGAGAGTTTCCCGGCGCGGGTGCGGCTCGCCTCATCAGTCGATAGCGCGAAGGAGCAGACATGCACTGGATTGAAGAGGCAGGGCTCATCGCCGTCATCCGGCTCGACGATCTCGACCCAGCCGTCGAGCTGGCCGAGGCGTTGCTCGAGGGCGGTGTCCGCGTGATGGAGTTCACCTACACCAACCGCGATGCAGGCAAGGCCATCGAGCGCGTGCGACAGGAGCTAGGGGCCCACTGCCACGTCGGCGCCGGTACCGTGCTCGACGCGGAGACTGCCCGGCAGGCGATGCTCGCGGGGGCTGAGTTCATCGTCACGCCGACACTGCGGCTGGAGACGATCGAGGTCTGCCGCCGCTACAGTATCACCAGCATCATCGGTGCCTTGACACCGACCGAGATTCTGACGGCCTGGGAACACGGAGCGGACTACATTAAGGTGAACCCGGCCAGCCTTGCCGGGCCTGGGTATTTCAAGGACGTGCTGGCGCCACTCCCCCAGGTGAAGCTCATCCCCTCCGGCGGAGTGACGCTGGAGACCGGGCCGGAGTTCATCCGTGCCGGGGCGGTGGCACTGGCGGTCGGTGGTCACCTCATCGATAAGCAGGCAGTTCAGCGGCAGGATTGGGCCGCGATCACAGCGCGGGCGCGCGCCTTCGTCGACATGGTCGCGGCCGCGCGGGGAGCCCGGCGGACATGACGACTGGTGCCGGGGCGACCGCTGGGAGCGAGATGACAGCCCCGACTTCGGAGAGCCGGAGCCGGCTCTACCGTGTGGAGGCGATCGTCCTCCGCCGGTGGGATCTCGGCGAAGCCGATCGCCTCCTCAGCCTCTACACGCGCCAACGCGGCAAGTTGCGTGCTGTCGCCAAGGGCGTTCGCCGCCCGCAGAGCCGGTTGGCCGGCCACCTGGAGCTGTTCGCGCGCAGTACCGTGCTGATCGCGCGTGGCCGGGATCTCGACATCGTGACCCAGGCCGAATTAATCGAACCGTATCGTGGCCTTAGGCGAGATGAGCGACGTATCGGAATGGCCGGGTATGTCGCCGAGCTGCTCGATGCCTTGACCAGCGAGGGCGATCCACATCCGCTGGTTTACGAGCTCCTGGCCGAGACGCTCCACGGCATCGCGAACCGACCGGATCCGTTCTTCGTGGTGAGGCGCTACGAACTCCGGCTGCTCTCCGCGCTCGGATACCAGCCGGAGCTGTACCGCTGTGTTGCCTGCAGGAGGACATTGGAGCCGGTGACGAACCGCTTCGCTCCGCAGCTCGGCGGCATGGCTTGCCCCGAGTGCGCCACGCGCGACCCAGCGGCCGTACCGTTGTCGGTCAATGCGGTGAAAGCGCTGCGCTTGCTGGCAGGCCAGCACTGGGAGACGGTGCTCGAGCGCCGTACCAGCGGGGATCTGCGGAGAGCGATCGAGTCGGCACTCACTGTCTACACCCGGCAGATCCTCGGTCGCGAGCTGGCTTCGCGCCGCGTCCTCGATCAACTGCATCTGACCAGCGTGTGGAGCAGTGAGGCGCACGCTTCGGATGCACCTCCTGCGTAGGCCCGGCCGGTGGAGTGTGAAGACGTGCGTCGACCTTCGCGTACGATCGCGGCTCGCCGCCTCGCATCTCTGCTCACCGAGGCGGGAGTGCGGCCCGCGGTGGCCTTGATCGCCGGCTCGGGGCTGGGTGGCCTGGCGGAGCGCATCGAGGTGGTGCGGCGGGACTCGATGGACGAGGTGCTGGGGGTCTCCGCGCCAGCGGTCGGCGGGCAGGCGCGTGAACTCCTGGTCGGCTCCTGGGCTGGTGTGCCCGTGCTGGTCTTCCTCGGGCGCTACCATCTCTACCAGGGACTCCCGGCTGCCGAGGTGGCGGCACCGGTTCGGGCACTGCACGGGAGCGGCGCGCGCGTGCTGGTCGTGACGAACGCCGCCGGAGGCCTCGACCAGCGCTTACAGCCGGGAGACCTGATGCTGATCAATGACCACCTCTTCTTGCCAGGCCTGGCCGGCCAGAGCCCACTGATCCCGCCACGTATGCCGGGGCCGGTCGAGTTCGTCTCCATGCGCGATGCCTACGACCCGCAGTTGCGGGAGCTGACCCGGCGGGCCGCGGCCGAGCTGGGGATCTCCCTGTACGAAGGCGTCTACGCGATGGTCGCTGGCCCGTCCTTTGAGACCGCAGCCGAACTCCGGATGCTGCGCCTGCTGGGCGCCCATGCGGTGGGGATGTCGACCGCGCCGGAAGTGGTGATGGCGCGGGCCGTGGGGCTGCGAGTGCTCGGACTCTCGGTGATCACGAACCGTGCAGTGCCTGAAGAGGCAACCGTGCCGTCGCATGAGGAGGTGCTGGAGGCGGGTAAGCGGGCAAGCCCGCTCCTGGCCCGCTTGATCGAGCGCGTCTTGCCGGCACTCGCTGCCTAGGCGGCCGCCTCTGCTACGGAGAGCTTGCGCGTGCCGGCATAACACCACTGGAGTGGAGGCCGTTGCCGCGTTGCTGGCGAGGAGGGCTCCATGGATCACCGCGCGGTAGGACGACGCACGCTCTCGTTTGCCATGCTCGGGTTGGCCGCCGTGCTGCTTGCCGTCCTCCTGGCGGTGAGCAGCGTCGCCCGGAGCGGGCTCATCGGGCGCCATGCGAGCGACTCAGCCGATGCCACGGCCACTCCGCCGGCTGCCGCGACCAGCGGCGGGACGCTGGTGCTGGAGGGAATGGGGTTCACCTGATCGTCGTGCGCGGCTGCGGTCGCGGCCCAGATCCGCACGTTGCCGGGGGTGACCAGTTCCGAAGCCGATATCAATCGTGACCGGCTCGTCGTGCGCTACGACCCTCACACGGTCAGTCGCGACCAGCTCCTGGACGCGATCACCACGTTGGGCTACCGGCCGCGCGAGGTTCGAGAACCGTGACCGGCCGCTGCTCGCCAGAGCCGGAGGCAGCCGCGCAGCAACTCTGTCGCCGAGCGCACGGTGGTCTCCCCGCCCTCACCCTCCGCGTAGACCGAGACCAGCCCGATCACTCCGACCTTTCCCGTCTCTACAACCGCGCGGATCGCATCCAGCGTGCGAGCGACCTCCGGCCCGCCCGGCTCCCGCGTACGGTGGGTCGGCACCAGTGTCGCGTCGAGCACGTCGAGGTCGACATGGAGGTAGACGAGGTCGACCCGCTCCGCGAGCCGGCGAGAAGCTGTCGCCACCTGTCCAGCCTCGACCGGCACCACTGTCACGCCTGTCCAGCGGACGAGCCGCGCCTCGTCGGGATCGAGATTGCGGACATCGACCATGACGATGCGGTCGGTCGGCAAGGGGACAACCTGGCGCGCGCCCTCGCGCCACTCGGGGTAGCAGAGCCCAGCGCTCACCGCCACCGGCATACCGCCCAACATCCCGCTGAGCGTCGTCTGCGGCGTGTTGAAGTCGCCGTGGGCATCGAACCAGATCAGCCCGATGCGGGCTGCCGGGCCGAGGGCGTGCTGGAGCCCGCCGATGACGCCGGGGAGACAGGTGCAGTTCCCTCCCACCACCAGCACCGGCAGCCCAGCGCTGGCGCCGGGTGTGACCGCATCGGCGATCTCGCGGCCCTGCAGGGCGAGAAAGGCGATTGGGTCGCCCGGCGCTTCCGCTGGCGGCACGTGCACTGTGTGGATCTCGGGCTGATCGAATCCGGCTTCCTCCAGCACGACCTGGCGCAGCGCTTCGAGCTCCGAGCTGAGGTGATCGGGCCGGCCGCGCTGCGCGATCTCGACGACGTGCAAGCGCATCTCAGGCCCGTCCTGCCAGCTCGCGCAGTCGCTTGAGCGCGGCGTCGACGTCCGGCAAATCGCGCGGATGCGGGACGCGCTGGCGGTACACGACCGTGCCATCGCGGTCGACGATAATGATGGCGCGGTCAGGGACGTCGCGGTAGCCCGCTAGCTCGTCGAGCTTGACGTCGTAGGCGGCGATGACCTCCCGGCTCCAATCGCTCAGCAGCGGGTAGGTAAACCCCCGCTCCCGGGCCCATGCGGCCAGGGCGAAGTGGCTGTCAGCGCTGATGCCGAAAGCCTCGGCGCCGAGGTCGCGGATCTCGTCCAGCCTGGCACCCAACTGGGCCAGCTCATCTCCTCAACCGCTGGTAAAGGCGAAGTGGACAAAAGCGAGGATGGCAATCCGGCGCTTGAGCACCTCACTCAGCGTGACCCGCTCACCCGTGCTGCTCGGCAGAGTGAAATCAGGCGCTGGCTGCCCCACGCTGGCCGGCATCGCATCCTCCTCTCACACGCTCGGCATACATCGTCTCGTCGCAGTAGTATGGCGACCTTCGGCTAGATGAGCAAGCCGGAATGGTGCGACGGCAGCCAGCCTGGGAATAGCGCCAGCGGCTGGCTCGTTATCGTGGCCGGAGTGGTAGCATACGGCGTGTCGAGCGGCGGTTGCCGGGCAAGACCAAGAGCCGAGGAGGGGGCGTGCAACTCTATAACTCGATGACGGGCCGGGTCGAGCCGTTCGCTCCGGCCGACGGGAAGACGGTTCGCATGTACGTGTGCGGTGTGACGCCCTACGATACCACGCACATGGGTCATGCCATGACGTACCTGACCTTCGACGTGATCAACCGTTTCTGCCAGTATCTCGGCTGGCGCGTCAAGTACGTGCAGAACGTCACCGATATCGATGACGATATCCTGCGCAAGGCCCGCGAAGTCGGCGAACCGTGGGATCGCCTCGGCGACCGGTACATCCGGCAATTCCAGGAAGACCTCAACGGCCTGAACGTCCTGTTCCCCTCGGTCTATCCGCGGGCGACCGAGGAGATCCCGATGATCGTCCAGATGGTGCAGTCGTTGCTGGAACGGGGGTTTGCCTACATCCGTGACGGTCACGTCTATTTTCGGGTCGCCAGCGATCCCGACTACGGCTACCTGTGTCGCTGTAGCCGCGAGGAGATGATCCAGCTCTCGGCCGAGCGGGGTGCTGATCCGAGCGATCCACGGAAGGAAGACCCGCTCGATTTTATTCTCTGGCAGGCGGCGCAACCGGGCGAGCCGGCTTGGGAGAGCCCATGGGGGCCAGGCCGGCCAGGGTGGCACATCGAATGTAGTGCCATGGCCGTCAAGTACCTGGGGCCACAGCTCGACATCCATGGCGGTGGCTACGACCTGATCTATCCCCACCACGAGAGCGAAATCGCCCAGTCGGAGGGTGTGACCGGCCAGCAGCCGTTCTCGCGTTTCTGGGTACACGTTGGGATGGTCGAATACCAGGGTGCCAAGATGAGCAAGTCGCTGGGCAACCTGGTGCTGGTTCGGGACGTCCTACGGCGGCAGACCGGCGATGCTATCCGGCTCTATCTCTTGAGCCACCACTACCGCACGCCCTTCGAGTACGAGGACGATGGCCCGGCACGCTTCGAGCCGCTGGTCAAGCAGCTCCGGCAGGCAGTCAATCACCCTGGTGGTTCGGGCAGGATGCTTGATCTCTCGCCCATGGTCGAGCGCTTTGTCCGTGCGGTCGGGGACGACCTGGATACTCCGCGTGCGATCCAGGTACTCCGTGAGATGGCGGAGGTTACGATCCGTTCGGGCGACGAGGGCTGTGACCTGACCGCCGCGCGTGAGGCGATCCGGGAAGCCGGCTCCATCCTCGGGCTGACGGTGACGCGCTGACGGGGTCAGGCGCGGCCAGACGTGCGCGCATCTCAGCGCGCGAGCGGGAGGCGTCACCGGCACCCGGCCTAGCCGGGGGGTCCGCGTACGCGGCGCTCGTCACTTCATACTCGAGGTGCACCACGAGGATCCGACTGCGTCCGCCAGAGACGCCGGTAGTGGGATCGCCGCAGCCCCGGTGAGCTCTCGGGCGATGAGCGCGCGCTTCGTCAACCTAGCTATCCTGACCCTGCTTGTGCTCGAGCTAGCGAGCGGCGTCGGTGGTGTTCTCGTCGGGCAGCAAGGCGGCCAGTGGATGTTCTGGCTGCACCGGATCGGTGGATGGGGCCTCGCCTGCCTGCTCTGCTGGAAGTGGGGCATCGTCGTCCGCTCCTACCGGCGCCATGGACTGACGCCGGGAACCGTCTTCTCGGCGCTAGTGAAAGTCCTGTTCCTCGTGTCGCTTGGAAGCGGCCTGCTCTGGGCCACAACGGGGCTGCCGCGCTTGAGCGTGCCGCTCCTCGGAAGCTGGACTGGTCTGAGCCTGCATGTCGCCGTGTCACTCGCGCTCGCACCGCTGCTTGCGCTGCACGCCGCGATGCGCTGGCAGCGCCCGCGCCGGGTCGATCTGGCAAGCCGCCGGGCCGCGCTGCGCTCCCTGGGTCTGCTCGCCGCCGGTTTCGTGCTCTGGCGCGTACAGGAGACCACCGCGGCAGCCGCCCGGCTCTGCGGCGCCGAGCGCCGCTTCACCGGCTCCCGGGAGGAAGGCAGCTTCCAGGGGAACGCGCATCCGGTCACCAACTGGCTCAGCGACCCGGTCTTGCGTCTGGACCCAGCGGGTTGGCGGCTGCGCGTCTCCGGGCTGGTCGAGCGCGAGCTGGTGCTCTCCTACGGTGAGGTGCTGGCGCTGGCTGACGGTTTGCGCCAGGCGTTGCTCGACTGCACCGGCGGCTGGTACACGGTGCAGCGCTGGTCTGGCGTGCCGGTAGTGGCCCTGCTGGAACGCGCAGATGTCAGGGAGGGAGCGCGCAGCCTCATCGTGCGCTCGGCCACCGGCTATAGCCGCCGTTTCCCGCTCTCCCGCGCGGGCGAGCTGTTGCTGGCTACGCGCGTCGAGAGGGAGCCACTCTCCAGCGAGCGCGGTTCCCCCCTGCGGCTGGTAGCCCCAGGCTACCGCGGTTACCACTAGGTCAAGTGGGTGGTAGAACTGGAAGTCAGCAACCAGCCGGCCTGGCTGCAACCGCCGCTACCGCTCCAGTAGGCGCTTACCCCTCGATCAAGCTCTGTCCCGTCATCTCCTCCGGCTGCGGAAGGCCCAGGATCTGGAGCACCGTCGGCGCGACGTCGGCAAGCCGCCCGCCAGCGCGCAGCCGGGAGTGCCGATAAGGAGAGTCATCCGGCGCCACGATCACGAAGGGCACCGGGTTCTTCGTGTGAGCTGTCCAGACCTCGTTCGTGCCTGGGATGAGCATCTCGTCGGCATTGCCGTGGTCGGCGGTGACGACAACCGCGCCGCCACGCGCCAGCGTCGCCTCGACGATCCGCCCCAGGCACTCGTCCACGCACTCGACGGCGCGGACGGCGGCGTCGAAGACGCCGGTGTGGCCGACCATATCAGGGTTGGCATAGTTGATGAGGACGAACGCGTACTGCCCGCTCGCGATGGCTTCGAGGGCAGCCTCGGTCACGCCAGGCGCGCTCATCTCCGGCTTGAGGTCGTAGGTTGGCACCTTCGGCGACGGCACGAGCTTGCGATCCTCGCCGGGGAAGGGCTCCTCGCGTCCGCCGTTGAAGAAGTAGGTGACGTGCGCGTACTTCTCGGTCTCAGCAGTGTGAAACTGGCGCAGGCCGGCGTCGCTCACCACTTCGGCCAGCGGCCGGCGCACGTTCTCGGTTGGGAAGGCGACCAATACCGGGAAGTCGGGCTCGTACTCGGCCAGCGTGACTATCACGAGCTGACGCGGGATACGGCAGCGATCGAAAGCCTCAAAGCGAGCATCGGTGAGTGCCCGAGTGAGCTGGCGCGCGCGGTCGGCGCGGAAGTTGAAGAAGACGAGCGCGTCGCCGTCGGCGATCGGCGCGCGGGGCCGGCCATCTGGGCCGACGATGACGACCGGCTCGATGAACTCATCGGTGATCCCGCGCTCGTACGAGTGCTGGATCGCGGCCAGCGGGTCGGTCGCGGTCGGCCCCTGGCCGCAGACGATGGCGTCGTAGGCGCGCTTGGTGCGATCCCAGCGCTTGTCTCGATCCATGGCGTAATAGCGGCCGCAGACGCTGGCCACGTAGCCGGTGCCGAGCTCTTCCATGCGCGCGAGTAGGCGGCGCATGAAATCGAGGCCCGAAGTCGGCTCGGTGTCCCTCCCGTCGGTGAAGGTGTGGACGGCCACCCGCTCGAGCCGGTGACGGGCAGCCAGCTCCAGGAGCGCCTCCAGGTGCCGCTGGTGGCTGTGGACGCCGCCGTCGCCGATCAGACCGAGGAGGTGGAGCGTCCGGCCGGGCTGGCGCGCCCGCTCGACCGCGGCCAGCAGCGCCGGGTTCTGGAAGAACGTACCGTCTTCAATCGCCAGGTCGATCTTGGTGATGAGCTGGTAGACGATGCGGCCGGCCCCGAGGTTGAGGTGGCCGACCTCGGAGTTGCCCATCTGGTCGTCGGGCAGCCCGACGTCGCGGCCGGAGCAGCGGAGGCTGGTCATCGGGTAGCTGGCCTGGAGTCGATCCATCACCGGCGTGCTGGCGGCCAAGATGGCGTTGCCGGGGTAGTCCGGCCCGATAGCCCAGCCGTCGAGGATCACCAGCACGACTGTCGAAGGCGTCACGCTTCGCTCCCTCTGCCTATCATCGCTCCAGCCCATCGTGAGTGACGCCAGGCGGAGCAGTGCCGCCTCATGGTAGTGACCAGGCGGCCACGATGCAAGCTGCCGGATTCTTAGTCACAGCAGCACAGGCTCGTCTGCCTGGAGGCAGGGTACAATGCCCCTGGCGAGATAAGCCAGCGAGGTGACAGGAGGAGTGGCTCGGATGCGCAGCGAGTTGATCACCCACGGGATCGAGCGGGCGCCGGCCCGGGCGATGCTCCGGGCTGTGGGGTTCACCGACGAGGACTTCGAGAAGCCGATCGTCGCCATCGCCAACACCTGGACGGACGCCATGCCGTGCAACTACCACCTGCGGGAGCTCGCCCAGCACCTGCGCGAGGGGATCCGCGAGGCCGGTGGCGTCCCGGTCGAGTTCAACACGATCGCGGTCAACGACGGGATCAGCATGGGGACTCAGGCGATGAAAGCCTCCCTGATCAGCCGGGAGGTCATCGCCGACTCGATCGAGTTGATGGCGCACGGCTACCAGTTCGACGCGGTAGTCGCACTGGTGTCGTGCGACAAAACGATTCCCGGCGGCGCGATGGGCGTGATCCGCTCCGGCGTGCCAGGGATGGTGCTCTACGGCGGGTCGATTGCGCCCGGCCAGTGGGGAGGCCGCGAGCTGACGATCGTCGAGGTGTTCGAAGCCGTGGGCGCCTACGCCGCGGGCAAGATCACCTACGAGGAGCTGCGCGAGATCGAGCGCCACGCGATCCCCGGGCCGGGCGCCTGCGGCGGGCAATACACGGCCAACACGATGTCGATTGCGCTGGAGGTGCTCGGGCTGTCGCCGATGGGCTACAACGCCATCCCGGCCGTTGCGCCGGAGAAAGCGGAGGCGACGCGGCAGGCCGGCCGGCAATTTATGGAGGTGGTGCGGGCCGGGCGCACGCCGAAGGATTTCCTCACCAAGTCCTCGTTCGATAACGCAATTGCGGCAGTAGCGGCGACGGGCGGCTCGACGAATGCGGTCTTGCACCTGATCGCCATCGCGCACGAGGTCGGCATCGAGCTGAAGCTCGAAGACTTCGATGAGATCAGCCGGCGTACACCGGTGATCGCCGACCTGAAGCCGTGGGGCAAGTATGTGGCCTGGAGCCTTTACAAGGCCGGCGGCAGCAAGCTGGTGACCAAGCGGCTCCTCGATGCCGGGTTGGTCGACGGATCGGCTATGACAGTGACCGGCCAGACACTCGCCCAGACGGTGGCCGACGCCACCGAAGCCCCAGGCCAGCCGGTGGTCTACGACCCGGCCAAGCCGCTCAAGCCACACGGGGGGCTGGTCATCCTGCGCGGCTCGCTGGCGCCGGACGGGGCTGTACTGAAGCTCGCCGGCACCGAGCAGACCTATTTCCGCGGCCCAGCACGGGTGTTTGACGCGGAGGAGGACGCACTGCGGGCAGTGCTCGACCGGCAGATCAGGCCTGGCGACGTGGTCGTCATCCGCTACGAAGGGCCGAAGGGCGGGCCAGGCATGCGGGAGATGCTCAGCGTGACGGCTGCGCTCGTCGGTGAGGGACTGGGCCCAGAGGTAGCGCTGGTCACCGATGGCCGCTTCTCTGGCGGCACTAAGGGGCTGATGATCGGCCACGTTGCGCCGGAAGCCCCGCTGGGCGGCCCAATCGCGCTCGTCCGCGACGGCGACACGATTACGATCGATCTCGAGGGTCGGCGGCTCGACCTCGAGGTGCCGGACGCGGAGTTAGCTCAGCGCCGCGCGCAGTGGTCGCCTCCGCCGTCGCGGTTCACCCACGGCGTCTTCGCCCGGTATGCCGCACTGGTCAGCTCGGCCTCCGAGGGGGCGATCCTGCGCACGCCCTCTTGGACGTAAGCAAGAGCTGAGCGGTTTGGCGGCACATTCCCGCGTCGCGAGTGCCAAGCCGCACCCGGACGGAACCGCGCTGCCGGATCGAGTGGGGCCTCGACGACCTCGATCGGTATCTCGCCGAGCCCTGGCGACAGGCGAGGCGTCCTGGTCACCGGGCTCGGCTGTTTCTGTGGGCTGTGGGAGCTCGACAGGTGGATCAGAAGATTTCAGCGGATGGCGAGGAGAGCCGTGTTACGGGCAGACCGCCTCATCCTGGCGGTGGCCGCGGGTGCGCGAATTCTCGCCGGTGAGGGGCTACACGAGGCGCCGGAGCACGTGGCACGGCCCGGCTTCGATCCCAACGCGTGCCAGTGGGCGCGAGGAGAGCTTGCTGGCCTCGTCTGGCAGGGGCAGGTGTGACGCGGCTCGACGCTGCTGCTACTGGTCGAGCGACACTACGTGAAGCATGTGCGCCTGTGACGAGAGTGGCCGATGGGCACGCCATTGGAGGATTATCTCGAAAGTGCCCGGCAGACGCCCTGAACTTGGGTCTTCCAGCCTAGAGACGTGTTTACTGACTTCATCCTCATCGCCGGGAGAGAGCGTGTGCGATGGCTACGACGCAGGATCTGATCGATTTCGAACTCGACATCTTGAACCGTGCGCTGAATGGGGTGCTCGACCTCGCTGAAGTGGAAGAGGCAGAGCCGGACTCGGTGCGTTATCACGAGATGCTGGTCTGGAACTCCAAGATGTCGCGGCTGAAGCTCGACCTCGACCCGGCCTACCGCACAGGTCGGATGACCCCTGAACAGCAGCAGCGCTACCGAGCATTGCTCGTACGGTTCACGGACGCTCTACCGATCATCGAGCGGCTGGGTTTTGCCAAGCCACACGTGTCCCTGGAGCCGTAGTTGCCATGCGGGTAGTCCCGTCTACTAGAGAGCCAGCAACCGATCTGTCGCGACGATGACCGCCGCCGGTCTCACGGCCCGCTGCGAGCCGGAATCGGCGGCGTTTTCGCGCGCGCAGGCGGCGATGTCCCTCTCAGACCGGCCGGGCTTCGAGGCGGGGAGTGGATCTCACCAGGGGCAGTACCGGCTGGGAGTCGGAGCGGGCTGCTCTCGGCTACGCTCGGGGGAGCGGCTCGCCCGCATGCTCGATGACTTCGAGAAGCCGGGCGAGCCGCTCCTCACGTTCCTCGGCGTTGGCGGCGAGGACGGTCACGTGGCCCAGCTTGCGGCGCGGGCGTGGTGCCTTGCCGTAGACATGGACGTGTGCGCCGGGGACGCGCAGCAGTGTCTCCAGCGGTGGCACGCTGCCCAACAGGTTCACCATGCCTGCGTAGCCGCGGAGACTGACCTCGCCCAGCGGCAGCCCGAGGATGGCGCGGAGATGCTGCTCGAACTGGCTGGTCTCCGTTCCCTCGATCGTCCAGTGGCCGGAGTTGTGCACGCGCGGCGCCATCTCGTTGGCCAGCAGTTGGTCATCGACGACGAAGAACTCGATGACCAGGACGCCCGTGTAGTCGAGCTCGTAAAGCACCCCACGCGCGTAGGCTTCGGCCATCTCCTGGAGGCGGCAGTTGTCCAGGCGGGCCGGGGCACGTGAGCAGAAGAGGATACCCTCACGGTGCTCGTTTTCGACGAGGGGATAGACGATTGTCGAGCCGTCGCGCCCTCGCGCCGCCAGCACCGAGACCTCACCGTTAAAGGGCACGAGTTGTTCGAGAAGGCAGGGTACCCCGCCGAGCTGTCGCCAGGCCGCGGCGGCCATCGCGCGATCCTCGATACGCACCTGGCCCTTGCCGTCGTAGCCCAGCCGGCGCGTCTTCAAGAGCGCAGGTAGGCCGATCGACTCCAGGGCGCGCTCGAGTTCATCTTCGCTCCCCACCGGGGCGTAGGCCGGCACCGGGATGCCGCACGCCTCGAACAGGCGCTTCTCAGAGAGCCGATCCTGCGCTGTCTCGAGCGCGCGCGGCGGAGGGTAGGCCGGTACCCGCTCGGTGAGCCACTCAACGGCGGCAGCCGGCACGTTCTCGAACTCGTAGGTAACCAGATCCACCCCCGCAGCGAACGCCTGAAGCACCTCAGGATCGTCGTACGCGCCCACCACGAGCTCGCCCACCTGGCCGGCCGGAGCGTCGGGTGCCGGGTCGAGGAAGCGGAAGCGCAGGCCCAGTGGGTAGCCCGCCAGTGCCAGCATGCGGCCGAGCTGTCCGCCACCCAGGATGCCGATCCTCACCGCGTCCTCCCCGTGCCTAGGAGTTCTCCCGCGGATCGGGATGCTCGAGCACAGCGTGTGTCTGCGCCTCCCGATAGCGGCGTAGCGCCTCCCGGATAGCTGGATACCTCACGCCGAGAATAGCGGCGGCTAGCAGCGCCGCGTTGATGGCTCCAGCTCGCCCGATCGCCAGCGTGCCGACGGGTACCCCAGCGGGCATCTGGACGATCGAGAGGAGGGAATCCAGCCCATGCAGCGCGTGCGACTGCACCGGCACGCCCAGCACCGGCAGCACCGTCTTGGCTGCCGTCATCCCTGGCAGGTGGGCGGCACCGCCAGCTCCGGCGATGATCACCTCCAGGCCGCGCTCCTCCGCCGAGGAGGCGTACTCGAAGAGCAGATCCGGCGTCCGGTGTGCCGAGACGACCCGCACCTCATGTGGAATGCCGAGCTGTTCCAGGGTGGCGGCGACGTGGGACAGCGTCTCCCAGTCCGATCGGGAGCCCATAATCACGCCGACGAGTGGGCGGTCAGGCACCGGCTC
>CALKCJ010000012.1 GCA_938082375.1 uncultured Thermomicrobiaceae bacterium
GTAGCGGAAGTCGGGGCAGTCGCACCAGGACTCCTCGCCCGCCAGCTGCACCCAGTAGGCCGTGCCGGCGCCGTTGAGCACCACGTACTCGCCGTCGCGGCCGGCGAGCGGGACCACCCGGCCAGCCTCCACCAGCTCGACTGCCCGCTGGTAGCGCGCCGCGATCGCCTTCGCCTGTGCCGCCGTCATCATCGCCCGTCTCCCTTCCTGGTCGGTGTCCTATCAATCTCACGCCATTATCATATCATAACCGACCGTACCCAGTCAAGGGGGGAGTGGTGCGGTTCACTGCAGTTCTGGTATGCTGTCGCCAAGGAGGTGACTGTATGTCGAGCGAAGGTGTGCGGACACTTCGAGCGTGGCGGTTACTGCGCGGCTACGGCCAGCGTGAACTTGCGCGCCTGGCCGGTGTCAGCCACTCGACGGTGATCGGAATCGAGCACGGCCGCTATCGTGGGTATCCCGCGACCTGGCGCAAGCTGGCGGCCGTGCTCGGCGTCGAGCTCACGCAGATCGCCGAGTACCGCCGCCTCATGGGGCTGGACGGCGACGCCGTGGGGAGCGACCGCTGAGGTGGCGGCTCCTCCTCCGTCGCGCTGACACACGGACGCCCCGCGCCGTCGAAGACGCGACCACCGCGGGGCGTCGGGGAAAGGAGTCCATCGCGATGGGAAGTCTACCACCACTGCGCGCCGCGGTCTACACCCGCGTCTCGTCTCATCGCCAGTCCGATGAAGACCGCTACAGCCTGCCGACCCAGGAAGAGGCGTGCCGCCTCCACGCCGCGCAGCACGGGTACGAGGTCGTCGGCGTCTTCACCGATATCGCCTCCGGGTCGCTCTACCGCACCCGCCCCCACCTTAGCGAGCTCCGGCGCCTGGTGCGGGAGCGCGCCATCGACGCCGTCCTCGTCCACAGCCTGGATCGCCTGAGCCGGGACCAGGTGCACCTGGCCGTGCTGCTCGAAGAGTTCCGTGAGCACGGGGTGCACCTGGTTTCCGTGCTCGACCCGGTGGAGGATTCGCCGGTCGGCCGGTTCCTGGCGCTGGCCCGGATCTTCGCCGCTGAGCTCGAGCGCGAGAAGCTGGCCGAGCGGACCCAGCGCGGCCGCCGCGCGCGTGCCGCGGCGGGCAAGCCGATCATCGGCCCGAAGTCGCCCTACGGCCTGCGCTGGGTCGAATCCGAAGGTCGTTTCGTCGAAGTGCCAGAGGAAGCCTCGGTGCTCCGCTACCTCTTCGAGCGCGTCGCCGCTGGCGCGTCGATCGAAGGGCTGGTCGCCGAGTTGACCGATCGCGGGATCCCCACCCCGATGGGAAAGCGCCAGTGGCGACGGGCCACCATCGTGCAGCTCCTGCATGACGAGCGGTATACCGGCCAGGGCGCGGCCTACCGCTACAAGACCGAGCGCCGGGCCAACGGGAAGTGGTACCGGACGGCCGTGCCGGAGGGCTGGACCGTTGCCTTGCCTGAGGGCGTCGTGCCGCAGATCGTCAGCCCTGAGCTCTTCGCCGCCGTGCAGCGGCGGCTCGCGTGGAACAAGCAGCTCGCGCGCCGGCGTAACAAGAACCCGGAGCTGTTCCTCTTGCGCGGCGGCTTCGCCCGCTGCGGGATCTGCGGGGGTTCGCTCGTGACCTGCCTCCGCCATCCCGGCAACGGGCGGCCGCCGCAGGCGACCTACGTCTGCTACCGCCGCCGCAAGGAGTACCGCTGCCCGGGGGTCGCGATTTCCCAGCGCCTGCTCGACACCACGGTGTGGGAGCGGCTGACCCAGGCGATCGAGCGGGAAGAGGTCATCCGGCCGGTCATCGAGCAGATGCTGGCCGAAGCGCCCCCGCTCGACGACGAACTGCGGCTGATCGAGCGGGCCATCCGGGACGCCGAAGAGCAGGAGCAGAACCTGGTGCGCAACCTGGCGCTGATCCGCGACGCGCGCACGGCCGAGCCGGTGGTGCGCGAGATCGAGCGGCTACACGACCACGTGGCGCGCTTGCGGCAGGAGCAGGCTGAGCTGGAAGCGCAGCGGGCCGTGCAGCAGGCGTGGCGTGACCGGCTGCTCACGACCGCGAACTGGCTGCGTGCGCTCAAGGGGCGCCTGCAGGCGCTCGACCAGGACGAGCGGCGCAACCTGCTGATCGCGCTCGATGTCCGTGTCACCGTCTACCGGCCGGACACCGAGCCACGCATCGTGATCGAGGCAGCAATCCCACTCGACCGGGTCGATTGTGACCAGCAGGACAAGCATTGCTGTTTGCAAAAGGAGCTGCGGGTCCGGATGGTTGTGGGGTGAGTGGCGCGGGGGACTATGTACGAACTCCGTGTCGTGGTATGCTTGGGGTGACAACAGTATACCTGCGGTGCTGCGCGCTGTCAGAGAGTACCCGAGAGAGGCGCGCCGCCCGCCCAGCGAGGCCTTGGCGCTCGCGCCGCGGCGCCGCATAACCCACCCGTTGCTCCATCGCACTGCGCGCTGTGCGATCTGGCGGCACGGGCACCGGAGGTGTGCCCGTGAAGCCCGATCGTCTAGCCGCTGCTCGTCGTGCCCTCGCCGAGCTGTCGCCAGAGGAGCTCCGCGCGCGTCGATCGCGCGCGGGTCGCGCCTCGGCCCATGCCCGCCGCCAGATCGCCACCGAGGCCATAACGGTGACGGTCCGCATCCGGCCAGCGCACGCGCTGAGCCCGGAGCAGCTGGCCGCCTGGCGCTCGTTTTGGCGTGCTGTGCTCGCCACCGAGCCGGACATGCCGGGGGTGGGGGACACCGATGCATAGCGCGCCGACAGCCTCGCACGTCGACGTTAAGATCATCCTCCGGCGGCTCGCCTGCGGTGATTCTCGCTGCGAGTGCCAGCGCTCCATCGAGCGGGGTCACGGGCGCACGCACTTTCCGTGCCACTCCGACGCCAGGCCCAGCCTGAATATTAGTATTGCCCGCGATGGCATGATCCTACTCAAGTGTCACGCGGGCTGCCGCAACCGCGACGTGATCCGCGCGCTGCAGGATCGTGGCCTCTGGCCGCGCCGCGAGCAGGCCGAGCGGCGCGAGACGCGCTACGAGCTTCGCTCCGCCGATGGCCGGCTGCTGGCAACCCACGTGCGGCTCGACTCCCCAGAGGGGAAGCGAATTTGGTGGGAACTTCCAGATGGTTGCCGAGGCCTCGGCGGGATGCGGGTCGAGGACCTGCCGCTTTACGGCCTCGACCGGCTCGGCGAGGCCGAGCAGGTCATCCTGGTCGAAGGCGAGAAGGCAGCCGAGGCGCTCATCCGGCTCGGCCTGCCGGCGGTCGGCACGGTGACTGGCGCCAGCGCGACTCCGTCTCACCAGTCGCTGCAGCCGCTCGCTCACCGCGCGGTCTGGATTTGGCCGGATAACGACAATCCCGGCCGTGACCATATGCGGCGGATCGCTGAGCGGTTGGCAGCGCTCGGCTGCGCGCGCATCTACGTGGTCGAGTGGCCGGAGGCACCCCAGGGCGGTGACGCAGCCGACTTTGTGGCGCAGGGCGGGACAGCCGAGGATGTAAAGAGACTCCTCACTTCCGCACAACCTTGGGACAGTGTATGCAGTGCTGACACTGAGCAGAGTATAGAGCATAAGGTACAAAAAGGGGCAGGATCATTCAGGTTTGCACATATGAGCGACCTTCTTGCCGAGCCAGAAGAACAAGTTGCGTGGCTGGTCGAGGGGCTGCTGCCGAGTGGCGGCATCAGCCTGCTGGCTGCGAAGCCGAAGGTCGGGAAGAGCACGACGGCGCGTTGCCTGGCACTCAGTGTCGCGCGTGGTGAACCGTTCCTCGGTCGGGCGACTGCGAAAGGCTCCGTTGTTTACTTAGCGCTCGAGGAAAAGCGCGCCGAAATTGTGAAGCATTTCCGCCGGCAGGGGGCAACCGAGTCTGACGCGGTCTACGTTCACGTCGGCATAGCTCCTCAAAATGCCCTCGATGAACTTGCGGCCGTGATCGTGGATCTGCAGCCGGCACTCATTATTGTCGATCCCTTGTTGAAACTGGTGCGACTGCGCGACGTCAATGACTATGCTGAAGTGTCGCGGGCCCTTGAGCCTATCATTGACTTGGCCCGACAGACGGGTACGCATATCATGCTCGTGCACCACCTCAACAAAGGGGCGCAGGCCGGCGGTGACGCGATCCTCGGATCGACAGCGATCTTCGGCGCTGTGGATACGGCGGTTGTCATGCGGCGGCATCAAGACGGGACACGCACGCTTGAGACCATCCAGCGGTACGGCGAAGATCTCCCTGAATCGGTTATTGTCCTCGATACGCAGACTGGGACGGTCGAACTTGCAGGAACCGTGAGTGAGCGGAAGCTCGCTGAAGCGCAAGCGGCGGTGCTCCAGGTCGTGAAGGACGCGCCCCTCACCGAGGCAGAGATCCGCGAAGCGACGCAAATGCAGGCAACGCTGATTGCGCGCGCGATCCGTACCCTGGTCGAGCAGGGCGCACTGATCCGCAGTGGCAGTGGGAAACGGGGCGACCCCTACCGCTACGCGCTGCGCGATTGCTCCACCAGCTCCACCAGCTCCACCAACTCCACTAGCTCTACCAGCTCCACCAGCTCTACCCAGTCCGCTGAAAGCTCCACCAGCTCCACCCAAACAGGCCCGGTGGAGAAATCTCCGCGTCACGACGCGGAAAATAGGGGCAAAAATTTTTCTCCACCCGCTACACCAGAGAGCGTAGTGGGTGGAGAAAAAGCATGGAATGTGTCCGGCAACGGGAGCACGCCGCGCTGTCCGTCCTGCCGGCAACCGTATGAGTTGCGCAGCACTGATCGCCCCGATTGGTGGCAATTGAAGTGCCGGTGTACTGGCGGGGCTTGGCATTGGGTCCGCGCGAATGACCCAGCGCTTCGCGGCGCGCATCCCTAAGCCGCAGGAAAACCCCGGGAAGGTTCCCTGGGGCGCGTGGGGGAGCGGCACGGGAGGGCACGGACGGATTGTGGCGAAATTGTCCACCTACCAACAATACGGTTATCCTGGTCGCATCGTGCGACGTTGCCGTGGTGGTGTGTAGTTGACAATATAAACGACACGGTGACTTGCGTAGAAGGCAACTTGTGCGCACCACGAGCCCCTTTCGTGTGGAGACTCAGCTCTCAAGCCACCGGAGTAGCTCGTCGGCATACGCCACAACCTGATCCGCTGGCAGGCCGGAGCCGTGCAGTACCTCGGCGGCGGCCCGGAGCGCGCTCATGCGCAGCATCCGACGCTCGCGGTCGGGGGCTGCTGGTGGGGCTGCGGTAGTGCTGGTGGTCGGTGTGTCCGGCACCAGCGTCACTCCGGTGATCCTGGGATAATCGGCCGAGCCGTTGAGCTCTACGTGATAGGTGCCGCCAGGGATCAGCATCGCAGCCAGGGCAGGATCCCACACGAAAAGCGATCGCTTCTCACCGACCACTCTCACTCGCCAGTAGCGCTGCCCCTGCTGGGTTGTGCGCTCTTCGATCGCCTCGACGGTGATGATGCGTAGCATGAGGTACCCCCTTCCTTAGATTGATCCGAAGATCCGCTCATAAGCGGCGCGCATGGTGGCTGCAATGGCCGTGTCCTCCTCTTCGGCCGGAGGCTGGGGGGTCGGTTCCCCAGCCTCCTTCTGTGCCTCGTGCACGATGGCTGCGGCCAACGCGTGCTTGCAGGGGATGCCGAGTCGAGACCCGCGATAGCGGGCATCGGGGCAGGTGCACTGGCCGCTGTCGACATCGACCAGGTACGCCTGGCCATTGCCATTGACGACCACATACCGGCCGCTCTCACCATAGAGCCGGAACACCTTCCCTGCCTCGACCAGCTCCACGGCGCGCTGGTACCGCTCGGCGATCGCCTTGGCTTGCTGTGCGGTCATCGCTGCCATTGTGGTTGCCTCCTTCCGTACTATCACTCCTTGCACCACTATTGTACCAGTAATGTACCAATGGTGTCAAGGGGAGCACCTATTGGATTTGCCGTGGTATACTCCGCGTGGACGAAGGAGGCGGTATGGAAGTCCAGAGCCTACGGTACTGGCGGATCGCTCGGGGATACGGCGTGCGGGAACTGGCGCGGCGCGCTGGGATCATGCACCGCACG
>CALKCJ010000013.1 GCA_938082375.1 uncultured Thermomicrobiaceae bacterium
TGGGCGAGCGGCTCGGCCTGCTCCAGGCGATCGGCGGGGCGATCACACTGCTCGGCGTCGGGCTGGTGCAGCGGCGCCGCAGCACAGCGGGCTGAAACCACGGCAAGGCCAGCCCAGCGGCCTCAGGCGCGCGGGCGAGCCGGCGGCTCCTCGAAGTCGCCCGCCGGTTGCTCTCCTGGCTCGGAGCTCTCCGCAGCCGCGCCCAGGGGTGGATCGCTGCTGGATCCGGCGGCGTGCGCTTCGGCCGCCGCCGCGCCATCGGCGGAAACACCGGTTTCCGCCGGCTGGCCGAGCCGCTCCTGCGCCAGCTTGACCAGATCGATGCCGGTCATGGCGGCGAAGCTCTCGGTCATCTGCTGGACGATCAGCGGCAGCCCCGTCGCGTAGCGGCCCAGCGCGCTGCGGCCGTCGCCCCCCGCGCCGTTGCTGTCGATCAGCACCACCCGTTCGATCTGAGCGAGCGGCCGGGCGGCCGCTTCGACCACCTTCGGCAACTGCTCGACGAACACCTGGTACATCAGGAGCTGGACAGCGGTCGGGCCATAGGCATTGAGCGCGGCCGCCAGCGCCCGCTTGCCCTCGGCTTCGGCGATCAACGCGGCCCGCTTGCCCTCGGCCTCGGCCAGGAGGGCGGCCTTCTGGCCCTCGGCCTGGGCGACGAGCTCGGCCTGGACAGCGTCGGCGAGCGCCTTCTTGGCATCGGCCTCCGCCTGGCCCACCTGGCGGATACGGGCTGCCTCGCCCTGGCCGACCAGCTCACGCTGGCGCGCTTCGGCCTCGGCCCGCGTGATCGTCGCCTGGCGCTCGCCTTCGGCCTTGACGATCGCTGCCTGCTTCTCTCCCTCGGCGGTAATGATGGTGGCCTGGCGCTCGGCCTCGGCCTGCTTGAGCACCGTTGCTTCCAGCTCCTTCTCGCGCCGGTGCGCCTCCATTTCCTGCACAGCGATGGCAGCTTCAGTGCGCGCCAGTTCCACCTGCTGCTCGGCAACGACCACCTGCCGCCGCGCCTCCGCCTCGGCCAGCGGGCCGGCCTGCGAAGCCCGCGCCTTCTCCGCCTCGACCTCGGCGTCGAAGCGCGCCTTCTTGACACTTGTCTCCTTCTGGGCCGCCGCGATCTCGGCCTCGGCGATCGCCTCGGCGACAGCCGCCTCCTGCATCGCTTGCGCCCGCCGCTTGCGGGCGTCGCGCTCGGCCTCAGCCTTGCCGATCTCTGCATCGCGCTTGACCTCGGCCGTCCGTCGCTGGCCCAGCGCGTCCAGGTACCCCTGCGGGTCGCTGATCTGCTGGATGGTTAGGACGTCGATCTCGATCCCCATCCGGGAGAGATCCTGCGCTGACTCGGCCGCCAGCCGCTGGGCAAACGCCTGTCGGTCGGCGTTGATCTGCTCGACTGTCAGCGTGCCCAGGATCGAGCGAAGATGCCCCTCCAGCGTCTGGAAGATGACGTTCCGGATCTGCTCCTGCGGCATGCCGAGGAAGCGCTCGATCGCGTTCATGACCATGACGTCGTCGGAGCCGATCTTGACGTTCGCGACGGCATCGACCGAGACCGGCACGCCTTCCTTGGTGTAGGCGGAGGCAATCTTGAGTGGGATCGTCATCACGTTGAGCGAGAGAAAATCCACCCGCTCGATGATCGGGATGCGGACGCTCGAGCCCCCCTTGACGATGCGGTAGCCGACCGTGCGCCGCTGCCCGGTCGCCGGGTCGGTCAGGGTGCGCTTGCGCCCAGAGAAGACCGCCACTATGTTGGGCGGTACCTTGACGATGTTGCGGCTGACGATCGCGAGCAGGGCCATCAGCGCTAATAAGATGAAAAAGACAGCGACGATAACGAAGAAAACCTCGACGATACCCATGTCGGGCTCCCCTCGAACGTGACCTTATGCCGCCCAGTCCTTCACCAGCGTGCTCAAAACTGCTCCCGACGAGGCTGCGCAGCTGCGTTCCGGCGTGTCAGCAGCCCGCCCCCTGGCCACGCGCCCCGGCCTCGCCGCGCTCCGGCGTAGAGCCCGCCGCACCGGCCTGCTCCGACGCCGTGGTCGGCTCGACGATGACGGTCGATCCGACCACGTCCACAATGCGGACGAGCTGCCCGGCGGGGATCCCGGCACCCTCGCGGCTGCGGGCCAGAAGCTGGCGACTGCCGGTGGCGTCGCGGTAGAGCACCTGGCCCAAGCCGCCCTCGGGAATAGAGGTCGTCACCTCGGCCAGCCGGCCGCGTGTCCAGCTCACCGAGAACTCGGTAGTCGCCTGCTGCTTGTAGAACAGGCCGATCAGCCACCAGGCCAGCGCGCCGACCACGACCGCGGTCGCGGCAGCGATCAGCGCGCCGGTCACCGGGCTGCGGTCATAGTAGGTGGCCAGCATACCGGCAGCACCGAAGGCGGTCAGCGAGGCGGCGAGCACCTTACCGTTGAAGGGACCGATGCCGTCGCCATCGGCGCCGAAGTCGAGCAGGTCGTCCAGCTCGCCGACCACCAGGGTGACGATCAACAGGAGCAACCCCAGGAGCGCGATCCCGAAGTAGATCAGCATGGTGCGCCGCTTGGCCTTTTCGTGGCTCCGCTCGAAGCTCCGATGCTATCCTAACTGAGAGCCGCCACGCGCGCCAGGGCTGCGGGGACAGCTTGTCACCCCCTTCCCACGGGGTGTGGAACAGAGCAAGCCAAAGGAAGAGGCAGATACCTCGACAGGCCCACGCGCACCGTGCTTCGTGAAACGGCTCCTGCCGAGCATTCCGACAGCTCTCGATGAGTGCGGCCCCATCTGCCCACCCGGGTGGACGGTCGGAGGCTTAGGGTGCGTCAGGCACGAGCCGCAGGACGCGGTCGTCCTCGGGGCCAGAGGTGCCGCGCCCGTCACGGTTGCTGGTCAGGAGGTACAGCGTGCCGTCGGGCGCTTCGACGACCGTGCGCAGGCGCCCGAACTCGCCAGCGAAGAGCGGCTCCAGCGCCACTGCCTGCCGCCCATCGGCCGAGAGCTCGAGCCGCCAGAGCGCCCGGCTGCGCAGCCCGGCGAAGAGCAGGGCACCCTGCCACTGCGGGAAGCGGCCGGCAGAGACGAAGGCCGCCCCCGACGGCGCCCACGTCTCCTGGCCGCTCTCGATCACTGGCAGAGCGTAGTCGGCCGGCGTACCCACCAGAAGCGTTCCCGCCATCTCCGGCCAGCCGTAGTTGCGCCCCGGCTCGATCAGGTTCACCTCGTCGTGCGCCGCCAGGCCGAGGTCGCCCGATGGCCCGTGCTCGGTCGCATACAGGCGCCCGTCCGGCGCCCAGGCCAGCCCCTGTGGATTCCGGTGGCCATACGACCAGATGGGCGAGCCGGGGAAGGGATTATCGACCGGCACGGTGCCGTCCGGGTTCAGCCTGAGGATCTTGCCGGCCAGCGAGTTCAGGTTCTGCGCGCGCGTCGGGTTCCGCGCGTCGCCGGTGGTGACGTACAGCTTGCCGTCCGGCCCAAAGGCGATCCGACCACCGTCGTGCAAGCTGGCGCCGGGGATGCCGTCGATCACCAGCGTGGGATCGGCGAACCGGTTGTCGTGCTCGGTATAGCGGAGCACCAGGTTGTGGAGAGCGCCACCACCGGCCTGCGTCGTCAAGTAGACGTACACACGATGATTGGTCGCAAAGTCGGGGTCAAGCGCGAGCCCGAGCAGGCCACCCTCACCAACCGCGGCGACCTCCTCGATCACCACGACAGGCTCGGGCAGGAGCCGCCCGTCGACGATGAGCCGCACCCGGCCTGGCCGCTCGGTCAGGAAGATGCGGCCATCGGGCGCGAAGGCGATCTCCCAGGGCACCTCCAGGCCGGTCGCGATGGTCTCGACCCGAACGGGTACCGAGCCGCCTGGGGTCGGCGTCGCAATGGGTGCTGGGATGGTCGGCGTGGTCGCTGGCGTGACCGTCGGGGACGAGGCCTGCGCGGGTGGCCGGGTGGGCGCCGGGCTTGGGGGACGCGGCTCGCCCGGCGTCTCCGTCGCCACGGGGACCGGCAGAGTCACCTGCTCACGGAATCCTAGGTTGCAGCCCACGAGCAGGAGCCCGGCCACGACGAGCGAGCGCCGCGTGAGGCGAGCATTTACACACGGCAGCGCGCGTCGAGCTGGAGCGTGCTGGATACGACTGGGCATTGCCGATCTCCCCGTCTACGCCGACCCGAGGTAGCGCAAGGCGATCGCCGTCATCATGCGCACCCCGACCGCCAGCGCATCCTCGTCGGCATCGAACTTCGGGTGGTGGGGTGGATAGATGATGCCGCGCTCCCGGTTGGCGACTCCCAGGCTGAACATACAGGTAGGCACGTGCTGGGAGACGAAGGCGAAGTCCTCCCCGGCCATCAGCGGTTCGCGCTCGAACACGTTCTCCGGCCCGAGCAGCTCGCGGCCGACCTCCTGCACCAGCGCCGCCAATGCCGGGTCGTTACGCATGGCCGGATAGCCGCGGAGGTAGACCATCTCCGCCCGCGCGCGCATGCCCTGGGCGATGCCGGAGGCCAGCTCGGCGATCCGCCGCTCGATGTGGTCGCGCACATCTGGGCTGTAGGTGCGCACCGTGCCCTCGAGCGTGGCGTGGTCCGGGATGATATTGGTCGCCGTTCCGGCCTGGAGCTTGCCCACCGTGATGACCGCCGCCTGCAGCGGGTCGACCTCGCGGCTGACCAGCGACTGGAGCGCGACGAGGACATACGCCGCCACGACGGTGGGATCGACCGCCGCCTGCGGCCGCGCGGCGTGGCCGCCCACTCCCCGGACGGTGACCTTGAACGTGTCGGCCGCGGCGGTGACCGGCCCGGCGGAGACCGCGATCTGCCCAGCTCGACGGCCGACATCGACGTGCAAAGCCACGGCGGCGTCGACCGGCGGATTGTCCAGCACACCGTCGTAGATCATCGCCAGCGCGCCGCCTGGCCCCTCCTCAGCCGGCTGGAACATCAGTTTGACCGTGCCAGCGAAGTGCTCACGGAGGCCATTGAGCACCTCAGCGACGCCGAGCAGGACTGTGGTGTGGACGTCGTGCCCGCAAGCGTGCATCACGCCGGGGCGAGTGGAGCGATAGGTGGTGTCGTTCTGCTCCTCGATCGGCAGCGCATCCATATCGGCGCGCAGCAGCAGCGTCTTACCCGGCCCCTTACCGCCGTGAATCAGGGCAACGACTCCCGTGCCGCCGGTCGTCGGACCCGGCGTGATCCCGGCAGCCGCCAGCGCCTCCGGTGACATGAAGAGTGAGCGCCCGTCGCCGCCCACTCCTGTCCGGTGCTCGATGCCAAGCTCGCGCAAGTGCCCGGCCACCAGCCGCGAAGTGTTCACCTCCTGGAGGGAGAGTTCGGGGTTCATGTGCAGGTAGCGCCGGGTCTCCCGCAACCAGGCATCCAGCTCAGGCGTGACGCGCACCAGCTCGGCTAGGCTCACCGCTTGTCTCCCTCCCGCATGCCGATCAGTCCGGTTCATCGTACCACCACGAGCGAAGAACGAGACACGAGGCCCTCGGGCGCCAGCGCTCCTCTCGCACCGAGCCGGCCGTCTCGAGATCGGCCGGGCAGAGCGATGGCTTGGTAGCATTGGTATCGCTGGCTCCGTCGCGCGGGGCTGCCCGAGAGGGTGAGAGCGAGGGGGCTCGTGACGAGCGCGCATCTCCTCACCGGCATCTTCAGCATCGTCGTCGTCGATCTGGTCCTAAGCGGCGACAACGCGCTGGTGATCGGCATGGCGGCCCACCGGTTGTCGCCCCATCAGCGCCGCTGGGCCATCATCCTGGGCGGCGCTGGAGCGATCGCTCTTCGGGTCACTTTCACCGGGCTGGCAGCTATGCTGCTGGCGATTCCGCTGCTCGAGGCCGGCGGCGGGCTGCTGCTGGCCTGGATCGCCTACAAGCTGCTTCGCCAGGAGACCGAGGAGCACAACATCGCTGCGGCCGAGTCGTTTTTCGGCGCCGTGCAGACGATCACCCTGGCCGACCTGGTCATGAGTCTCGACAACATGCTGGCGGTGGGCGGCGCCGCGCACGGCAGCATTGAGCTGCTCGTTTTCGGCCTCCTGCTCTCGATGCCGCTCTTGCTCTTTGGCAGCAGCCTGGTCGCCCGCCTGCTGAACCATATCCCCGCTCTCATCTGGCTCGGTGTGCTGGTGCTGACAGTGACCGCCGCCCGGATGCTGGTGGACGACCCGCTGATCGCGCGGCAGCTCGATGCCGAACTCCGCCTGCCAACCCTGATCGGCCTAGCTGTCGGCATGACGGGGCTGGTCACGACACCGAGTATCCTGCGCTGGCGGCACACCAGGCGACCCGGCCCGGAGCCCTCTGAGACCGACTGACCATCCAGAGCAGGAAACCGCCTGCTCGCCCGGCAGCGCCAGCGCAAACGGGCTCCGCTCCGCATCAGCGCCACCGCAGCAAGTATCGCGGTAGAATTGGGCGTGGAGGGAGTTCGGTGCCGCTCACGATCGATGACCTACCAGAACTGCTGCGCCTGCTCAGAGAGCACCCGGAGTGGCGGGATACTCTGCGGGCGACGCTGCTGACCGAGGAGCTGCTCCAGCTCCCGGCCCTGACCGAGCGCCGCTTCGCTGAGCTCGCCAGCGCCATCGAGCGGCT
>CALKCJ010000014.1 GCA_938082375.1 uncultured Thermomicrobiaceae bacterium
GGGGTAAACTCACAAAACTCACGAAACTCACTCCCCCCGAGGGGTCTGTTGGACGGATTCGGGGTGGGTGGCTCCGGCCTGGGTTGGAGGCGGCGGAGTCGCCAGCGTACCGCCCGTTGCGCCGTGCCGGCCTGCTCGATCCGGTAGTCGCCGATCACCCGATCGCGCATCTTCTCGAGCTGCTTCCCGAGACTCCGGGCGTGCGCCGCCTCGTCCTTGCCGCGAATATCCAGTTCGGCATCGAGCGCGAGCTGCACCAGCTCCCGTGCCAGCACCGGGTCGCTCCCGTGCATCGCCCACCAGCCTTCGACGAAGCCGCGCCACCGCGCGGCGTCGGTCACCACCGTCTGGTAAAACTCATCCACGTTCCCGAGAAAGCCGGGGATCCCGGCGGACTCGAGGATCCCACCGATCACCTCTGTCCAGGCCTCGTAGGATCCGAGGGGCCGCGCCTCCGGTACTGGCCGGCCGCAGGCGAGCCAATGCCGCACCAGCACCAGCGCCGCCCAGACGAGCTCGCCTCGGTGTTGCCGCGCCCAAGCCTTCAATGGGTAGTGTTTGAATCTGGTGCGCGTCCACGGCATGTCCATTTTGGGATCGATCCGGATGCGGATCGTTCGCCGTGCCACTTCCCGTGAGAAGACCGGGTTGTTGGCGGTTGCAATCCAGACACAGCGGACCGGCAGCCGGAGCAACTCCGATCGGCCGAGCAGGCGGTCCTCCCACGTCGAGGCGGTCAGCGCGGCAGCCAGCTCGGCAGAGTCGAGCGGGCGGGTGACGTTGTCGATCCAGATCGCTTGATGCCCGGCGCGCAGGGCGCTGGTGATCGATTTGCGCCACTCCTCGGCGTCGCGGCCTGGTGCCATCGTGCCAACATGGCTGCCGACCGCCGGCAACAGGCTTACCTCGGCAAGCAGGCCTTTGCCGGAGCCTTCGGTTGGCGCCTCAATCATGTGGAGTGGCGTGGGGCCGTCGATCATGTCGCGCACAAACGGTAACAACAGCAGTGCCACCGCGTGTGCGCGGTCGGCCTCCGACACGAACGGGAAGTCGACCAGCAGGTCGTCGAGCAGGAGTGAGCGGGCGCGCGCCACGTCGGCGCTGGTGGGTCGGTCGGACACTGCGGGCAGCTCCAGTCCCAGCGCTGGGTCGTAGTAGAGCGCGCTACGCGGGTGGTAGCCTGGGACGGTCTGGAGTGAGCCGTCGGGTCCGAAGACCGGGACGTCAACGACCCGCCGTAAGACGGGCAACGGTGGGTCGGGGCTGGCCAGCACGTCGCTCACCACGTAGCTGGGCGGGCGGACGATGACCCGCTGGCGCCGTTCCCCCTGCTCGTCGCGGACGACGTACTCTTTGTAGAAATTGGCTACCCGCGCCAGGATGTGGCGTAACCGGTCGTTGGTCAGCTCGGCAGGCAGGAGGTGGTCGTCAGCGTCGCGCTCTAGCCGCACCAGCTGCCCCCCAAAGCGGAAGAGGTACGGCGCGGGATCGTTGGCCTGCCGGAGCGCGTCCCAGGCCTCGCTGGTGATGACCCGTAGGTCCTGGATCGACGCGTCGATCCAGGGTAAGCGGTTGTAGTCGGTGGGAGCCGGGCCGAAGCGCGCCTCGAGCCAGCGGCAGGCCTCGGCGTAGGAGAGCCCTTCGTGGTCGGCCACCAGCGCGGCGGCATCCCCACCGGCGCCGCAGCTCATGCACTTCCAAAAACCCTTCACCGGCCAACAGACGAGACACTCCCCGGACTTCGAACTATGCCGCCAGGGGTGGTTGCCGACGTGCTTGCCGTCCGCCTTCTCGCGTGTGGTGGCGCCGAACTCGTGCAAGAGCTCGAGCAGCGGGACGTGCGGCCAGCGGTTACCGCGGTGCTGCTCTGCGACTCGGCCGTTCCGGCGCGCGAGCTCCGCCTCGATCTCGCGGAGTCGCGCCTCGGCTACTCGCCGGGCCTCAGGGTCACTGCCGTTGGCCAGGATCTCCTGGTGGCGCGCCTGCTCGGCTAACAGTTGTTCGGTCGTCAGCCGATGCATGGCACCCCCCAGTCGTAACCGCAGGTGGGGCACCGGTCGCCCGGCGCGGCGGCGTCTTCGGGATCGACCGGGTACGGGACCGGCGCGACCAGGCCGCAGTGCGGACAGAGCATTTTTTCGTCAGTAGGTCGCCGCGTCGCTCGAGGATCTAAGCTGCTCTTTGCCCCAGTTTTTTTAACTCGTGCACCTGGAATTTTCGTCATTTTTACCCTCTTGTAAATCAACTTCGAATTCGCCTGCGAGCACCCGCTCCAGCGCCGCCCTAGGGATTAACAACCGCCGCCCGAAGCGCAACACGGGAACTGGGCCAATGCGTCCGTTTTTGGCGAGGTGGTAAGCCGTGGCGCGGCCGATGCCCAGCAGCGCCGCCGCTTCCTCGACCGTCAACGTCTCTCGTCTTCGCTCTTCGCTCATGTGCAACTCCTGTACCGACACGCTCATCTTCGTCGATTGAGTTATATGTAATCATTGTGTGAGCTACGCTCGATGATCATGTCTACAGGAGGATCAAGATGGACTGGTGGCGTTCAGCCGTGGAGCGGCGGAAGCGGGTCGAGGCACGACTCGGCTATGCCCTCCGCGATCAAGCCTGGAAATATCTCCGTCAGCTCTACGACAAGACACCACGCGATGCTGTTGAGGCGGAGGAGCTCATCGAGTATCTGGCTGAGAAAGCCCGTGACGCGTTCACGCTTGCAGCGCTCCAAGGGATCGCAACAACTCCACGCGAGCCGGCACCGTCATTTCTCCCAACCCGCCAACGCAACAACGACCGACTGGTCGCGCTCAGCCGCGTGCTCGCCGCACTAGCAGGACGTGACAAAACCGTACTCCGCTTCCGCCAGCAAGTTCTCGGTGGCCGGTTGCTCGCTCCAGAGGAGACCGAGCACTGGATCACTGGGCAAGCGGCATGTGATGGCGAACCAACCGTGTGGCTCTCCCTCCCACTGCCGCCCGGAGTGCATCCTAAGCCCGGGGAGACACTCTCGCTCACCGTCCCCCTCGAGCGTTACCGCGTCGACGTCCCGATACTCTCATACGTGGTGCCAGGCGATCGTTGGGTGCGTAGGAAACCGATAGCCATTGACGGTGTGCTCGGTCAGCTTCATCAACTCAGTAAATCCCTGAGCCGGCGCTATGGTTGGCACGAGGCCGCCGCAACCACCTTCGTCCTGACCGGCCTGGTCCCACGGATTACTGCCATGCAAAGTAGTGTGTATGCGCATGTTGCCTATCCGGCGCTCCAACGGATCACGCTCCAGCTCGATCCTGTCTTGACGCCAGCGGAGGTGGCGGTGGCGTATCGCACCCTACGCACACGCATCGTAGGAAAACAACAGATCCGAACACAGTCGCCGAAGCATTTGGCCTTAGCAGTCTTCGCGGTCGAGTACCCCGACGGCTCGCTCCGTGAGCGGATGGCGGAGTGGAACCGGCGTTATCCGAAGTGGCGCTACAACCAGGTGACCAATTTTGGCCGTGATCTTAGGACAGCGCTTCGCCGTCTCCTCGGTACACCAACAAAGCACTGGGAGACGTTCTTTGGTAAGCCGTGAGCTCCTGTGGTTCTGCTCTTCCTTTTTCTACCCATCTACTCGCTCACGGGTGGGCCGTCAGAACCGACGTTGGTCAGATCAGCCGTGTGGCTGGTGCGCCACAACCACGGCCTGGTGGTGTGCCGTGTGAGTTTTGTGAGTTTCGTGAGTTTTCTTCCCTCACCTCGAATTTATGGGGATGCCTCATCCCATGGCCGGTACACGACAAGGCCTGGCGGACGCCAGTGAGTTTCGTGAGTTTTGTGAGTTTTCCTCATCCGGTCGGAAAACGAGGGCCGGGGCGTCCCCCACAAATTTGCGACGAGGGGACGAAACTCACAAAACTCACAAAACTCACCTCCCCTCGAGGGTGGTTGGTGGACGGGTTGGGATAACCAGTCTAGTGGTGTGGACGTGATAATCATCACTCACACTGCACCTCGCTTATATCGGAACTGTACGAACATCACCCCACAACTGTCATAGTCACACCACGTCTTTTAGCTGAGCAGGGAAAACTCACAAGACTCACAAAACTCACACGGCCCGTGGGTGTGGTGGACCTACCATAGGCCAGGGCGTCTTGCAATGTTCTAACGAGCGACGAAAACTCACAAAACTCACAAAACTCACATCCCCCGACGAGGCTGGTGAGTGGATGGGGGACGGGACGTCATCAACCCCACCCTCGTTTTCGGACCGAGCAGGGAAAACTCACAAAACGCACGAAACTCACCTCTCCCGAGGGGACTGGTAGACGGGTTAGGGCTAGGTGGTGCTGGTTGGGGGTTGGAGGCTGGTTGTGTTGGTGGTGCGTACCGTCAGGGATGGGATGGCTGAGATACCCGTTATCCTGATCACTGAGAAAACATAGCTCGATGATCAGCTTTGGTCGAATCCTGATCACTGAGCGAACACAACTCGATGATCCGTTTTCATGGTCACATTTTGGTCACACACTGCCCAGCACAGGCCAGCACCAGACCGTACGGACACCCTCGCACATATGTTCTTCTGGCGCATACGAACGCACTCTTTGGCACTGCCTGAGATACGATAGAACAGCGGCCGTCTGAGAACCCTTATGCGCAGATCAGCCGATTCCCCGTCACGGCGAGAGCATTCGCGCGAGCAGGCCGCTCACTCCGCCCCCGAGTACCAACCACACCGAGTTTACTCTGAACCTCAGCAGCAGCACGAGCGACGCTAGCGCCAGCCCGGCCGTCAGCGGGTCGACGATCGCCTCCGGCCGAGCTGCCAGCAGACAGCCGCCATTAGCGCCACCGCGACCACGCTCACGCCGTCCAGTAATGGCGCTGCTCATGGCGAACCCCGCAGGCGCGGCACGAAGGGCTCGATCGCTGCCACGAAGAGGAACGACGGCAAAAAGATCCCGATCGTCGCCAGGGCCGCGCCGGGGAGGCCGGCTACCATGTAGCCGACGAACGTCGCGGTCGTGAAGACCGGTCCTGGGGTGAACTGGCCGACAGCTACGGCATCGAGGAGCTGTCGATCGGTGAGCCAGCCGAGCCGCTCGACGAAGTCGCGCCGCAGGAAGGCCAGGAGCACGTACCCACTGCCGTAGAGCACTGCGCCGATCTTGAGACGCGTGAGGAAGAGCTGGAGCAGGCTCACCGGTACCGCCGCAGGCGCGGCAAGCGACAGGGCCGGCAGCGGCAGGCCACCGAGCGGCAACAGTATCGCAGCCGAGCCGGCGCTCCACCGCTGCCCGATGCGCACCAGCGACACGACGATCGCCCCACCGAACAGGATCAGGATCTCGTTGACCCCGAGGAAGTACAACCCTAGTGCGGCCAGGCCCACCGCCGCCAGGAAAGCGCTCCGCACGGCCGTGCGCGCCAGGCCCCAGAGCGCCTGGCCGACAAATGGATAACCCTTTCTGTCGAGTTCGGGCCGGGGATGAGATTGGTGGCGCCGATCAGATCGAGGAAGTGCTGATCGCTCAGCCAGCGCCGGCGGACGACCACCTCCTCGCGGAGCATGGCGCTGTGCCCCGCCGGGCCGCCGAAGGCGGTGAATCCCAGCTTGAGTGCGACCCACGCCACTTCCCCCAGCGGCCCCCGCTCGACAGCTGGCACTGCGCGCTCTGTTGCCAGCTCCCGATCGGGCATCCGCCTCCCCTTCGCGCGATGTCGCATCGATACCTGCCGGCCACCAGGCTGCGCCGGGCAGTATACTATCGGTCGCGTGAGCGGGCGCGCGCGGACGCAGGTCGCCGTCCCAGTGGAGAGGTTCCTGGCTTTCGTCGAGGTCGCGGCACTCTGGGCCTCCAGCCTCGCGCTCTTCAGGGCGTTGCGCCGCGGGGTGTCTGCGATCGATGGCTGGCAGCGCGACGTCTTCGGCCAACCTTTCCTGACGGCGCTTCTCGCCTTCATCGCGCTGCCGCTCCTCGTGTTGCTGGCCACACGGCGGAGCTGCACCAACTACGGCCTGGCCTTCGTCCCCCTCACGCGGCTGCTGGAGACTGGCTGCCTGGCGCTGGCGGGCTTGTGTTTCCGCTGTTGATCGCGCTCGATCTCTCACCGACCGGCTGGCCAGGGGCGGCGATCCTGGCCACCTGCTACGCTGCCTCCCTGCCGGTCATCGCCTACGTTGTCCGCAACACGCGACCGATCGAGCGAGGCACACCACAGGTTCGCGCAGTCATCGGCCTGGTGCTCGCGCTCGGGCTCGCGCTCGCGCTGGCAGCGCTCGCTCGGCCGCACACCTCAGTGGTCCCGGCAGTCCTCTACCGGCTCTTCTACGCCGCGCTCGGCGAGGAGGTGTTCTTTCGCGGCTACGTGCAGTCGCGGCTCAATGAGTCGTTCGGGCGTCCCTATCGCCTGCTCGGTGTACCCTGCGGCTGGGGGTTGACCATCGCCGTGCTGCTCTTCGGGCTGGCCCACGTGCTCGGCCCGGCTGGGTCCTTCCAGTGGGGATGGGGCCTGTGGACGGCGGTTCTCGGGGTGATCTTGGGATACCTGCGCCAGAAGAGCAGCAGCGTCCTGGCACCGGCGGTCGCACACGGCGCCCTCATCGCGGTCGTCGCCATCGTCGGCGCCGACTAGCGAGGCAGCTCCAGGCCGCCTCGGACCCCACTCACGATCCTTCTCGACGACCCCGAGGAACCAGCATCCCCATCAGGTGAGCGCAGCAATCAATCCGCCGTTCCATCCCCAGCTTGTCCCTCTGGCGAGGGTTTCTCGATGAGTACGAGCGAGAAGCGTCAACGCGCGGCGGCGGCCAGCGCGAGCGTGACGTCCCAGGTCGCTGGGTCGCCCTCGTAGTCGGTGCGCTGGGCCAGGCACGAGGCCACGAGCGCCTGCGAGTCGAAGGCTTGCTCAGCCTCCTCCGCCTGGGCGAGTGTGGCATGGGTGGCCGGGTGGAGCGGGATGAAGACGGTACAGCAGTCGTCGTCGGGCACGCGGGAGATCGGCTCGGTGCCGATCTGAACTGCCTCGGCGAGGATTTCGTCCTTGTTGAAGCCCACGAGCGGGCGCAGCAGGGGCAGGTCGGTCACCGCTCCGATCACTCGCATGTTTTCGAGCGTCTGCGAGCTGACCTGTCCCAGGCTCTCCCCAGTCACCACCGCGCCAGCGCCCTGCTCGTTGGCGAGCGCGGTGGCGATCCGCATCATCAGGCGCCGGTAAAGCACCACACGCAGGGCCGGCTCGCTAGCCAGCGCGATCTCACGCTGCGCGTCGCCGATCGGCACGATGCTCAGCCGCACTCTTGGTTGATAGCGCCCGAGGTGCCTGGCGATCTCGACCACCTTCTCGATCGAGATCGGGCGGACGTACGGGTAGGCATGGCAGTGTACCAGCGTCACGAAGCAGCCGCGCTTCATCATCCGGTAGGCCGCCACTGGCGAGTCGAACCCGCCGGAAAGCAGGACGACGACACGGCCGCTGACACCGACCGGTAGCCCACCCGGCCCCTTCATCGCCTCGCCGCTCACCAGCGCACGGTCATAGAGGATCTCCACCTGGTAGGTGACATCGGGCGTAGTCAGATTGACCGGCGCACCAGTGCGATCCTTGACGAGCTGGCCAAGCACACGCTCGAGTTCCGGTGAGGTTAGCGGATAGCTCTTGTTCGTCCGCTTGGCGCGCACGCGATAGCTGCCGGCTGGCGGCCCGAGGAGATCGAGGAGCCGGGCCAGCCCATCCTGCAGTTCTTCTATCCGCAACCCGGTCTCAAAAGCGAGCGAGAAGTTTGCGACCCCGAAGACCCAGGCCAGCCGCTCCCGCACCGCTGGCCACACCTCGAGACCCGGGATCGGGATCACCACCCGAGTATTCCGCACTCGGGCACGCTCATGAGGCACGTCCCGCAGCGCGTGCTCGATGTTCTGTACCAGCGCGTGCATGAACCAGGGGCGATTCGCCCCCTTTAGCGCAATCTCATGCACCCGGGCCACGACGATCGGCCTATATGTGCGCTCTACTCGCCCGCCTACGACCATGCCGTTCGGTATCACCGCCCCTACTCTGAGCCGGAGGAGGGCCCCTCGACTCCTTGCCGCGCCTCGTGCCGGTCACCAGGGCAGGGCGAGCTGCCAAGCCGCGCAGGTGCCTAGGCTCCCAACCGTTCGCCGACCAACCGGATCAGCTCTTCCTCCTCGGGAAAGCGACCGGTCGCGTGCTTAGAGAAGACCAGCTCCCCGTCCACCGTGACCTCGAATCGTCCACCATCAGACGGCTTCAACGCGATTTCGCCGATATACTCTTCGAACCGATCCAGCAGCAACTCCACCGCACGGGTGGCACGCTTCTGGTAGCCTCAGCTCGTGCAATATTCGATCCGAATTCGATGCTCCACGCTGATCTCCTTCCTTGAGCCTCCAAGCGAGAGAGTATACTCACTCGTGCGGCCAAGTCCCACAGCAACCCGGTGAATCCCTGGGATCGGTCACCTCCGCCCAACGTGTGGTCGCTGCCGCACAGGTCATCTCTCCCACGCAATCACTGGACTGTGTGACACCAGGTGTTATTGCTCGGGTTCACGTCGGCCCCGGACGGAACCATAGCTTGCGCACAATTGGTGGCCGGGACTTGCGTGACCGCCGCAGTGAAGCTAAAGAAGGCCGAAGAGTTGGGCGGAAGTGGATTGACCGCCGTGCAGGTCACGCCGGAGCCCGCACCCGTGATTGAGCAGCTCCAGCCTGGTGCACTGGTCACCGGGCCACTGAACGTCATCGCCCCCTGGCTGACCCAATCGGTGAGTTGCACACCAGGCGGGCACGCGCCCGTTCCGATATTCGTGACCCCGATACTGACCGTATAGACACCGTTTTGTGTCGTTGGGGCCATACCTTTGTCAACCAAGAGATCACAGGTGATGGAACTGGTCGGCGTCGGCGTGGGAGCGGGTGTCGGTGTCGCAGTCGGCACGGGCGTTGGCGTGGGCGTCGGGGTCGTCGTCGGCGCCGCTGTTGGCGTGGCCGTGGGGAGCGGCGTGGGCGTGGCCGTAGGTACCGGCGTCGGGGTGGGCGTGGGAAGCGGCGTTGGCGTGGCTGTGGGCAGTGGTGTCGGTGTCGCAGTCGGCACCGGCGTCGGTGTGGCTGTGGGCGTGGGGGTAGGGCGTGGTGGTGTGGCTGTGGGTGTGGGCCCTGCCTCTCCATCCAGCAGCGTCGCTGGTCCGTGTGGCGTCGCGATCCCGACGGTGGGGATCGGCGGCTTCGTCGGTACCGGGGTTTTGGGAAGAGGAGTCTCAGCCGGGATGGGACTTCCCTTCTCCTTCAGCGTACCACCGCATGCGCCGAGGATCAGCGCGCCGACGGTGACCATCACGAGTATCCACCAGGAACAGCGCTGCATCCGCTTCCTCCTCTCTGTCGTGGTCTGCGGCCCGGTTCCGCTCGGGCAGGGCGGAACGTTCCCCACTACCGGTATGGTCAGGGTCGGAGTCGAGCTCGCCACGAGTACGCCCGAACAAGCTCCGAGGATCAGTGCGGCGACCATTACCACGGCACTTCACCACCACTGTCTCATGCCGGAACCCGCAACAGGTCACGGCCCCTCCCAGCCGGCGCCACCCTCGGTCGACACGTCCTGATCGCCGCACGCGGTCGGCGTCACCACTTGGGCAATCCTGCGAGAGCCTCGGCCCGCAGGCTGCAGTTCCTGAACTACCTCAATACACCTCCTACCTGGCTCTGGGTAGGGTGACGCAGTCGAGCCTCCCGCGACGCTCCGTCCGTCTCGGCTGTCGGCCCTCGCTCTTCCGTTGCGTCAGGCCCGCGGCCTTCGGGGCGCCGGCGAGCGGATCGTTGGGGGAACACCGGTGAGCGCCCTCTGCCCGTTCCAACGCAGAAGGAGATCCAACGCATACAGGCGGCTGGTTAGCTACAGGTGAGCTCAATAGTATGGGAAGAACCGCGTGGGGCGCGCAGTTCCTGCAGCCCTCTCCCCAGTAGCGCTTGCCCGTCCCAGGTCACCTCGGCGAGCGGTACAGCGAGCTGAATCTCGACCGGCACACCGGCGAGCCTGATTTCCGCCACCTCGCGCGCCACCCTCACCGTCAGCATCCCGGCCGGTACACGGAAGTTCCTCACCTCTCCGGGCCGGAACTCCGACGGCACACCGAGCAGCCATGCCGTCGCACGTGCTGACCTGCCGAACTCGAGCTCGAGCGGCGGGCAGTGGCTCGTCGTGACCGCGACCGTCGCCGTGCCGAAGGTCAGCCAACCCCCCACGACTCCCACCACCACGACAACGGCCCCAATCGTCCCGAGCACCGCCTTCCCTGGGGCAGTGCCCGTGAGCCAGCCGCGAAGCTGCCCGATGACCGAGCTCAGACCACCCGGGGCCGGTGCTGCGAGTGCCTGCTGCACAGTCGCATCCAGTACGGTTCGGAGTTCGGGCGTCGGGAGGATCGGTGCCACCGCTGGCAGGAGTTCGGCGGCAGTAGCCACCGTGCTCCGGGTGCGTCGGCAGAGCTCGCACTGCTCGACATGTCGCGCGACCGTCCGTCGGAGCTGCGGTGTGAGCCCGCTCGGCAGTTCCACCCCGTCCAGTAGACGATCGAGCTGGGCACAGTCGTGCCGGCCCCAGCGTGCTAGAAGCAGCACCGTCAGGCTTTCCTCCAGCGCATCGCGCAGCCGGCTCAACCGCGTGTTGATCGTGCCGCGCCGGGCGCCGACGACCTGCGCCAGTTCGGCCGGCGAGAAATCGTGCCGGAGCGAAAGGTCAAGCAGCGCGTAATCGCTGGGGTTGAGGCCGCGCGCTGCCTGCCAGACCAGCTCCGCGAGCTCGCCTCGTTGCGCCACCTCCTCGGGCTTGTCCTCCAGTCCGCTCGCGGGAATCTCCGGCTCCCACTCCTCGCCCTCCGACGTCGCGAGACGCGAGAACGTCGTTGTGCGCTGTCGACGCAGGCTGTCAATCGCCGTGTTGCGGGCGATCGTGAAGAGCCAGGCACGCACCGAGCCCTGGACACGGCGAGCGCGCAGTCCAGTGAGCGCCTTGACGAATGTCTCCTGGGTGACGTCGGCTGCTACTTCGCGGTCACCGACGAGGCGCGCGACGAGGTCGTACACGCGGTCAACGTAGCGCTCATAGAGCGTCGCGAACGCCTGCGCGTTCCCGGCGCGGAAACGGTCGACGAGTTGATCGTCGGTGACTGCACGGAGGTCGAACTCGGGCATGGCTGCAGCGCGCTTCTCCTAGATCGTCTTTCGCGTTTCGCGAGGCTCGACGACTTTCGCGCTGACAATCCTACTACTGCTCCCCGAACGTGTTTCCCCTCGCATTGTGTCCCACGGCTGCGCAGCCGGCAGTGCATGCCTCGGGAACGCGCAGCGACACTGGCGCACAGTGTCCGGTGGACGACCAGCGTAGCAGCGACATTGGGCGCAGGACTGCCGACTCGTCGCACCGTCCTTACCGCGGTATCCTTGCCCACTCGGGAACGGCGCATGAGTGTCCTTCGGCAGGAGGGCAGGTGATGCGGGTAATGAAGTTCGGCGGGACGTCGGTCGGCAACGCGGAGGCCATCGCCCAGACGGCCCGGATTCTGACTGAAGCCTACCGGTCGGGTGGCCCGGTCGTCGCGGTTGTCTCGGCGATGAGCGGCGTGACCAATCAGCTCCTGGCTTCCGCCGCGGCCGCCGCAGCCGGCGAGAGCGACGCCAGCGGCGAGCTGAAGCAGGAACTGCTCGACCGTCACCTCGCCGTCGTCGCCGAGCTGGTACACGACCCGGAGCGCCGATTGCACGTCTCCGCGACTCTCGAAGCTCTGGCAGCCCGCTGTGCTCGACTGGTGGAGTCGGTGCACATCCTGGGCGACCTCTCACCGAGGGCGCAGGACTGGATCGTCTCCTTCGGCGAGCGGATGAGTTGTGCCGTCGTTGCCAGTGTGCTCGAGGATCGCGGTATTCCAGCAGTTGCCGTCGAGAGCGACCGGGTGATCGTCACCGACGATGCCTTCGGCAACGCTTCCCCGCTGCTCGACCAGACGCGCGCCCGGGCGCGAGAGCAGCTGGGACCGCTTCTCGCTGAGCAGAAGCTGCCGGTCGTCACCGGCTACTTCGGGGCGACGGCGAGCGGGGCGGTGACGACGTTGGGCCGGGGCGGATCCGACTATTCGGCATCGATCCTCGGCTACGCGCTCGACGCCGACGAAGTCTGGATCTGGACGGACGTGGACGGCGTGATGACCGCTGACCCGCGCCTGGTACCTGAGGCGCGGACGCTACCGGCCATCTCGTTCGCCGAGGCGACTGAGCTCGCCTACTTCGGTGCCAAGGTGATCCACCCGCGTACGATGCAACCGGCCGCGGAGCGCGGCATCCCGATCTGGATCAAGAACACCTTCCGGCCAGAGCACCCGGGCACGCGCATCGGCCCTGACACGACGCTAGACGGCTCCGTCGTCAAGGCGATCACCGCCATCCCCGGCGTCAGCGTGATCACGGTCGAGGGCAGCGGGTTCCTCAGCGTCGCCGACGTGACCGCGCGGGTCTTCGACACGGTTGGCCAGACCGGTGTCAACGTCTACATGATCTTTCAGGCATCCTCGCAGCATTCGCTGGGCTTCGTTGTCCGCCAGGCCGATGCGGGGAAGGTGCTGAGTGCGCTGGAGCGGGAGTTCGAGCTGGATCTGCTCAAGGGCCGAGTGCTGCGTATCTGGGAGGATCCGAAGCTGGCAGTGGTGGCGGTCGTCGGCGCTGGCATGCGGGGCACGCCCGGCGTGGCCGGGCGCGTGTTCCAGACCCTGGGCCAGAACCGGATCAACATCGTCGCCATCGCCCAAGGCTCGTCGGAGCTGAACATCTCCTTCGTCATCGCCGAGCACGAGGTGAGCCGCGCTGTGCCGATCATCCACACCGCGTTCGGCCTCAACAACGCGCGCAACGCGTAGCCTGGGAACTACCGGGGACGCTTCTTGCGGAGGCGAAGCACCCTCCTCGCCGCTCTGATTGGCCTCGATCCGCGCTTGCGGCGGATGAACACGCCGTCCCACCTGCGGCGAACCGGCACGCGGGCAGCGGACGGCGACAGTCCAGCCGTATCCGGTGTGTCCGGCGCCGTCTCATCTGGCACCGGGGGCTCCGGGTCAGCCGCGGGCGAGGCTGACTCTGCCACCGCCTCGTGCTGATGGGACCGAGCAGAGCGGCGCTGCCGGCGCAAGGATAGCACGCTCGTGAGGATGATCAGCACCGGCAAGATCAGGAAACCACCGATGAAGAGGAGGTCACCCCAACCAACCGGCCACACGAGCGCCTTCCCCTTCGAACTCATCCGCGATTCCCTCGAACCTGAAACACTCGGCGAGCTCCTCTGGTTCCCGTGTCCCGACAGTGCGAGGTGAGGCGATGCTGGTCTGGATTATGCTCACACTGCTGGCCGCGGTCGTGCTGCACCTGGGGATAGTCTGGCTGCTGCGACGCCTCGGGGTCGAGCCAGCGGTGCCAGAGCAACTCGCGGGCGGGTTCCGCGATGTGCTGGCGTCCGTGCGACACTGGACAACTGGTCACCTCAGGCGCGGCTGATCTTCTTGCAGGGCTCCTCGGCCTTGGTCTGACGATTCACAACCCGCATCGCCCTGCTGGCCGTCGGCCGGTTGAGTATGCCCATCCCGCTCGTCTTTTCGAGCGCCGAAGTCACGTAGGCGCTCGGCGTAGGCCCGGAGGCGGTCTGACACCAGGCGATGCACCGTGCCTTCAGGGTACTGGCCGTCCGGCCCGCGCTGGCCGGCCGGCACGCCGGTCAGAATCTCGATCCCCTCGTCGACGGTGTGCACGGCCCAGATATGAAACCGCCCTTGCCTGACCGCCTCGACGACCTCGTCCTTCAGCATCAGGTGCTGGACATTGGCCGCCGGGATGATCACGCCCTGCTCGCCGGTCAACCCTTTGACTTTGCAGACCGCATAGAAGCCCTCGATCTTCTCGTTGACGCCGCCGACCGCCTGGATCTCCCCGTGCTGGTTGACCGAGCCAGTGACCGCGATCCCCTGCTTGAGCTCCAGCCCGGAGAGCGCGGAGAGCAGGGCGTACAGTTCCGTTGAAGACGCTGAGTCGCCTTCGACCTCCTCGTAGGCCTGTTCGAACGTGATCGAGGCGCTGACGGACAGGGGGAAGTCCTGGGCGTAGGCTCCGGCGAGATAGTTCGAAAGGATGAGAAACCCCTTCGAGTGGATCGGCCCCGAGAGCGCAATCTCTCGCTCGATACTGATCAAGGCGCCACGGCCGAGCGAGGCGCGCGCGGTCACCCGCGTTGGTCGGCCAAAGGCGTAGTCGCCGAGCTGGATGTACGACAGGCCGTTGATCTGCCCGACTCGTTTCCCCTCGGTTTGGATCTGGAGCGTCCCCTCGGCGATCAGCTCGCGGATGCGTTCTTCGACAAGGTTGGAGCGGTACTCCTTTTGCTCGATGGCGTGCTCGACGTCCTCGGCGATGACCACATCGCGGTTCGCCTTTCCAGCCCAGTAACTGGCCTCCGCCACCAGGTTGCCGATCTCCAGGAGCTGGAGCGAGAGCTTGCGCTGATGCTCGACAATTCGAGCGCCGTACTCGATCACGCGCGCGACCGCTCCCCGATCGAAGTGTCGCAGCCCACTGTCCCGAACACACCGGCTGATGAACGCCGCGTAGTCCAGCGCGTGCTGCTCGTCCCAGTCCATATCCGGAGAGAAGTCGGCCCGCACGCGGAACAGCTCTTTGAAGTCTTCGTCCAGTGCGGAGATCAGATAGTAGAGGAGCGGTGTACCGATCAGCACCACCTTGACATCGAGCGTGATGGGCTGCGGGCGCAGCGCTGCGGTCGGCACCGGGCTCAACAACTGGGCACCAAGATTGTCGATGACAATCTCCCGAGTGAGCAGTACTCGCTTAAGCCCGTCCCAGGAGAAGGGGTTCCGCAGCACATCGGAGAGGTTAAGGACGAGGAATCCACCATTTGCCCGGTGCAGGGCGCCGGGGCGGATCTGGCTGAAGTCGGTGACCATCGCGCCGAAGGCGGCACGGTAATCGATGCGGCCCAACAAGTTATAGTACGTGGGGTTGCGCTCGAAGATCACCGGCGCGCCCTCGCGCTTACTGTTGTCGACGAGCACGTTCACACGGTAGCGCGCCAGGTGCTCCTGCTGTTGCAGCACCTGGAGCTGCGCGATCGGGGCGGGAACGTTGACCACCTGAGGCGGGAAGAAGTCGTGGAGGTGGTCTGGGAGATCCTCACGGACTTCCTCCAGGTACGCGAGGACTCCCGGCAAGTTGGCATAGCGCTCGCGAAGGTCGTCGAAGAGTGAGCCGACGGCAAACAGTGCCACCTCGCGGTCGAGCTGGCGCAGCCGCTCAGCAGTCTGTTTCTCCAGTCGCCGCACTTCACGCAGGGTATCGCCGATCCGCTCCTGGATCTCCTGGCTCTTGCGCTCCAGATCCTCGCGCACCGGCTCCGGAAGGAGCTCGAACGCCTCCGGCGCGATCGGCCGTCCTTGCACGAGCGGTACACTGATCACGCCGGCCGGGGTGGCCTGGAGCGCGAACCCGCGCTGCTGCGCGAACTCCTGAACCGCCGACCAGAGTTCTTCGCGTTGCCGTTCGAGCATCTCCAGGATCTCCCGGCGACGGCGATCATACTCCTCGCTCTCGAAGGCGCGGGGGATCGCCTGCTGAGCCGCCCGGACAAACTCGTCCATATCTCTCGCGAGCTGCGCCCCCTGACCGGCCGGCAGCGCGATCGCGACGGGCTGCTCGGGATCCTTGAAGTTATGAACGTAGACCCAATCGGACGGGGTCGGCCGCTGCCGGGCATAGCGCTCCAGATATCGCCGAACGGTGCTCTCGCGACCCGATCCCGGCCGCCCGGCAACGTAGAGGTTGTAGCCGTCGGTCGGGATCTCCAGCCCGAACTCGAGCGCGCTCAGCGCCCGTGGCTGCCCGATGGTGCCCTCCAGCGGCTCGACCTCTGCTGTCGTCCGGAAGGGCAAGCGCTCTGGGTCGAGCTGGCGGCGCAATTGCTCCGGCGCCAGCTCCAGGTGCGTTATCGCACGCTCGACTGTCTCCGACATACATCCCCCTTTGGCATACTCAACCCAGAACCGGCGCGAGCATGAGGTTCACCAGGATGAAGCCACCCCAGGAGATCGCGGCGACCACCAGCGTGCGGGCCGTGGTCAGGTCGAGTGCTGCGCGCAAGGCAATGACCGTGGCCAGCACCACCCAAACGAAGACTAGCGGCCCCAGCACGAGAAGCACCGGAGGGAAAACTCCGCCCAGCGCTAGCAAGAGCACAGGGGTCTGCGCGAAGCCGAGCGTGCGCACGAGCTCGCCGATGGTGGCCGAGGTCTCGGGGCCGGGCAAGGCTTTCGTCCCTATTGAATAGGCGATGACCACAAAGAGCGTCCATGAGATGAACGCTGTCGCTGCTTGGGTGTACACACCGGCCAGCCCGATAGCGGGCAGAACCGCGACGCCGCTCGCCAGCGACACCAGCACGACGACGAGCAACGCCGGTACTGTCGCGCCGTACTCGTGCTCCAGTTCCTCGTAGATCGCCGGGTCGAGCCTGGCCGCCCCGATCATCCAGCGCAGCACACCTGCTCCCTCCCCAGTGGGCCGCTCTCAGTCCTGGCGCGGCCAACCGTACTCCTTGACGACCCACACGTACGGCTCCGGAACCTCGAGGAACTCGACCCGGAGCCCGAGTACCCGTGCCTCCCAGAGAAACCGTGCCAGCCGGTCGGGATCCACGTAGAGCCGGTCCGGTGAAGCGGCGACGACCACGTCGAACTCTTTGTGCCACATCGCGGTCCGCAGCCGCTTCAGCTCGGGCCGGCTTTCCGGCAGCTCTGGCAACACCTCGCGAAAGACTGCAGTCACCTGGTAGCTGGTGGCAGCGGCGTAGTCGCGACAGCGCTGCTCCTGCTGTGCGAGTTCGGTCTGAGGGTCGCTCTTCTTCTGCAGCCGGGTGCCGAGGAAGAGCGCTGCGCGTTCGGGCATGGCGAAACCCTCCGCTCTCCAGCTCCGCCGACGCCATTCTGCCACGACGGTGACTGTTCGGCGATTCCGTTTCCGCACGAAGCGAGAGACTGGCTCCACCCTCACTGTTTGCGGTGTGGATCTTGAGCGGGAGGTCACGCCACCGTATCATAGCCCGGCAATTCAACCGAGCTGGATCAGGGTGACGTTCAGCCAGAACCAGAGGAGGCTCCATGAAAGTCGTTCGACGCGGCGAGCAGCCGGTCCAGCGCGGCACGACGTTCACTGGCGAGGTCACGCTCGAGCGGATGCTCGAGGCGCAGCAGCCCGGCGGCGTCACCGTGGCGCGGGTCACTTTCCGCGACGGCGCTCGCACCCACTGGCACACCCACCCGGGCGAGCAGGTGCTGGTGATCCTCCAAGGGCGCGGGATCGTCGGCAACGAGACCGAGCAGGCCGAGGTGGAGCCAGGTGACCTGGTCTATACCCCGCCGGGCGAGAAGCACTGGCACGGTGCAGCGCCCGGCCAGACGATGGTGCACCTGAGCATCACTACCGCCGGCCCGGCCGAGTGGTACGGGCCGGTGGAGCGGCCACCAGTCGGCACGGCTCCGGATCAGGACTGAGCAGAACCGAGGGGAGCGAGCGATGCACGAGATGGCGTACCGAGACCCATTGACAGGCTCCACCCTGGAGGCGGTCGAGCGCTTCAACCAGGCCTTCAACCGCCACGATGTCGATGCGGTGATGGCCACCATGACCGAGGACTGCGTCTTCGAGAACACCTTCCCGCTACCGGACGGCGAGCGGTACGAGGGCCAGGCCGCCGTCCGCGCCTTCTGGGAGGCGTTCTTCGGCTCCTCTCCGAACGCGGTCTTCGAAATCGAGGAGGTGTTCGCTGCCGGCGACCGCTGTGTCGTTCGCTGGCTGTACCGCTGGGCCACGGACGCCGAGGGCAAGCCCGGGCACGTCCGCGGCATCGACGTCTTCCGCGTCCGTAATGGCAAAGTCGCTGAGAAGCTCTCGTACGTAAAGGGCTAGAAAGTTTCATAAATGACCGGCTTGTGCTACAATGTCTGAATGGGGAGTAGAAGATATGGCCCGACGGGAAGAACTTGCCTAGCTTCAGTGCTATTTATGAGACTACTTCGAGTAGTAATGCCAAGAGAATGGCTAGAAAAATATCAAGTATGGGCATACGCCGTGGCCATGGTTGTCGGGGCGGGGCTCGGATTGTACTACCCAACCTTAGGTGAAAACCTTGAGTCTTTGGCCTCTTTCGTACTTGCACTCTTGCTTTACAGCATGTTTTCTCAGATCCCATTCCCCCATCTACGCAAAGCGTTTGCGAACCGGCGTTTTGCTGCCGCTTTGCTGACGGCAAATTTCATCGTTGTTCCACTACTTGTCCGGTGGTTGTCGCGCTTGTTGCCGGAGCAACCGCCTTTGTTACTTGGAGTGTACTTCGTTCTGCTTACGCCCTGCATTGACTACGTTATCGTCCTTACCCACCTCGGGCGTGGAAACGCAGGGCTTCTTCTTGCCTCCACGCCTTTGCTGCTTCTCGCTTAGATGCTTCTTCTGCCCGTGTATCTGTGGCTTTTCTTGGGGGCAGGCCGCACAGATCATGAGCGCAGGTCCGTTCTTAGAAGTATTTCTCCTGCTCATCGTCTTGCCTCTGGGGCTGGCTTTGGCAACCGAGTGCTGGGCTAAGCGCCAACGCAGCGGCGCGGTCTGGCTTGAAGCAACGGCATGGCTCCCCGTCCGTTGATGGCGCTCACCTCGCTTCTCGTCGTGGCCTCCCAAATCGGCAGAATCGAGCAGTACGTCCCAGTGGTGATCCGAGCCGTGCCAATCTATGTGACCTTTATGATCCTCACGCCCCTCCTCGCCCGCCTGACCGTCTGCGCGTTTCGCTTGGACACACAGACTGGGAGGGCATTGATTTTTAGTGCGGGGACGCGCAATTCGTTGGTCGTACTTCCCCTTGCACTGGCCTTGCCCGCCGATTGGATTGTGGTTCCTGCGGTCATTGTGGCCCAAACCCTGGTGGAACTGATCGGCGAGTTGTTTTACATACGGCTGGTGCCATCGGTGATTTTCCGAGAGGATAGACACTGTGACGCAGCTTTGGCGGAACGCTGATGGTCAACGCATAACAACGGGTTGTGGCCGACACGCTTCGCTGCGCTCCGCGTGCGGCTGAAGTGCATCTCGTCGGACAGACCGCTGTAGAAATCGCAGCTTCCGGCTCATGTCAACGTGAGGGTGAAAATCCCTTCTCGCTTGGGATTGGGAGCCATTTTCACCTCGCAACCTACATGAGCCTCTCAGCCATATGTTGAGTGCTCTGCCGCATTGGAAACCTGGGGTTGTCGAAGCGATCTCATCAATTCGATGTAACTGGTCTCTTACTTTCGATTCCCCTCCCCCAGTGGGACAGGGGGGTTAGGGGCGAGGGCTCCATCCAGCCCTCTCCCATAGGGAGAGGGATTTATGAGGCCGCTTCTCGTACCTGGAGCTGACCATGCGGACAGCAGGTCGACCGTGCATGATACGAGAACAGGCAGCTCGGGCCCGGGAGCGTGAGGCCAGCATGCTTGCCTCCAGCGCCTGCATGGTGTTCACTTCGGACAATACGGCCAACGGCCAGGAGTCACGCACGCGAGGTCAGGGATGAGCGCAGCCAGGCAAGAGGCGCTTTCGACGCCCACAGCCCGTCAACCGGCACGACTGATGACCGCCGAGGAGTTCTGGGAGCTGCCCGAGCAGCCGGGCGTGCGCTACGAGCTGGTGAAAGGAGTGCCGGTCGAGGTGCCGGGTGCGGGGGCGTTGCATAACCTGATCGCGGCGCTGGTCTATCGGCTGATCCACGAATTCGCGAGAACGCGGAATCTCGGCCTAGTGTTCACCGATGGACTAGCCTACATCCTTGGCCGTAATCCCGATACCGTGCGCATCCCCGACGCATCATTCGTCTCGCGCGAGCGCATCCCCGAGAGCGGCATTCCTGAGGGCTTCTGGCCAGGCGCTCCTGACCTAGCGGTGGAAATCGTCTCGCCGAACGACCGGGCCGAGGACGTGCACGACAAAGTGCGCGACTACCTGGCCGCTGGCGCCCGGCTGGTCTGGGTGCTCTGGCCCAAGAGCCGCTCGCTCACCGTCTACACCCCTGATGGCCAGGCGCGCGAGCTCGGTCCCGAGCAGGAGCTGGACGGGGGCGACGTGCTCCCCGGTTTCCGCGTACCGGTGGCGTCGCTCTTCGCGGTCGAGCCCTGAACCTCATCCCAGGCTGATCGCACTTACGCCGGCCAGCACCGTCCCCACACCGGCGAGCTGCACCGGCCGTAGCCGCTCCCCGAGCACGAAGCGGGCCAGCAGTACCGTGCTTACCGGGTAGAGCGAGCCCGGCAACCCGATGACACCCAGCGCGCCGAAGCCCGAGGCGATGCCGAAGAGGAGATTCGACCCGGCATCCAGCGTCCCTGCGGTGACGATCAACATGGTCGTGACCCGCCACGGAACCAGTTGAGGGCTCTTATCCCCAGTCCCCGGCTCCACGGCAGCCGGCTCCGGTAGCTCGAGAGGCCGCCGAGCACCGGGAGCGCGACAGAGCAGCTGGCGGAGCGCCAGCCCGCTGGCCAGCGCTGTAACGACGGACAGGCGCAGCACGAGCACCGCCCAGCCTGGATGAACCGCGCTGGCCGCGTGCAGTCCGACCAGCGCGCTCCCGATCCCTGCCGCGGCCAGCAGCCCGAGCCCAGCAGCCACCCATCTGGGCTGCCCGCCCGATGGTTCCGAGGGCGCCGACGCCGCCGCTGCTACGCCGAGCAGGCTCAGCGCCATCCCGATGAGCTGCAGCCAGGACAGCCGGTCACCTAGTGCGAGGCCGACGAGGTTCCTATGACTGCGCTGATGTCGAATCGATACCGGGGAACCTGCCTCGTGTCGAGTTGGTGTGGAACGTGAGCATGGGAAAAGTTGTGGAGAGACATTGCCTCCCCCACGCGTGATCGCCTGGAACTGGTGGGCGCGGTCTCTCTTTGGCGCCGTCGACCAACGACCTGGGAAGCTTTGCCCAGCGTGGAGGTCACTCGTCACCGAAGCAATGCCGTCCGCCCTCGTTGGCCGCATCGATGAGTCTGACCATACCAAGCCCACACCTTAGCTGGCTCGGTAGATTGATGAATAGTTCGCGATTGGAGTCTACTCTGGTCACCTTGCGAGCCGGCCACAGCTGGGTTTGCAGCGCGGAGCTGAAGAGCGTAGCCAGTGGATCACCAGAAGGTCGGCGGGTGAACGCAGCCGGTGCCCTGATACTGGATCCCGATAATCCCAACTTGGTCTTTGCGGCACGCTGCCACGCGGGGACGGGTATGGCGCCGGGGACTCCTTCACTTCGTTCCTTGAGGACGTCGACTGTCCAGCTCAGGATGCGCCGCATCCTGAGCTGGGCAGCCTAGGGCGAGACTTCGTGGTACCCTGCCCGAAGGCACGGCTGCAGCTCCTACGAGTTCTTCGGGCAGTGCCGGCGCCGGATGGCCTGGATCGTGGCCTTCTACCAGCCAATGAGCGTTACCTGTGGTCAAGCCCAGCACCTCAAGTCCAAGATGAAACCCGTGATTCGGATTCGAGGACAGCGGGGCTGCCCCCATCGATCCTCTTCACTGAGCGGACAGTGCGCGGAAGGTGGAGTGCGCCATGCGGATCTCACGGGAAGCGCTGGAACGGTACCAGGTGCTGATGTACGCCTCAGCGCTACTCGGAGGAGCAGCCTGCGGGCTGCTTGCGCCCGACCCTGCGGGGTGGCTAGAGCGGCTCGTCTGGCCGGTTCTGGCCGCGCTTCTGTACGCCACGTTTTGTCACGTGCGGGCGTCGGATGCACTGCAAGCCTTCCGGCACTGGCGATTCTTCGCCGCTTCGCTGGTCGCTAACTTCGGCCTTGTTCCCATCCTGGTCTGGGTGCTGGCCTCGCTCCTTCCGCCAGACCCAGCACTCCGACTCGGTGTGTTCATGGTTCTGCTCGTGCCGTGCACTGATTGGTTCGTGACCTTCACACACCTGGGACAGGGAAGCACTCGCCTCGCGGTGGCGGTAGTCCCTGCCCAGCTCTTGGTTCAACTCGCACTCCTCCCGGTGTATCTCTGGCTGTTCCTGGGGCCGGGCCTCATCGCGGTCGCTACCGAACCGTTTCTCCAAGCGTTCGTGGGACTGATCGCTGTGCCGTTTGGCCTGGCAGCTCTTACTCGCCGGTGGGCTGGATCTTCGGCGCTCGGTGCTCACTGGCTGGCCCTGAGCGTGTCTTCGCCGGTGCTCTTGCTAGCCATCACCATCTTCCTGATTGCGGCTTCGCAGGCTTGGGCTTTTGTTCAGGCTCTGTCCGGCCTGGGCTGGGCGGCGCTGGTGTTCCTCCTGTACGTGCTGGTCGCTGCCCCGCTCGCGCGGCTGCTGGCACTCGCGTTTCGCCTGGATCTCTATGCCGGGCGGACACTCGCCTTCAACCTCGGCAGCCGCAACTCCTTTGTGGTGCTTCCCTTGGCCCTTGCACTCCCTCCCGGGTGGGATGCAGCGGTCGCCTCCATCGTGCTTCAGGGCGCGCTGGAGCTGGCGGGGCTCCTGTGCTACCTCCGGTGGGTACCTGGGGTACTCTTCCGCGGAGAGCAACTGCAGCAGCCGGGCGAACGCGTGCAGCGTGTGCCAGGTGCAGAGTGAAATGGCCAGGCAAGATAGCCACCCTACAGCGCGATCACTGTGATCCTCGCCACCTTGGCCACGAGCACATTTGGGAGCCGCAGCCGATTTCGGCGTCGTGGTCATTTGGCTGCCGGTTCTCAGTTCGGCCTTCAGGATCCGCACTGCCTCGCGGATATGCACTGTGTATCGTAGGTGAGCGATCCTCTCACACATATGGACTGCAACTGGCCCCTAACGATATCCCCCGTCGTCGACCGGTTCACCTTGGAGGTGGTGTCAGCAACAGCGAGCGGACCCTGTCCACGAGCTGGGGCCTAGAACCCATCGTGCGACTAAGCCGAGAGCTTCTCCTTGACGCGTCAGAACTCGCCGCGGTCGCTCATCGTGGCTGAGTGGGAGGCTCGAGGCCAGCGCCAGCCCGATGCCGACCACACGCGCTACCTCGGCGTCTCTGTCACAGCCACGCCGGTCTGTGCTTCCAGGAGCCGCTCGACAGCCCAGCGCAGCGACTCCGGCAGGCGCTCCGGGCTGACCAGACCCGACCGTAGATCGGCGGCCACCAGTTCTGGGTCGCGCCGCTCCAGTGGCCCGTAGCCGGCTCCGCCAGGCAGGTGCAGCTCAAGTCGGTCATCCGGCCTCTCCAGAGTGATCTGCCCGGAACGCAGCTCCTCCGGGTCAAGCCTGCGGCCGTTGACGATCACCTGGGTGCAGGGCCCGTCCTGCCCTCCGGCGAGGCCCTTCGGCGGGAAGCGCAGGCGGTCAGGGTCGATGAAGACGTTCACCGGGAGCGGGTAGCCTGGCAGCGGGCTGAACTCGAGCTGGTGGCCGAAGGCGCCGCGCCATTGCCCCAGCCCCGCCGAATCTGGCCGCAGCGAGCGCCTGCGTACCAGCACCGGCGTGCGGCTCTCGAAGATCTCGACCGGCACGTTACGGGCGCTGGAGGGGAAGCAGTTCCGCCCGATCCCGTCCCGCCCCAGGCTCGCGCCTCGCCCACCGGCAGTGAAGAAATGCGCGTTATAGAAGCGCCCGTCCGGCTCCTGGCCGTAGACGTGGATCGAGTGCATGAGGCCGTTACCGGCCTGCACCCGGTCGGGCAGGGCGGATGCGAGCGCGCCGAAGATCAGCGCGTGCAGGTGCCAGCCGGTGCGGGTACGGGAGCCGACCGAGGCGGGCATCGTGCAGTTGAGGATCGAGCCTTCCGGCGCGATTACCTGGATCGGCCGGAAGGTGCCCTCGTTGGCGGGCACCGTCGGGGAGAGCAGGCACTTGAGCGGATACGCCGTGTGGGCCCTGGTATAAGTCAGCGTGCAGTTGATCCCGCCGCGCGGGCGCTGCCGGTCGGAACCAGTGTAGTCGACCAGAATCTCATCGCCCCGCACGGTGATCCGGCAGCGCAGGTAGACCGGCTCGTCCAGGCCGTCGGCCCAGACCTCGTGCTCGTAGATGCCGTCCGGCACTGCGGCGATCGCCTCGCGCATCGCTCGCTCGGAGTATCGCTGGATGACCTCGGAGACGGCCTTGAGATCCGGCAGGTCATACTCGTCGAGGAAGGCGAGCACCCGCTCGGCACCGAGCCCGTTCGCGGTGAGCTGCGCCTCGATGTCGGTCAATACCAGGTCGGGCGTGCGCACGTTCTCGCGGATGAAGGCGAAGGCAGTCTCGTTTGGTCGGCCGGCGTCGTAGAGCTTGAGGATCGGGATACGCAGGCCGTCCTCATAGATATCGCGCACGGTACGGCGGTCGAGCGAGCCGCCGATGCTGGTGGTATGGGCGACGCTGACGGTAAAGGCCACGACCCGGTCGTTGCGGAACACCGGCGTGATCAGGGCGATATCGTCCAGGTGACCGGCGCAGAGCCAGGGGTCGTTGGTAATGTAGACATCGCCGGGGCGCATCTGCTCGACCGGATAGCGCGCTATCACCCCGTGCGTGACAGTCGGCATCACCAGGTTGAACACAGGCATGCTGCGGTTGGAATGGGCCACCGAGCTAGCGTCGGCATCCAGGATCTCGCAGCCGAAATCCTGGGCCGCGCCGATGATCGTCGAGACTGCGGTGCGCAGGATCGCCACCCACATCTCGTCGGCGATGCCGATGAGCCGGCTCCACATGATCTCCAGGCTGACCGGATCGAACGACGGCATGGCCATACCCTGACCAGCGACTCGTGCCTCACCCATCAATCGAGTACCTTCCCAGTCCACGTGTGATCGTCCGACTCCGTCTCATTCGACCGCTTCACCGTCGGCACGCTCGAGGATCAGGGTACGATAGGTATCCACCTCCGCGCACCAGCCGGGTGGCACCACAACGGTGGTCTCTCGCTCCTCGACGATCGCTGGGCCGGCCAGCCGCATGCCGGGCGCCAGCCGGTAGCGGTCGTAAACCGTACACCGCCGCTCGCCGGGCTCCGGCTCGTCGAAGTAGACGGATCGCTCGCCCCGGAGCGCGGGCGCCGGGTCGGGCGGCCCGACCGGCTCAGGCGCCAGCCGAAAGCTCGGACGGGGCACCGAGACCGTCAGGTGCCAGTTGAGGGCCTCCACCGCGAGCCCTGAGGGCACCCGGCCGTAGACCTCGCGGTAGCGCCGGGCGAAGGCCGCCTCGAGCGCGTCCTTCGACCCGGCCGAAAGCTCCAGCTCCTCGGGGATCGTGACGCGCAGCTCATGGTACTGCCCAGTGAAGCGCAGGTCGACCGCCCGCGTCTCGACCAGCGCCGCCTCACCGGCTACCGGGGCCAGGGCGCGGGCCGCAGCAGCTCGCATTTCCTGGTAGAGGTCACGCACCGCCGACCAGTCGCAGTCCTCGAGGGTCGTGAGGTAGGTGCGCGTGAATGGCATGGCCAGCGGCGCCGTCAGCGCGCCGATCGCCGAGGCTACTCCGGCGCCGAGCGGCACGATGACCCTGCGGATACCGAGGATGCGCGCCACTGAGGCCGCATGGGCCGGCCCGGCCCCCCCGAAGGCGACCATCGCCAGGGAACGCGGGTCGCGGTTGCGTTCGATGATATGCGTCCGCGCGGCCTGGGCCATGTTCTCGTTGACGATCGCATGCACGCCGCGGGCGGCCGCGTCGAGTTCTAGCCCGAGCGGCTCCGCGATGCAGCGAGCGACCGCCCGGCGCGCCTGCTCCGGCCGCAGCGCCATCCGCCCGCCGAGGAAGTTCGCTGGGTCGAGGTAGCCGAGCAGCAGGTTGGCGTCGGTCACTGTCGGCTGATCGCCGCCGAGCCCGTAGCAGGCCGGCCCGGGATCGGCTCCGGCGCTCTGCGGCCCTACTTTGAGCAGCCCCAGCCGGTCGATCGAGGCGATACTCCCGCCGCCGGCCCCGATCTCGATCAGGTCGACCGTCGGCGTCATCACCGGCAGCCCGCTGCCAGGCTTGAAGCGGTGCACCCGGTCGACTTCGAGCATGCGCACGACTGCGGGCGTACCGCGCTCGATGAGGCAGGCCTTGGCAGTGGTGCCACCCATGTCGAGCGAGAGCACGTCCTCGTGCCCGGCCAGCCGGCCGTAGAAGCTCGCGGCAAAGGCGCCGGCTGCTGGGCCGGACTCAAGCAACCGGACGGGGAAGTCCATAGCCGCTTCCAGCGTCGTGACCCCACCGGAGGAGAGGACGAGGAAAAGCTGGCCGGTGAAGCCCTCGGCCTGGAGCGCGTCGCGCAGGTCGGCGAGGTAGCGTCGGAGCAAGGGCTTCACGTAGGCGTCAGCGACGACCGTCGAAGTGCGCTCGTACTCGCCGATGAGCGGGGCCACCTGCGACGAGAGCGAGACCGTGACCTCTGGGTAGCGCGCGGCGATGAGCTGGGCAATACGCCGCTCGTGCGCCGGGTTCCGGTAGGCGTGGAGCAGTGAGACGGCGATCGACTCCACCCCCTCGGCGACCAGCTCATCCACCTGCGCCAGCACACCGCTCTCGTCGAGAGGCTCCAGTACTGTGCCGTCACGGCTCACGCGCTCGCGCACCTCGCGCCGCCAGTGGCGGGGTACCAGTGGCTCCGGGTACGGGGCGAAGAGATCGTAGATGTCGTAGAGCTGCTCGATGCCGATCTCGAGGACATCGCGGAAGCCCGGTGTCGTGAGGAGCGCCGTGCGCGCACCTCGGCGCTCGACCAGCGCGTTGGTCACCAGCGTGGTGCTGTGGACGACCTCGGCCACTTGACATGGCTCGATGCCGGCCAGCTCCAGCAGCTCGCGCCAGCCCTGGAGCACCGCGCGCGCCGGCCGCTGGGGATCGGTGAGCACCTTATGCAATTCCGCGACGGTTCCCGCCTCGATGTCGAAGAGCACCAGGTCGGTGAAGGTGCCTCCCACATCGATGCTGACGGCGTACCTTGGCGCGGACACGTTTCCTCCCTCCTCAGCCCATGCCGGCCGGCTGTGGCCCCCGCGGATTACCTGGCGGGGCCGCTCTCCGCCGCCCGTTTCTACCACCGAGTGCCGCTTTCGCCAACGGCTGCACGCGAGGAGAACGCTGACTCCGGCCCCGTGACTCGCCCACTGGTTGAGCTCCGCAGGCTGCTGTGCGAGGAGGAATCCCACCTGACGAAGCACGTCCGAGAACCAGGTTCGTGGCTAGGAGACAGGTGGAACCAGCACGCTTGACAACGCTTCTCCCCTGCGCGACAACAGGTGCTGCGCGTCATCGACGCCGGATAGATGCGGGCACGGCGACAAGGCGGACGGGAGGAGTAGGACGATGGCTGAAGGTGGACGGCGGCGTCTCGATCAGGCACTCGAGTTCCGGCTGATCGGGCCGTTCCGGGGTGGGCGCGTGGTGGCGGTCGCGGGGCACCCGACTGACCCGCTCACCTTCTACTTCGGCTCCACCGGGGGTGGCGTTTGGAAGACGACCGACGGCGGCCGCTACTGGAAGAATATCTCCGACGGCTACTTCAAGCGCGCCTCGGTCGGGGCCATCGCGGTCAGCGAGGCCGATCCCAACGTGATCTACGTCGGCATGGGCGAGGCCTGCATCCGCGGCAACGTCTCCCACGGCGACGGCGTCTACAAGTCGACCAATGGCGGCCGTACCTGGGTGCACTGTGGCCTGGCCGATACGCGCCACATCGGTGAGATTGTGATCCACCCACACGATCCAGGCCTGGTCTACGTCGCCGCGCTCGGCCACGCCCACGGTCCCAACCAGGAGCGCGGCGTCTTCCGCTCCCGGGACGGCGGCAAGACGTGGGAGAGGGTGCTCTACCGCGACGAGCACACCGGCGCTATCGACCTGGTGCTCGACCCGAACAACCCCCGCATCCTCTACGCTGCCCTGTGGCAGGCGATCCGCCGGCCATGGGAGCTGGTCAGCGGCGGGCCGGGGAGCGGGCTCTTCCGCTCCTTCGACGGCGGCGACACCTGGGAAGAGATCACCCGCCACAAGGGCTTGCCCAAGGGCGAGGTCATCGGCAAGATCGGGGTGACCGTCTCGCCGGCCAAGCCTGGGCGCGTCTGGGCCATCGTCGAGGCTGAGGACGGCGCCGTCTTTCGCTCCGACGACTCCGGCGACACCTGGGAACGCTGCTCCGAAGACCGCAACCTGCGACAGCGTGCCTGGTACTACCACCATATCTACGCCGATCCGCAGGATCCCGAGACAGTGTGGGCTTTGAACGTCGAACTCTGGAAGTCGAACGACGGCGGCAAGACCTTCTTCCAGGTTCCCATCCCGCACGGCGACAACCATGCGCTCTGGATCGACCCGAAGAATCCTCGTCGGATGATCAACGGCAACGACGGTGGCGCTTGCGTCAGCTTCGACGGCGGGCAGACCTGGTCAAGTCTCTACAACCAGCCGACGGCCGAGATGTACCATGTCACCGTCGATACCCGCTTCCCCTACCGGGTCTACGGCGCCCAACAGGACAACACCACCATCTCCGGCCCCAGCCGCTCACACCTGGCCGCGATCAGTCAGGGCGAGTGGCATGAGGTGGGTGGCGGCGAGAGCGGCTACATCGCCGTCCACCCGAAGAACCCTGATATCGTCTACGCCGGCAGCTACCTGGGCTATCTTACTCGCTACGACCGCAAGAGCAGTCAGATCCAGAACATCCAGGTCTGGCCCGAGAGTACGCTCGGCGCTGGCGCGAGCGAAGCGAAGTATCGCTTCCAGTGGACCTACCCGATCGTCATCTCACCCCACGACCCGGATACGCTCTACGTCACCTCGAACGTCGTCCACCGCTCGCGCGACGGCGGCATGAGCTGGGAAGTGATCAGCCCCGACCTCACGCGCAACGACCCCGAGAAGCTCCAGCCCTCCGGTGGGCCGATCACCAAGGACAACACCGGCGCCGAGTACTACTGCACCATCTTCGCCTTCGCCGAGTCGCCCGCGGCCCCAGGTATCCTCTGGGCCGGCTCCGACGACGGGCTGGTCCACCTCTCCCGCGACGGCGGCCAGACCTGGCAGAACGTCACCCCGCCCGACCTTCCCGAGTGGGCGCTGATCAGCATTATCGAGCCCTCGCCGCACGACGCAGCCGCCTGCTACCTGGCTGCCACTCGCTACAAGCTCGATGACTTCCGCCCCTACCTGTTCAAGACCAGCGACTACGGCCAGAGCTGGACCAAGATCACCAGCGGCATCCCTGAGGATGACTTCACGCGCGTGATCCGCGAGGATCCAGTGCGGCGCGGGCTCTTGTACGCCGGGACGGAGACCGGCCTCTACCTGTCGTTTGACGACGGGGTAAGCTGGCAGCGCTTCCAGAGCAACCTGCCCGTCGTGCCCATCCACGACCTGGTGGTGAAGGACAACGACCTGGTGCTGGCGACGCACGGGCGGAGCTTCTGGATCCTGGACGACCTGACCCCACTGCGGCAGTTCCTGCCCTCCCAGCTCGAGCAGCCGGCGCACCTGTTCCCGCCCCGTACCACTGTGCGCTTCCGCACCTACCGAGGATTCGGCCACCCACCGACGCCCGGCAAGAACTACCGCATGACCGGCGCGACGATGGCCACCTTCGAGACCCGCGAGACCGAGACAGGAGAAAAGGTCGAAGTCTACGTCGACGCTGGGCAGAACCCGCCGGACGGCGTGATCATCACCTACTACCTGCGCGAGCAGCCTGAGGGTGAGGTCAGGTTGACCATCCTCGATGCCGAGGGGAACGAAGTCCGCTCCTACTCCAGCGAGAAGAAGGAGCCACAGCCCGGTGAGGAGGAGTCGAAGGAACCGCTGGTTCCAAAAACGCCCGGCTTCCATCGCTTCGTCTGGAACCTGCGCTATCCCGACGCTGTGAAAGTGCCGGACGACAAGTCGCTCGAGTTCTCTGGCGGCGTGCTGGGCCCGCTTGTCCCACCAGGGCGCTACCAAGTGCGGCTCACCATCGGTGAGCAGTCCTGGAGCGAGTCGTTTGAGGTCGTGCGCGATCCGCGGATCGAGGCGACCGATGCCGAGCTCCGCGAGCAGTTCGAGCTGGCACTTCGGGTCTGGCGGAAGCTCTCCGAGACACACGAGGCGGTCAACCGGATCCGGAAGCTGCGCCGCCAGCTCGAGGTGTGGGAGACGCGAGAAGATCTCGCCGAGATCCGCGAGAAGGCCAAGGAGCTGCGCGAGAAGCTCCTCGAGGTCGAGGGCGAGCTGATCCAGTACCGAGCGCAGGGTCGGCAGGACGTGCTGAACTACCCGCTCAAGCTGAACGCCAAGCTGGCCGGCCTGGCCACGGCCATCGGCTCGGCCGACAGCCGACCCACCCGGCAGGCGTACGAGGTCTTCGCCGACCTCAGCGGGCGCGTCGATGCTCAGCTCGCCCGGCTCGAGGAGCTGATCGAGCGCGACCTGGCCGCGTTCAACCGCATAGTGGCCGAGACCGCGGCAGTGGTCGCGGCCTGAGTCGCGAATGGCTAAGCACCAGCGTGGCAACCGCGGCATCCGCGGCTCGGAGCGCGGCACGGCCTGAGTGGTGGCTTGCTCGCCTGCCGCGGTTGCCGCGGGCGGCTCGCTTGCACGGGCTGACCAGCTCATCCTGGAGGCGGCTACCGGAGCACGACAGCTATCCCCAGCAGGGCTCCAGGAAGTGCTCGAGCACGTGGCGCAGGCAGGGTTCGACTCGCGGCCTGACCGGGGGACTGCAGCCGAACGGGAGCCCGCCCGGCGAGGGCCCGCAGCGCCAGCGCCTCGTGCCACGGGGTACTCGCCTGCTCCGGGCGGAACAGCCGCAGCGCGCTCGACCTGCCGCCTCGATCGACCCGCCAGAGGGCCGTCTCCCAGCCGCCCGCGACCGGCTCCACCGCCCTGGCGTCCTCCACGCCGAGCACCCGCAAGATCGCAGACAGATCGAGGTCGTCGCCAGGGGGTTGCGCGGGGGCCGGCTACCTTAGAGGCATCTACCAACGGTGCTGGAGGATCGGCCGTTGGTGCTCGGGCAGCACCGCCCAGACCGGACGCTCGCTCTCCGGGATCGCTGGCAATGGCTCACCGCCGACCAGCGTCAACGTGTTCACCAGCCGCTTGGTGCCCCGGCAGGCCGTCATGTCCACGTCGTAGAAGGTAAAGTCGCCCTCCTCCAGGCGGAAGACGGCGACATCGGCCAGGCTGCCCGGCTTGAGCGTCCCCAGATCCTGCCGGCCGATCACCCGAGCCGGCGCGGCGGTGGCGCGCTCGATCACCTCCGGCAAGCTCATCCCCAGGGCCAGGAACTTAGACAGCGTGGTCGGCAGGTCGAACATCGGCCCCTGGATGGCGAGCTGGTGGATGTCGCTGCTGATCACGTCGGGTAGCAGGCCCTGCTCGAGCAGGGCTTTGGCCACCGGAAAGCTGAACGAGCCCGTTCCATGCCCGATGTCGAGCACCAGCCCACGCTCGTGCAGCTCGCGGATGACCGGGTGCACCTTGCCATCCTCGGTCAGGATGCGCATCGTGCCGCCGGTGAAGCAGTGCGTCAGGATATCGCCGGGCCGCAGGAGTTCCGCCACCTCGTCGATCGATGGCGGGCCGAAGCCGATGTGCACCATCAAGGGCAGGCCGAGCCGGTCGGCCAGCTCGCGGGCCAGCTCCAGTGGCCGGATGCCCACGCCGCGGGTCGTATTGCGGTCGATCCGGGCCTTGATACCCAGGATCAGGTCGCGGTTGCGCTCGGCGATCTGCGCCGCCAGCTCCAGGTCGCAGTAGTCGAGGTTGGTGAACTCCCAGGTGGGCGCCACTAGCCCGATCGACGAGAGGTTAAGCAGGGCATAGATCCGCACCCGGCTCGGCTCGACGATGTAGCGCCGGAAGCCAGGGAAGGTGTACGAGCCAGCACTACCGACGTCCAGCCAGGTAGTCACGCCGCTGCGCGCGGCGACCGGGTCAGCCTCGATACCCCAGTAGGTCACACCCCAGTAGACGTGCGTGTGTAGGTCGATCAGACCGGGTGTCACGATTTGGCCACGGGCATCAATTACCCGCTCGGCCCGCGCACCGGCCAGTGAGGGCTCCACCGCCGCGACCCGCCCCTCGCGGATGCCGACATCGTAGCGCCCGATCAGCCCCGCGCCGGGATCGATGATCTCTCCACCCAGGATCACGGTATCGAACTGCTGTGCCACTCCCGCTGTCATTGTTGTATCCTCCCTGACCATCGGACTCTCCTTGCCTCCCGGCCGATCGACTCTCCGCGACACTTTACCGCCTCGAGCGTCGTCCGCAAGTCTTGGCATGGCGCTGATCTCTGCCTGGGAATACGCGTATTCAGTCCACGCCTACTGGCCGACGCTGGTTCAAGCAGGTGGTCACGTCGTTACTGGCTCGTGCGCAGCTGGTGGATGAACTGCTGCATGCGGAGAAAGTGGGATCCCTTCCAGTAGACGCGGTTGCATTCGCGGCAGCGATAGAACTCATTATAGGAGCGTCGGGTTCGGGGTAGAAGCTGGTCGATCACGTCCTGCTTTGCGACGGGGGCCAGGAGCCCATTGCACCGCATGCAGCGACGGAACGGGGCGATCGAGCCCAGGAGGTCGAAACGGCGGAGGACTTCGACGAGCTGTTGCCGGGGTACCGTCGCTCGGACGAAGTAACCGTGGGTGACCACGCTGCGCCTGAGCAGGCCCCGATCACGCGTCAACAGGATGCGGCGTTGGTCAGCCGCCAGGTGGGCCAGGGTCGCGTCGTCGTAGTCGTTTCCGTACACTGTGTCGAACCCCAGCATCCGGAGGTATACTGCGAGCTTGCCGAGGTGGACATCGAGCACAAAGCGCGGCATCCGCAGCGGGCGCGGCCGCAGCCGCGTCAGCGGCGAGATATCGATCGACTCGAACACCGGGTAGACACTGATGCGGTCGCCGTCCTGGACGATGTAGGTAAAGTCGACTGGCTCGCCGTTGACCAGGATGAGGTCGACCTCAGTGTGCGGGACGCCGAGGCCCTCGACGAGGTCTTTGACCGAGGTGCGGCCGCTGAGCGGCTGGACGAACGCCACCTGCCGTCGATACGGTGGCAGGAAGTCGTTCAGTTCCGCGTAGAAGCGGAGCGTCACCTGACCCAGCAGGGCACGCATTGGGCTCGCCTCGACCGGATCATCGACCCTCTTCGTCCTCTCATTGTCGCGTACAGCCAGCCTCGTGACCAGCCTGGTCTGCTGTCGGCGCTTCTGCTCACGAGGCGAGCATCCGCCCAGACACTCCTTGGCTGTGGCCGTTGCACGCGTACCGCTCGGGATCCGGACAGAACCGACGAGGTTGTTGCCGTAACGGAGACAAAAGGGGTGTTACCTCGCCGGAAGCGGTTCATCTTGACGGTCAGAAGAACGCTCGCCTACAATACGCGTGACCTCATCGATGCGCTGCGCGCGGAGAGGACAGCGCCGGAGGAGGAGCGAGCGGCGAGTTGTATGGTCTGGGGGATCTTCCGCCCGGTGCTGCTTGCTGCGGGCTGTTCTGGTATGGTATGGCATCGAGTGATGCAGCGATCTCTGAAGGCCTGATGCGTCGAGCCGAGAGAGACGAGGAGGAGCTGAGATGAAATACGACCCACGCGTGGAGGCGCTCATCCGCGAGGCAACTGTTCGGCGCTACGACAGGCGGACGATCCTCAGGCGTGCCGCGCTGCTCGGCCTCTCGGCGCCAGCGGTGGCCATGGTGCTCGCTGCCTGTCGCCGGGAGGAGGCCGCCCCTGCCCAGACACCTGTGCCGGCTCAAACGCCAGCACCGGGGCAGACTCCCGCTCCGGCAGCGAGCCCAACTCCCGCTGCGGAGGTGACCGGCGGCATCGTCAATGTGATCAATACCCTCGGCGACAAGCAGATCAGTAACCCGATCTTGACCGGTAACGATTACTGGTGCTTCTGGCTGACCTTCAGTCGTCTCGTTAAGTACGATGACCACGGGAACCTTATCCCGGAGTTGGCAGAGAGCTGGGACTACAGCCCCGACGGGCTGACCCTCACGTTCCATCTCGTTGAGGCCACCTGGCACGACGGCACGCCCTTTACCGCCGACGACGTGATCTTTACCTTCGAGAAGATCAAGGACGAGAAGACGCAGACTACCCTCGGCTCTCGCCTGCAAGTCGGCGGCGAGTGGGTCACCTGGTCAGCGCCGGATCCACGCACCGTGGTGATTACCACCAAAGAGCCGTTCGCGCCCTTCCTCTTCTCGATCTCCCAGATCGGGATCATTCCCAAGCACCTGCTCGAGAATTCGAGCGACATTAACACCGACCCGTTCAACACCAAACCGATCGGCACCGGCCCGTTCAAGGTCGTCGAGTGGAATCCCGACCAGTGGATCCGCTTCGAGCGCTTCGACAACTATTTCAAGGGCCGCCCGGCAGCCGACGGCTGGACAGCCTTCTTTATGGCCGACACCAACGCCGGTGCTGCCGCGCTCGAGCGCGGCGAGGTCGACATGATGTTCGTCCCGCCCGAGATGCAGCCACGCTACGAGAACGATCCCAACGTGATGCTACTCAATTACGTCTACTACACGCCGATTACGCTCGCCTTCAACCACAAGCACCCGATCCTCAAGGATCTCAACGTCCGCAAGGCGATTGCCCATGCGATCGACAAGAAGTCGCTCACCGATACGGTGACCAAAGGACGGGGCTTGCTGGCTGAAAACCAGTATGCGGTCACCGGGCCGCTCGACAAGTACAACGACTACGACAACGTCAACTACTCCAAGGAGTATCCGTACAACCCCGAGCTGGCGAAGAAGATCCTCGACGACGCCGGCTGGACACCTGGCCCCGACGGCATTCGACGGAAGGACGGCCAGCGGATGTCCTTCACCCTGCTCACCTACTCCGGGTTCGACGAGTACAAGAACGACCAGGTCATTCTCCAGCAGATGCTCGGGGCGGTCGGCATCGAGATCGTGCCGCAGGTGCTCGAGTACACCACGCTCGAGAGCATGTGGTACAACCCCAACGACGACCCGATGGGGCGCGCGATGGAAGTGCAGGAGTGGCCGCACCCCTTCGAACAGGATCCCGATGTCTACAACGAGCTCCACTCGGCCAGTCATCCGCCCAACGGCGACAACTATATGTACTTCAAGGACGACGAGGTCGACCGGCTGATCGCCCTGGGGCGAACCACTGTCGACGAGCAGGAGCGCATCAAGGTCTATCACCAGCTCGATCAGGCCCGACTCAAGACCCTGCCAGCGCTGCCGCTCTACTGCGCCGTGGACGGTTGGATCGTCCGCCGGGTCATCGGTGGTGTGCCGGAGGACACGCCCAGCATCCGCTGGTACCATCGTGCCTTCCCGGAAAAGATCTACAAGAAGCAGCAGTAACGCCATCCCCGCTCAGGCCGCGCGCGCGGCCTGAGCGGGAAGCGCTGGCGAGGGACAGGAGATGACCGCGTACATCGTGCGGCGACTGCTCTGGATGCTCCCCCTGCTGGTGGGGGTGTCGGTCGTTACCTTTGCCATGCTGAAGCGCGCGCCGGGAGATCCAGTGACCGTCCTGCTCCTGGAGGCCCGCGGTGCGGGCACGGTCATCACCGACGCCGACCGCGAGCGCCTGCGCAAGCAGTACGGGCTGGACAAGCCTGTCGTCCTCCAGTACTTCGACTGGCTGGGGCAGGTGCTGCGCGGCAACCTGGGAACCTCGATCCGTACCAAGAAGCCAGTGACAGAAGTGATCCTGCAGCGGTTGCCCAACACGATGAAGTTGGCCGGGGTCGCGCTGGTCATCACGCTCGCCATTGCCCTACCCTTAGGGATCCTCTCGGCCGTGCGGCAGTACTCCTGGCTCGACTACCTGTTGACCACGTTCAACTTCGTCGGCATCTCGATCCCGCAGTTCTGGCTCGCGCTGATGCTCCTTTATCTCTTTGCGGTGAAGATCCAGCTCCTGCCGGTCCGCGGCATGAGTAGCCCGTATGTCGAGCCCGGCTTCTGGAACCACTTCGTCGACACGGTCACCCACTATATTTTGCCGGTCGCGTCGGTAACTCTGGCGAGCCTGGCCGGCTACATGCGCTACCAGCGCGCCGCGATGCTCGAGGTGATCCGGCAGGACTACATCCGGACGGCACGAGCCAAGGGCCTCCCCGAGCACGTGGTCATCCTCAAACATGCCTGGCGCAACGCGCTCATCCCGATCATCACGCTGCTCGGCTACGTGCTGGTGATCCTGGTCGAGGGCTCGATCGTGGTCGAGACGATCTTCTCCTGGCCAGGCATGGGCCAGCTTGCCGTGCACTCGCTGAGCCAGCGCGACTACCCGGTCGTGATGGCGATCGTCCTGCTCTCGGCGACTCTGATCATGCTCGGCACGCTGCTCTCGGACATCTTGTACGCTGTAGTCGACCCGAGGGTGCGCTATGACTGACCGTGACGCCGCCATCGAGCGAGCTGAGCTGACCACTGGCGTGAGCCCGGCTGTCGCGATCGAGGAGCTGGTGAGCGAGCGGCCGGAGAGCCCCTGGCGGCTCACCTGGCGCCGCTTTTTGCGTCATCGCCTGGCAGTGGTGAGCGCCGTGTTCCTCCTCGCGCTCTTCGTTACCGCGCTCCTGGCTCCCTGGATCGCTCCCTACGACCCGAACGCGATCGACCTGCAACTGGCCCAGTTCGGCCGGCCAGCCTCGCCGAGCCTGGCTCACCCAATGGGCAGCGACCAGGTGGGCCGAGATTTGCTCTCACGCGTCATCCACGGCTCCCGCGTCTCGCTCGCCGTCGGGTTCCTGGCGACGGGCTTTGCCATCGTGGTCGGCACGGTGCTGGGAGCGATCGCCGGTTATGCCGGACGCTGGGTCGATATGGCCATTATGCGGGTGGCTGACATGATGCTGGCTTTCCCACCGCTGCTCTTCCTCATGGCCGTGCTTGTCGGAGTCCGCCCCTCCGCGTTGACGATCTCGCTGGCTATCGGCGTCATCAACTGGATGTACGTCGCGCGCCTGGTGCGTGGCGAGTTTCTGACGCTACGCACCCGCGAGTATGCGGAAGCGGCGCGCGCCATCGGCGTACCAACCTGGGCCATCATCTTCCGCGAGCTGCTGCCCAACGCGATGGGGCCGATCATCGTGGCGGCGACGCTCAGCATCCCGGCCGCCATCCTGACCGAGTCCACCCTCTCCTTCCTTGGGTTTGGTATCCAGCCACCGACCGCCTCCTGGGGCAACATGCTCCAGAACGCGTTTACCTATCTGCGCGACTACCGCGCCTGGTGGATGGGTTTCTACCCTGGCCTGATGATTGCGCTCACGGTGCTGGCGTTCAATTTCGTCGGCGACGGACTGCGCGACGCGCTTGACCCGCGGTCGCGGATCGACTAGCGAGGAGGGGGAAGACGTGGAGCCAACAGGCCCCCGCCGCGACCAGCCGCTGAGCGCTCCGGCCGGTGGTGACGAACTGCTGCGTGTCGAGGAACTGCGCACCTACTTCTTCCACCGCGGCACGACGGTACGGGCTGTCGACGGGATCAGCTATCAGCTCAACCGGGGTGAAGTACTCGGTGTCGTTGGTGAATCGGGGAGCGGCAAGACGGTCAGCGGCCTCTCGCTCCTGCGGCTGATCGATAGCCCACCCGGGCGGATTGTCGGGGGTCGCATCTGGTTCGACGGCCAGGAGCTGCTCAGCCTTACCGAGGCCGAGATGCGCGAGATCCGTGGTAACGAGATCGCCATGATCTTCCAGGAGCCGCTGACCTCGCTCAATCCGGTCTTCACCGTCGGCGACCAGATCGTCGAGGCCCTCGTCCTCCACCGGGGCATGACCAAGGCGCAGGCGCGAGAGGAGGCGATCAGCTTGCTCGCGCGGGTCGGCATCCCCAATCCGGCCGAGCGCTTCAAGGCGTATCCCCATCAGCTCTCCGGCGGGATGCGCCAGCGCGCCATGATCGCCATGGCGCTCTCCTGCCGCCCCAAACTCTTGATCGCCGACGAGCCGACGACGGCGCTCGATGTCTCGATCCAGGCCCAGATCCTGGAGCTGATGAAGGAGCTCCAGCGTGACTTCCGGATGGCGATGATCTTCATCACGCACGACCTGGGCGTGATCTCCGAGGTCTGCGACCGGGTCAACGTGATGTACGCTGGGCGCATCGTCGAGCAGGGCACGACGCCGCAGCTCTTCACGAGTCCCAGGCATCCCTACACTTGGGGACTACTGGACTGCCTGCCCAAGATCGACGAGCCACGTCGGCAACGGCTGACCCCGATCATCGGCCAGCCGCCCAACCTGGCCCGGCTGCCGAGTGGCTGCACCTTCCACCCCCGCTGCCCCTACGCTTGGGAGAAATGCCGCGTCGAGGAGCCGCCGCTGTTCCGCCTGCCAGAGGGCCAGACCGTGCGCTGCTGGCTCTACGAGCCGTCGCGGGCTGAGGCCCCGGTCCGCCTCATCGCCCGTGAGGAGATCGAGGTTCGCCGCGTAGTCGACCATCGCCCGCTCCTCGAAGTCCAGGGGCTGGTCAAGCACTTCCCGATCACCCGCGGCATCCTGCAGCGCAAGGTGGCCGACGTGGTGGCTGTCGACGGGATCGACTTCACCGTCAACCGCGGCGAGACGCTCGGCCTGGTCGGTGAGTCCGGCTGCGGCAAGACGACCACCGGACGGCTCGTGCTCAGGCTGCTGGAGCCGACCGCGGGGACGATCCGCTTCGACGGCGTGGATCTTCGCTCGCTGAAGGGTGACCAGCTCCGCTCCTTCCGCCGGCGAATGCAGATTGTCTTCCAAGATCCTTTCTCCTCCCTCAACCCCCGCCGAACCGTCGGCAGCATCATCGCCCAGCCGATCGAGGTGCACCGGCTGGCCCAGGGGCGCGAGGTGGAGGAGCGGGTACGTCACATCCTCGAGCGCGTTGGGCTTAACCCCGTTTACGCCAACCGCTACCCACACGAGTTCTCCGGTGGCCAGCGGCAGCGTATCGGCATCGCCCGCGCTATCGCGGCTAACCCGGACTTCATTGTCCTCGATGAACCGGTCTCGGCGCTCGACGTCTCGATCCAGGCACAGATCATCAACCTCCTCCAGGATCTCCAGCTTGAGCTGGGGCTGAGCTATATCTTCATTGCTCACGACCTGAGCGTCGTCCGAGCCGTCAGCGATCGCGTCGCTGTCATGTACCTGGGCAAGATCGTCGAGCTGGCCGACAACGCTGAGTTCTACGGTAACCCACTGCACCCCTACACCAAGGCATTGCTCTCGGCTGTGCCGCGCATCGACCCAGCTCGCCGCGGCGCCCGCCAGCGCATTATCCTGCCAGGGGATGTGCCGAGCCCGATCAACCCGCCATCCGGCTGCCGCTTCCACACCCGCTGCCCGTACCGCTTCACCCCGTGCGACAAGATCGAGCCGCGCCTGCGCGACATCGGCAGCGGACACTTCGTCGCCTGCCACCTCTATGACCCCGAGTTCGCCGAGCAGGCCGGTCTGGCTGGTAAGGCCGTTCCGGCGACCGAGGCAGTCGTCGGGTCTCCCGGCCAGGGATGAGGCGAGTGGCCACGATCCGCCGCTCGAGGGCTCGACCGCCGATCCATCCAATTCGGATCGTCCGCGCGGGCACTTGGCTGTTTGCACAGCCGGCGCGCGCGGCTATCCTCCCCCGTGGAGTGCGCTGCGCTCCAGGTGCTGAAGGGCGCTGTCGATGCCACAGGGAGCGACCGCAACGCGCGAGCTGATCCTGGCGAACCTCGAGGCGGTACGCGGCCGCATCCGGGAGGCATGTCGTCGGGCTGGCCGCTCGCCGGACGAGGTCGAGCTGCTGCTGGTCACTAAGACCGTGCCTGCGGAGCGGATCCGGGTCGCCGTCGAGGCCGGCGAGCGCCTGATCGGCGAGAACAAGGTACAGGAGGCGCTGGCCAAGTACCAGGAGCTGAAGGATTTACCAGTCGAGTGGCACTTCATCGGCCATGTGCAGACGAACAAGGTCAAGGACGTGCTCACTTTCGCTAGCCTGGTGCAGTCGGTCGATCGGATCCGGCTGGTAGAGAAACTCGACCAGCACTTGCAGCGGCTCGGGCGCAGCCTCGATATCCTGATCCAGGTCAACACGTCGTACGAGGAGAGCAAGTTCGGCGTGGCGCCAGAGGAGACGCTCGCGTTCGTCCGGCAGGTAGCGCGCTACGACACGCTCAACATCAAGGGACTGATGACCATCGGCAAACTCTCGGCCGACCCCGAGGACGCGCGCCGCTGCTTCCGGCTGCTGCGGCAGCTCCGCGACCAGATCGCTGGAGAGGGCATCCCGCGCGTGCGTATGGACATCCTCTCGATGGGCATGTCGGGCGACCTGGAGATCGCGATCGAAGAGGGCTCGACTATGGTACGGGTGGGCACGGCTGTCTTCGGCCCGCGGCCGCAGCCGGATAGCCACTACTGGAGCGAGCAGGAAAAGACGCGTTGACTGATCCCCTCACGCCAGGAGCTCATCGACGGTTAGCTCGAGATCGGGGAAAGCCTGGGGAGCCAGGCGAGCACCACGGCCGAGCACCTGGGCCGAGCGGTAGCCTCCGCCCGGGCGCGGGTCACGGTAGACGAAGACCTGCTCTCCAGCCAGATCGACCACCCAGACCTCCGGGATCCCGTACCGGCCGTACAGCGGCACCTTGACGTCCCGGTCGTAGCGCAGCGAGGTGTCGCTGACCTCGATCAGCCAGAACATGTCCTCGGGGCCAGGGCCGCCCTCCGCGTAGAAGTCTGCCCGCGGCCGCAGCACCACCAGGTCTGGCTGCGGCTCGGAGTCCTCGCTGAGCCGAATCGGCCCCTGGGGTTGAACGATCGCCCGACCTCGGAGGGCTGGGACCAAGCGCTGGTTCAGCCGGTTTACGCACGCCTGGTGCCGCCAGCCCATCGGGCTCATCTCGACGATCTCCCCCTCGATCAGCTCCACCCGGTCGTCCTCGTGCAAGATGCCGGCTTCGGCCATCCGGTGGTACTCGTCTACGGTGAACCGGCGACGGGTGATCAGCTCAGTGACAGCCATGGCGTCTTCCTCGACCTCAGATATACGGTGCGTTCGGCTCGGATCGGCCGCAGTCCTCCTCGACACGCCGCTCACGCGAGCAGCTCGTCGACAGCCAGCTCCAGGTCGGGGAACGCGCGCGGCGCCAGCCGATCTCCACGCCCCAGCACCTCCACCGCGCGATACCCCATCCCAGGATCCGGATTCCGGTAGACCAGGATCCGCTCCTCAGCCAGATCGACCACCCACACCTCGGGTATCCCGTGCCGAGCATAGAGCGGCACCTTGATCCCCTGGTCGTAGCGCAGCGAGGTGTCTGCCACCTCGATAGCCAGAACGACGTCGTCCGGTCCGGGATCGGCCGTCGCATAGAAGTCCTGGCGTGGCCGCAGGAGCAGCACGTCCGGCTGAGGCGCGCTGATGTCGCTCAATTTCACCGATCCCTGTACCCGCACGATTGCCCGCCCTTGAAGCGCCGGCACCAGCCAGTGAGTCAACCGATCCACGCATGCCTGGTGCCGGCGTCCGATCGGGCTCATCTCGACGATCTCCCCCTCGATCAGCTCCACCCGGTCGTCCTCGTGCAAGATGCCGGTCTCAGCCATCCGGTGGTATTCATCCACGGTGAACCGGCGGCGGGTGATCAGCTCAGTGACAGCCATCGTGCTCTGCCTCTCCACGACGAGATCCGTCTTTCGAGCACCGTGGCCTAGAGATACCACAGTGCAGGCCTATCTGCCATACGACGCGTTGCGGCCTCGCCTACCCAAGATGCCCGCAGAGGATACTAGTGCTACACTCGTACACATGTTCCGCACTCCTCTTCTGTCGCGTGCAGGTGTCCGATGGCGACCGGTAGAGTGGCACAGTATCGCAACGAGCCTGGCCCGGTCCTGGTCGGCAGGGCCCGCGAGCTGGCAATGCTCCGGGAATGCCTCGCCGAAACCCTCGCGGGGCACTGCCGCCTCGTCCTCATCGGCGGGGAAGCCGGGATCGGTAAGACCGCCCTGGCCAGCACGCTCGCTCAGGAGGCCCGGGTGCAGGGTGTGCTGGTGCTGGCTGGTTACTGCTATGACCTGACGGAGACGCCCGCCTATGGGCCGTGGATCGAAGTGCTCTCCCAGGCGCCGCCGCCTGACCACCCGACGTTGCCACCGCTGGGCGACGCCGCCGGGCGAGCGACCAACCAGGCGGCGCTCTTCGCTCACGTGCGGGAATTCTTCCGGGCTATTGCCCAGGAGCAGCCGCTCATGCTGCTGCTCGAAGATCTGCACTGGGCCGACCCTGGTAGCCTCGGCCTGCTGCGCTTCCTGGCTCGCAGCGCCGTGATGCTGCCGCTCCTGCTCGTCGTCACCTACCGGGCGGACGAGCTGACGCACCGCCATCCGCTCTTCGCCCTCTTCCCATTGCTCGTCCGCGAGACGGGCGCGATCCGCCTCGACCTGCGCCGGCTCGAGCTCGACCATGTGCGCGAGCTCGTCGCCACGCGCTACCGCCTGCCGAGAGGCGACGAGGATCGCCTCGTGGGCTACTTGGGCGACCGTGCCGAGGGCAACCCGCTCTACATCGTCGAGCTGCTGCGCACGCTCGAGGAGGAGCGGCTGCTCCAGTCGCAGGGCGACGTCTGGCTCCTCGGCGACCTGACCCAGGCCCGCGTGCCCTTGCTCCTGCGACAGGTGATCGAGGCCCGTGTGCTTCGCCTCGGCACGAAGGCTCATAGCCTCCTGTCGGTCGCGGCTGTCGTCGGCGAGGAGGTGCCGCTCAGCCTGTGGAGCGCGGTCAGCGAGCTCTCCGAAGAGTCCGTGCTCGAGGTCGTGGAGGCCGCGGTGGAGGCTCGCCTGCTGGATGCCCCAAGCAGCGGCGAAGCTGTGCGGTTTGCCCACGCGCTGATCCGTGAGACGCTCTACGAGGGCCTGCTCCCTCCACGGCGGCGGGCCTGGCACCGCCGCGTTGCCGAAGCGCTGCTCGCCCTCCCGGCTCCCAACCCCGACACGGTCGCCCACCACTTGCAGCGGGCCGGCGACCCGCGCGCCGCCGAGTGGCTGATCCGGGCCGGCGAGCGCGCCCAGCGCGCCTACGCGCTGCTGACTGCCGCCGAGCGCTACGAGGCCGCCCTGCAACTGCTGGAAGCGCAGGGCGCCCCGGCGGGCGAGCGGGCCAGACTCCTCTATCGCCTGGCCCGGATGCGCCGCTACGCCGATCCTCGCCAGGCGCTCGGCTATCTCGACGATGCGCTCGCGCTCGCGGAGGAGGCCAGCGATCACGTTCTGGCCGCATACATCGGCTGCTTCCGCGGTGGCCTTCGCTGCACCAGCGGCGAGATCCGGGGCGGGCTGGCCGACCTGGAAGCCAATGTCGCGGTCATCGACGCGCTCAGCCCTGAGGAACGCGCCCGGCTGCGCGCGCTCCAGGAGCAGCTTGGCGATCCGCCCGACGAGTACCACTACCGTGGGGCATTGGTGACCTGGCTGGCCATTGCCGGGCGCGGCACCGAGGCGCTGACACTGGGGGCACAGCTCGATACTCACCCGCCAGCACCCGCTTACGGCACCTCAGGATACGCGAATGCCTGGCGCGGCATAGCGAGCGCACTCGCTATGCTGGGGCGGCCAGAGGAGGCACGGCAGGTCTATGCGCGAGCATCGGCGGCCTATCGCGCTGTCGAGCACCACTACCAGGTCGGCAACGCGCTGCTGCTGGAGCTGTTTGAGGTGGTGCTGCCCTACCGCGCTGACGACCTCGCGGAGCGCCGTCGCCTGGCACACGCCGCTGAGCAGGCATGGGCGCGGGCCAGCGGCGCCCTCTCCGATCTTCCCCCGCGCTTCGCCTGGCTGCCGCTCTTGCTCATCGAAGGCGGCTGGGCTGAGGCGTGTGAGCTGGCGCTGGCGGTCTCGGCACCTGGCGAGCGGACCAACTGGCGACCCTTCGCCCGGATGATGCTCGCGTTGCTCGCGCGCGAGCAGGGGCAGCCTGAGCTCGCCTGGCGGCTGATCCGGGAGCATCTGCCGGCAGGGCCGGCCGACGAGCCGGGCAATGCCATCCTGCTCGACACCCTCCCGCTCCAGCGCTTGGCCGCCGCGCTCGCGCTCGACGCTGGGGACCTAGAGCTGGCCAGGGCCTGGCTCGAGGCGCACGAGCGCTGGCTGGCCTGGAGCGGCGCGGTGCTCGGGCGCGCCGAGGGGCACCTCGGTTGGGCCGCCTATCACCGCGCGGCCAGTAAGCCGGCCCTGGCGCGACGTCATGTCGAGCAGGCGCTGGCCTGCGCCGAGCAGCCGCGCCAGCCGCTGGCCCTCCTTGCCGCGTACCGGCTGATGGGCGAGTTCGAGACTCTGGCGCGGCACTACGGCGAAGCAGCGGCTTACCTCGACACCGCCCTCGCTCTGGCCGACGCCTGCGACGCACCCTTCGAGCGGGCGCTCACCCTGCTGGCGCTCGCCGAGTTGCGTCGGGTGACCGGGCAACGTGACAGCGCCCGGTCACTCATCGACGAGGCCTGTGCGACCTGCGGCTCACTTGGCGCAATCCGAGCGCTGGCGCTGGCCGATGCGCTCGCCGGCCAAGTCGGCAACCGAACAGTGGCCGGCGCCCCTGCCGGTCTCACCCCGCGAGAGGTCGAGGTACTCCGCCTGGTGGCGGAAGGACTGACTGACGCCCAGGTCGCCGAGCGTCTCTTCCTCAGCCCGCGCACCGTCAGCCAGCACCTCCGCTCCATCTACACCAAGCTGGGCGTCTCCTCGCGCGCCGCGGCTACTCGCTACGCCATCGAGCATGGGCTGCTGTAAGCCCGGATGTTCATCGTACGTACGCACTATCCGCTTTCTTCCAGGTTACGTCCATTCACAAGTGGTCGTAGCACTCGATACAGCGTACGTACGCAAGCCTTTGTCTGCGTAATCCTACGCATCGGTCGCAGCGCCGAGTGCTTCGAACACCTGTTCCAAATTGCGCAGATCTGACGATGTGCAGGGGCAGCCAGCCACCTAAGCTAGAGGTGTGACGACGTGGACAGCGACGACGTTCAGGAAGGAATGCTCCTGATGGAGGATTGGAGCCCGATTGCAGTGTACGAGGTCGTGCGGGTGATGCAGCGGGAACGGGCCAAGCGGTACGAGACTGCGGTCACCGTGCAGGAAGTGACTCCCCAGCGGTATCGACTGCGCCCCGCGCTGGCGACGCTGGTGAGCTGGCTGCTGCAGATCGGTCGCGCGATCTGATGGTGAAGACACGCAGCTCTTGCCTGGCCGAACGGACAGGGGCAGCCACAACGGTAACGACGCAGACTCTTATGAGGCAAGCGACCGGGAGAGGTGCAACCGTGATGAACTACTACGAGATCGAGAAACTGAGCGAGTACCGGCGCAGTGAGCTGGAGCGTCGGCTGACCGAGAAGGTCAAGCTGCGGGAAGCTGGTGTGGCTACCGGCCTGTCTATCAGAACAACAGCGGCGCGTGCCCTGCTGGCCCTCGCCCATCGCCTCGACCCGCACCTCGTTGCGCTGCAGGTGCGGCAGGGTGAGTTCGCTCACCGGCCCGGCTGCTGAGCCCCACTCCCATACCCCCTCCCTCAACCACGCGCCGCCCCACCGCCAAGGTCGGGCGGCGCTTCCCGCTCATACCCGTGCTCACGTCCTGCCCGTTCTCCACCGCTGGCCGGCGAGCCGCGCGGTACCTCGACCGACGAGTGCGCCAGAACGCTGGCGCTCATCGACGTCCCGCCCGCGCGCCGAAGTCCGGGAAAGACACGGCTACCGCGCGTTGACAGCCCGCATTTTGGCGGTCAGAATCCGGTGAGACCGCGTGGAAGGGAAGGAGGGCACGCGATGGGTCCTGAGGTCTTCCGCTCGCTGGAGTTCCGGCTGATCGGCCCGCACCGCGGGGGACGGGTGGTAGCAGTGGCCGGGCACCCCACCGAGCCGGGTACGTTCTACTTCGGCGCCTGCGCTGGCGGCGTCTGGAAGACGACCAACGGCGGCTCCCATTGGGAGAACATCTCCGATGGCTTCTTCGGTACCGCAGCTATCGGCGCGATCGCCGTCAGCGAGGCTGACCCCAACGTCATCTACGTGGGCACCGGCGAGGCCTGCATCCGCGGCAACGTCTCCCACGGCGACGGCGTCTACAAGTCCACCGATGGTGGCCGCACCTGGAAGAACACTGGGCTGCGCGACACCCGCCACATCGGCAAGATCGTGATCCACCCCCACGATCCAGACCTCGTCTACGTGGCCGCGCTGGGCCACGCCTTCGGCCCCAACGAGGAGCGTGGCGTCTTCCGCTCCCGGGACGGCGGCAAGACCTGGGAGAAGGTACTCTACAAGAGCGAGCGGGCCGGCGCCATCGACGTGACGATCGACGCGCAGAACCCTCGGATCCTCTACGCCGCTCTCTGGCAGACCCGACGCTACCCCTGGGCACTGGTCAGCGGCGGCGAGGAGTCCGGCATCTGGCGCTCGTTCGACGGCGGCGATACCTGGGAGGAGATCACCCGCAACAAGGGCCTGCCCAAAGCTGCAGTACTCGGCCGGATCGGCCTGGCCGCCTCGCCGCCGCGCTCCGGCCGCGTCTGGGCCCTGATCGAGGCCGACGACGGTGGCCTCTTTCGCTCCGACGACTACGGCGAGACCTGGGAGCGCTGCTCGGAAGACCTCGAGCTACGTCGCCGCCCCTGGTACTACATGCACGTGATCGCCGATCCGGCCGATGCCGATACGGTCTGGGTCATGAACCTCCAGGCCTGGAAGTCAGTGGACGGCGGCAACACGTTCGAGAATATCCCGACACCGCACGGCGATAACCACGCGCTCTGGATCGACCCGAAGAATCCTCGCCGCATGATCAACGGCAACGACGGCGGCGCCTGCGTCAGCTTCGACGGCGGCCAGACCTGGACGTTGCCGCTCAACCAGCCGACGGCGCAGTTCTATCACGTCACCGTCGATAACCAGGTGCCCTATAACGTCTACGGCTCCCAGCAGGACAACTGGGCCATGCGCCTGCCGAGCATCGGCTTCGAGGGCGCGATTAGCTGGATCAATTACGTCGAGCCGGGCGGCGGCGAGAGCGGCTACATGGCTGTGAGCCCCACGCCGCCCCACCGGGTCTTCGGCGGCGGCATCGGCACCGGGATGGGCCATGGGCGGCTGATCGCCTGGGATCCCCGCACCGGCCAGAAGCGCAATGTGACCGTCTGGCCAGAGGTACACGGCTTCGGAGTCGGCGCCGACTACCACAAGTACCGCTTCCAGTGGACGTTCCCGATCGAGTTCTCCCCCCACGACCCGGATGCCCTCTACGTTACCTCCAACGTCGTCCACCGCTCGCGCGACCAGGGCGAGTCGTGGGAAGTCATCAGCCCCGACCTCACCCGCAACGATCCGGAGAAGCTGAAGGCGTCGGGTGGCCCGATCACGGCCGATAACAGCGGCGCCGAGGTCTACTGCACCATCTTCGCCTTCCGCGAGTCCCCCCACCAGCCCGGCGTCTTCTGGGCCGGCTCCGACGACGGCCTGGTCCACCTCTCCCGCGACGGCGGCCAGACCTGGCAGGACGTCACGCCCCCCGA
>CALKCJ010000015.1 GCA_938082375.1 uncultured Thermomicrobiaceae bacterium
GGCCTGGACTCCCAGGATGCGCCCGCTCTCCCCGTCGGCCACCATCACCACGCCGCCCTCGGACGCCAGGTCGACGCGCGCCCGGGCGATCGCCTGGGCCGGCACGAAGGCGCTCTCGACGCGGTAGCCCTGTTGCTCTGCCTCGGCTCGCGTCAGCCCGACCGCGGCCACCTGGGGATCGGTGAAGATCACCTCCGGCACCGTCGAGAGGTCGGCCGGCTCTTCCAGGCCCAGCACCGCGTTCCGCGCGGCGAGTCGCCCCTGGTAGGCAGCCACGTAGACGAACTGCGGCGCGAGGGTGACATCGCCGGCTGCCCAGACCCGGGGGTTAGTCGTGCGTTGTGTCTCGTCCAGCACCGGAGCGCCGCGCTTGTCCAGGGCGACACCGGCGCGCTCCAGGTCGAGCGCGTCGGTATTCGGCCGGCGGCCGGCTGCCACGAGGATCTGCTCAACCTCGAGCGCCTCCTCGCGCCCATTCCGGAGTACCACCAGCCGACGGCCCTGCCGCGTGCGCTCGACCCGCAGGATCCGTGTCCCGGTCACCACGGTCGTCCCCAGCCGGTCGAGGGCCGCACCCATCGCCTCGGCCACCTCGGGCTCGTAGTCGGACAGCAGGCGCGGCCGGCGCTGCAGGAGCGTGACCTCGCTGCCCAGCGAGCGGAAGGCCTGCCCGAGTTCCAGCGCCACGTAGCCGGCCCCGATGACGCCGAGCGAGCTCGGCAACCGATCCAGCTCCATGGCGCTCGTGCTCGTCAGGTAGCCAGCCTCTTCGAGCCCCGGGATCGCCGGTACAGTTGGTCGAGCCCCGGTAGCGATCAGGAAGGCGCGCGCCCGCACCACCCGATCACCCACCGCCACAGTGTCGTGACCGGCAAACCGGGCGCGGCCACGGATCAGCTCCCAGCCGTAGTACTCGATCAACTCCTCGTACTTTTCGCGCCGCAGCTCGCCGGACAGCTCGCGCTTCTGGGCAACCAACCGATCGAACTCCACCCCGAGCGCCGTCGTTTGCACGCCGGCATAGCCATGGTGACCTGCCTCGTGGTAGACCTCCGCGGCCCGAAGCAGGAACTTGCTCGGCACGCAACCCACGTTGACACACGTGCCGCCGATCGTGCCCTCTTCGATCATGATGACGCGCGCGCCGAGCCCGGTGGCCGTAATCGCCGCGCTGAACGCCGCTGACCCGCCGCCGAGGATGACGAGGTCAGCGTCCACCCCAGCGGTGGAGAACACGACCGGCGCCGGCCCCGGCTCTTGCACCTCGGTGATCTGACCCGGGGTATACCCGGCGGCCTGCACCGCGTGCTGCAGTGCCGAGAGATCGACCTCATCGGAGACGGTCAAGGTCGCCTCACCGCGTCTCCAGTCGGCCCGCACGCCTCGTGCGCCCTCAGCCTGCAGTGCCCGCTCTATCGTGACCTCGCAATGCGCGCAGGTCATGCCAGCGATAGTCATCCGATAGGCTCGCTCGCCCTTCATCATGCCCCTCCGACTAGACTAATACCCCCTTCGCGGAGCCAGTACGCTTTCTCCCTCACCAAGTCGGCAGCAGCCTGCTACTCGTGCCTGGTTCAGGCTATTCCTCACAAGCCAGCGCGCAGCGAGTTAGCCGGCCCCTCGCAGGGCAATCGCGACGCCGAGCGCGGCCAGGAGGACCTGCTGCCTGTGCACGAACACGACGTACAGCGGATAAGCTGCGAGGAGGAAACTCCGATCGAACTGCCCGGAGCGAGCCGAGGACAACGGCCAGCCCGCCGAGCGCCACGTTCACCAGCCGTCCAATCCGGTCGCGGGCCAGGCGCGCAGCGAGGAGCTCGCCGCGGCTAAGCGCGATCAGGATCGCCGCCTCGTAGCGGATGAGCAGGTGGAAAGTTACAGCCCCGCCGACGGCATAGAGCGCGAGCGAGAGCCACTAGATGACCAGCCAGCTACAGCAGGCGAGGGCGCTCAGCAACGCGAACCCCACTGCGGCTGCCGCGTCGAGCGGTATCGCCCAGTGCTGGTACCTCCGGTGGCTCTGGCGGCCGATCGAGGGCGTCACCTGCGCGGCTCCCCTGCGTTCCTGCAGCGCGCCTCGCCGATTTGTCGCCCTTCATATTCTCATATCCGTATATCATTGTCAAGAGCGATCACAGCTGAGCGCTCGCCAGAAATGGGGAGAAGGCGAGAATCGCTCAGTGCGATCGAACCCTTGAATTGTGAGCGACAGGAATGATGCACTCATGGGGGCTCGCCTTGGTGGCTAGTCCTAGGCTCAGGAGCCAAGTCGCCGGCAGACCCCTGGAAAGTACGGGGTGAATAACTCTTCGACCCTACCTTTTGCTTTTCCCCCATCAGCACGGGGCAGAAGCCACGCGCAAGCTGTGCGGACACCGGCGCCAGCGAGAGCAGCTCTCGCTCGGAGACCAGTCCTGGCACCGAGCACCACGCTGGAGGACACATCGGAAACGGCGTATACTTCGGCCGCAGCTCATGCTCGCGGCTAGCGGCGCTCCTCTCCGGCACTCCCCTGGGCCATGCGCCCGGCCACGCGGCTGCGGGCGTCGCGGAGTGGTAGCGTCCAGGGCTCGAACGGAAGGGGGACGACATGACGCATGCGGATCCCGGCGCTCAGGGCGCGCTCGCGCAGCGTTGGCTGGCCTGCGCCGCCCAGCAACGCCAGACGGTTGAATACCGGCTGACCTGCCTCGCGTTCGAAGCAATCGCGGCCGGGCAGCCCCTGCCGCTCGCCAACGCGCAGGCGGCGCTCGGTGTGACGCGTGAGGACGTCCGAGGGTTCATCGAGCGCATGACCAGGCAGGGACGTCTCACGCTCGACGAGCGCGGGGAAGCCATCGTAGCAGCCGGCGGGCTCTCGCTGATCCCGTCCAGGCACCGCCTGCTGCTTGACAGCAGGCAGCTCTACACCTGGTGCGCGCTGGATGCGGTGGGCATTCCGGCCGGACTAGGGGCAGATGCCCGCGTCGAGAGTCACTATGCTGCCTGCGGGTCGCCGGTCTGGCTGGAGATTGAGGCCGGCGAGCTCCGGGGCGCTTCCCACCCCGACCTCTCGCTCTCGCTCGTCGCACCCGACCTCAGCCGATCGCTGCGCGATGGGATCTGCACGGAGATCGGCTTCTACTGCTGCCGGGGAGCGAACCAGACGATCCCGAACGACTTCGTTTCGCTGGCGGACGCTGTGAAGCTCGGGCGCGAGCTGTTCAGGCATGGCCCACCGATCTGAGCTCGCCCCCTATCCCAGCCGGAAAAGCGGGCCACGCTCGTCGGCCCGCTCGAACACGACGCGCGCACCTACTGAAAGCGGCCGTTCCTGCCACCCCTCGACCCGCCCGAGCAGACGCTCGCCGTCGCCTGTCTCGATTACTGCCAGCGCGTAGGGGGCCAGGTCGGCGAACTCCGGCGTGGGGATATAGATGACGGTGTAGCTAACCACCGTGCCGGTCGCCCCTGGCGCAAGCGGCACCGTCGCCATCACGCTGCCCTTCCCAAGATCGTGACCACGCAGGTCGCGCCGGAACCGCCGACGTTGTGGGTCAACGCCAGCTCCGCGCCATCGATCTGCCGCTCTCCCGCTTCGCCGCGTAACTGGAAGGTCGCTTCGACGAGCTGGCCGACGCCGGTCGCACCCACCGGGTGCCCCTTGGCCTTCAACCCGCCGCTGGGGTTGACCGGGATCTGGCCATCGCGACTGGTCGCGCCAGCCTTGGCCGCTTCCCCGCCTTCACCGGGCTGGAAGAAGCCAAGGTCTTCGGTCGCGATGATCTCGGCGATCGTGAAGCAGTCGTGCACCTCGGCCAGGCTGATCTCCCGAGGCGACACGCCGGCCATCCGGTAGGCGCGCTGAGCCGCCTGTCGGGCGGCCGGCAGCGTCGTCAGATCGGGCCGACGGTAGAGCGCCAGCGAGTCAGAGGCCTGCCCGAAGCCGAGCACCCGCACTGCCGGTTTGGCGAAGGTACCAGCAGCGTCGGCGGCGACAAGCAGGATGGCCGCCGCTCCGTCGCTGATCGGCGAGCAGTCGTACAGGGTCAGCGGATCCGCCACCATCGGGGACTTCGCGATATCCTCCGTCGTGATCGCTTTGTGAAACTGGGCATAGGGATTGGCCAGCGCATTCGCATGATTCTTAATCGCCACGGCATCGAGGATCTCGCGGCCATAGCCGTACTTGTGCAGGTAGGCGCGAGCCATCAGCGCGTAGGCGCCAGGGAAAGTCAGGCCAACCTTGCTCTCGTTCTCCCAGTCCGCCGCCTCGGCCAGGATCCGGGTGGTCTCGGCGACAGGCGTAGCCGTCATCTTCTCGGCGCCCACCACCAGCACTACGTCGTAGAGCCCAGCCGCGATCGCCATCATCCCGCTGACGAACGCAGTGGCTCCCGAGGCACAGGCGTTCTCCACCCGGGTGCTAGGGACGTGTGACAGCCCCAGCTCCGCGGCGATCAGCGGCGCCACGTGCTCCTGGTGGACGAACGTGCCGGGCGAGTAGCTGCCGAGAAAGAGCGCCTCGACCTGCGCTAGCTCTGCTCCGGCGTCCTCCAAGGCCGCCCGCGCCGCCTCGACCGCCAGCTCCCGATAGGACAGCTCGCTCTTGCCGAATTTGGTCTCGGCTGCGCCGACGATCGCTACTTCCCGCATCGGAAATCCTCCCGTCGCGCTGGCCCAGTGATGCGAGACCGCCTTCACCAGGCGAACATGTGCATGCACAGTATCGCACAGAGGGTCATCCCGGCCCCACCGAGCGCCAAGCGCTCCGCTCTTACTCCTCGGCTCGCCGTCTTGGCCGGTAGAAGCCGTGCGGCTCGATATCGAGCACGCGGTTGAAGCGCGCCCGGTAGTTCTCCCAGGCACAGATGGCCGCCAACTCGACGATCTGCGCCTCCGTGAAGTGGCGCCGTAGTCGGCCGAACAGCTCGTCATCCACCGCAGTGGGCGTGGCCGTTACGCGCTCTGCCAGCTCCAGAGCCACCCGCTCCCCCTCGCTCAGGGACGGCAGTTCCTGCCAGCACCCATCGCGCACTGCGAGGATAACCTCGTCGGCGATCCCCAGTTCGCTGCCGCCGGCAGCGTGCAGATCCTGTCAGAAGCCGCAGCCGACGATGGCGGCTACCCGCAGGTTGAGGAGCGCGCTCAAGCGAGGCTGAATCCGGCCCGAGCGCGTCAGTTCGCGACTCATCGCGCTCGCGCCGATCGCCACGCGCGGCGCGTGCGCAAGCTGTCGCGCCGAGTTCAGCACCACGCCATAGCGCTTCCGCTGGGCCTCGACGATCTCCTGCATCTCCGGTGGGATCTCGGAATCAGGAACACCTGGAAGGCGGGCCACCGTTCGTCCCCCTCACGGAGCGATCAGCCATGACTCATACCAGCGCTGGCGAACGCAGCATCGTCGCCAGTATCTCATAGTTTTCCCAAGGGAGTGGAACCGTTCTAGCGTGACTCGCGAGCTTCGCGACCACGGGCACCTCCTCTTCACCATCCCCTTCGAGGATGAGGTGATGGTGGCAGAACGTGGTTGGCTCTCAGTCCTCAGCCTCGCGGAGCTGGCGGATGTGATCCACGAGGAGCTCACTCAGCGGTAACCCTGACCACCGCTCATCCTCGAGCGGCGTCGAGAGGTAACGCCGCAGCCGCCCGGGTCGACCAGGAAAACCCCAGGAGTATGGGTCACGTCGCCGTCGCTGCCAACGCTTACTTCCACCCAGTATGCCTGCCAGACCGCGCGCAGCTCGTGCTCCTCGCCGGTGAGAAAATACCAGTTGGGCATGCTCTCCAGACCCCAGCTCCGGGTAGCTACGGCTACATCGCGCACCGCAGTGGCTCGGGGGTTCGCGTTCACTGCGACGAAGACGACGCCATCCGCTCCCTTGCCGAGAGCCTGCTGAGCTCGCCGCAGATGCTGTACCGTCAACGGGCACACATCCTCACAATGCGGGTCGAGGAACGAGAGGACGACGATCCGTCCGCGGAAATCGGAGAGCTGCACCGGCTCGCCACGTTGATCCACGAGTTGAACGTTGGGCGCCCGGCCATCAAACGCCACCCCCCGTGTATGTCTGCGAACCGGCGGATGTCACCGGTTCGCTTCCGCGGATCACCCGGCTGAGCGCCAGAGCCAGCGCCAGCGAGATCGCGAGCCCTGAGACCAACCCGATCGCGAGCAAGATCCAGTGCCGACGCGCGAGCATAGCGCTCTGGCCATCCCCTTCCGACACCACCGGCGCAGTCTTCAGAACGACGGGCAGGCGTCGCAAAGCGGCATCATCAGGAACGGCTGCGCCGCGAGGTGGCCGATCACCGCTCCAATGATCACCAGCACGAGGACGCTCACCAGCGCGTCCCGCGCGTCGAACCGGATCGCGACTGGCCGGCCGAGGAGCGCCGCCACTCGTGCCTGATCCGGCGTCAGGCCAGCCACCCCAGCCAGCGGCGGGACGGCCGGCCGCGATCCGGCCACCTTGATCAGCGCGCTCGCCAAGACTTCGACGGGTACCTGCTGGAGCGCCGCGCGATCTGCCGCCAGCTCGATCTCTACCCGGGCACGATCGAGCAGAACCCGGACGACCGGAAACGGTGCCGCCAGTGGCCTAACTAGACCTAGGAAGAACAGCCGCAGCGGATCCCAGCGCCGGAGATGATGGACCTCATGTCGCAGCACGGCCTCCACTTCCCGCGGGCTGAGCGCGTTCAGCAGCCCCCGGCTGACGTAGACCCGCGGCCGCAGCAGCCCAGCGCAGAAGGCGCAGGCCGCAGCCCCGTCCAGGACCCGCAGCCGCTCGCCGATCCCCACTGCCTCGGCGAGATGCGACCAGTCCTTGATAGCCAGACCGCCGGGCCGGGTAGATCGCCGGCCGATCCGGTAGAGCCCAGCGAGCTCGCGCAGCAGCGCCACGCCGAGAAACGAGGACGAGACGAGCAGGACCAGGGTGATGACGGCAACCACGTACGGTGGGACGTGATGATACCGCCAGTACCCGGCGAGGCGAGCACAGGCGCGCACGTAGGTCTCCGCCAGCGGGTCCAGGAGGCTCGGGTACCGCGCCACCAGCGCCGCCGCCAGCACGACGACGAGCGAAGCGGTGTACTGCCGAAGCATCCCCTTCACCTGCTGGCGCATGCCTACTCTCCCCCCTGCAGGCGTCGCCGCTCGGCGATTAGCCGCTCCAGCTCGGCGAGTTGCTCCGGCGGGATCTCCTGGACGAAGTGCGCTAGCGTCGGCTTACCGAAGTCGGCCAGCAAGCCAGAGAGGACGCGGCTAGCGACCTGCTGGGCGAAGCGCTCGCGGTCCAGCACCGCGGAGTAGACGAAGCTCCGTCCTCGGGCCTCACGGCGCAAGACACCCTTCTCAACCATCCGGTTCATCACGGTCATCACGGTCTTCACGTGCGCCTCCGGCCCAAGCGTCGCCGCCACGTCCTTTACCGTCGCCTGGCCCAGCGTCCAGACCACCTCCAGAATCCTGGCCTCGAGCTCACCCAGCACACGGGCCAGCCCCCGGCTATCGAGAGCGAACCGGCTGATCTTCATAGCCTCCTTACCTGCCTAGCCACGTCTGACCACCGTCATCGCTGCGATAGAAGTTTCCTTGCGCGTCGACGAGCACTACCCGCTCAGCGCCACCCTCCAGCCTGCCAACCGCGACGGCCAGCACCGCCTCGCGTGGCTCCACCGGCAGCTTCTGCCAGGTGCCGCTGCTGTCCAGCTTCCAGATACCCTGGTCGGTTCCGGCGTACAGGCCCTGGCCACTCGCCGACACCGCGAGCGCCGTGATCGTTCCGCCGGGGCCTGGCCCTGCCTGCCGCCAGCTTTGCCCGCCATCGAGGCTCTCCCAGATCTGTCCACCGACTCCGGCATAGAGGTGCTGGGGATCGTCAGCCGCGACGGCCAGTGGGAGGATCCCCTGGTTGAGCTCCGATGGGAGCGCCCTCGTCTCCCAGATCACGCCGCCGTCGCTGCTGGCGTAGAGGCTAAAGGTGCCGAGTTCGAAGGCGTAGACACGATTCGGATCGGAGGGAGCGACCGCGAAGCCGTGGAGGTCCAGCGCTGGCAAGTTGTGTGCGGGTACCTCCCAAGTCTGGCCACCGTCCCGGCTCACCACGAACACGCCATGCCCGCTGGCGTAGATCCGGTTGGGATCGGCGGCTGGAAGGGCGAGCTGCATCGTATCGACGCCAGACAGCGTGCCTGCCTGCCAGCTCCGCCCCCCATCCCGGCTCACCAGCAGGCCACCGTGGTGGCCGAAGTAGATTGTCTGTGGGTCGGCCGGATCGATGGCCAGCGAGTGGAAATCCTGAGTCTGGAACCGGTAGAGCACCTGCGTGTCGGAAGACGCGGTGCGAGCGACCAGCCACCAGACAGCGACCGCGATCGCCAAAATCACGATCACCCCGAGCCCACCGCGGAGGAGCAGTCGCTGCTGTCTCTGACGCTGGGCCTGCCGGCGGGCCTCCTCTCGGCGCTGGGCACGACTGCTCCTCGGCGGCGCTGCCTTGACCATCTAGTGCCCCCTTCCCATGGGGTCGTACATCCCGCCCATCATGTCGCCGCGCATCATCCCGTCCATGTCGCTCATCATGCCCGAAATGGCACCAAGTTGTCGGGAGCGCTCGCGCTCCGCCATCGCCCGGGCACAGGCATCCATCATCTCCTCCGAACCGGGCATCGCATCATGCATCGCCTGGCCGAACCCCTCGCCCATGATCGCGTCCATCATGCGATGCATCTGCTCGTGGAGTTCGGTAGCTGGGTCTACAGCGGGCTCGTCTCCCTGCGCCTGCGCCTTGGGCACCGACCCCAGTGCGCTGAGCCCGAGGAGTCCGGCCGCGATCAGGCCGAGGCTCGCGATCAGTAAGCGGTTGCTTCGCATCTGTCCCCCGTGCGCACAAGCGCCACATTGCTTACGGCGCGTAAGCATAACTGACCGCCTAGCCGCTGTCAAGGGAGTCCAGTTTCTACTCTTGAGAGCGCGGATCTCGCCCACGCTCGGAACGTTTTGCGGTGTCCTCAGCCTGCACGCTACGCGGTAGCCCGCTCGCTGTCACGGCGAGCGGCGCGCACATCACCAAGGGAGAGAGCGAACCATGGACAACGACGATCGCCAGCTTGGGTGAATCCAGAGCTGGGGAGACCCAGAGCTACGAGTTCACCCCGCTGTTCTTCCTCCACGAGCAGAGCTTGACGAATCAGGTTCACGTGCAAGGCTAGATGCCAGCAAGGGGCAGTGGACGGCGTGTCTCAAGGGCGACAGCGTTGACTGGCAGTCCGGCGGCCAGTTGCCCCCGCGCACGCGCCGTCTGGCGAGGGCTACGCGACGGCCTTCGATAGCAAACTCCGGTTGACCTGAGCGCCACTTGGCAGCGTGCCTCTGGGGTGCGGATGGACCGCTGCTTGGCACGAATGCACGAGCAAGCTGGGGGAGCTGAAATCCGCTCCCCCAGATGACAGACAAAACCTTAGCTTCCTTCGATTGACGAGACGGCTTCAGAGCCCAGCGCCCTCGCGCTGGTGCCAGTGCTGGCCTGGTAGCCGGTTTCTCTGGATCATTTGCTTGAGGCGATCCGGGAGTGTGCTCAAGATCTGGTTAGCCTGCTCCTGCGTCAGCCGGCCGTCAGCTACTGCCTGATCGAGCTTGGTCTGCGCCTCGGCCACCAGCGCATGTACCACGTCGTCGACCGTCTTACCATGCTCGGTGATGACCTGGCTCAGCGTCTTGCCTGACGCGAGTTCCGACCGCAGCTCATCGGTCGTAATCCCAAGCGTGCGAGCGACCGTATCCAGGCCGGGCCTACAGCCGGGGAAGCCCAGCTTTCCTCCCTTGCGACTACCGAAGAAAAAGACGCCCTTGCCCTTTTGGATCCGCTGCTTAAGGATCGCCCCCTGCTCTTGGGTGAGCTTCCCGCTCGTGACCGCCTCGTCAATCGTCTGCTCGGCGCTCTGCTGGATGGCCGAGTCGAGGGCGTTACGGCCGATCCCGAGGTTCTGCGCCAGCCGATTCAGGAACGCCTCGCGCAGATCGGTGACGGTCGAAGATGTGCCGGACTGGGCCAGCGCAGCACCACCGATGAAAAGGGCAAACAGCGCGAGAGCGGCAGCCCCGACGGCGATCCAGCGCGGAATCCAGCGCCTCCGTGCCGACTTGCGGGGTAGGGCCCCTTCACTCGGCACACCACTTGCGAGCAAATCTCCAGGCATGCGTTCCTTGCTCACGAAGACCCCCTTCTCTGCTCCATGCTCTGTTACCGACTGCGCACTGGTCGGTGTGAGATAACCTGCTGCTCGTCGTGACGACTCTCGGCGTGATGGCACCGAACCGGCGGCGAGCGGCAGGCGCGTTTAGCAATCACTTCCCAGCTCAACGGTTCCCTCCCACTGCACTGTTGCCGACGTCCCTTTCCTCCCGCTTTCGCGGTGGCACCCCGCTCCGGCCCGAGTCAAGCAGCCGGCCCTTGGAGGAAGCTGTGAAGGCACTGAGATCCACCTGGGATTTTCGGGGTTGGTCATTCGCGCACCCCCCGAGGTGTTAGCGGTTTCTCAGCTCGCTCTCAGGCATTTCTCAGCCAGGGGCGACGTAATATGGTTCAGAAGGTTCGCGAATTCAGCAGAGGAGTCCGACCTTGGCTACAGGGAATGCGAGCAGCGTGGCGAGGGGAAGTGCTCCTGCAACGGAGGGGGGCGCGCGCATCCTGGTCATCGATGATGAGCCAGCGATCAGGGACCTCGTGGCCACCGCGCTCCGCTTCGTCGGGTTCGAGGTGCAGACCGCGGCGTCTGCTCGCGAGGTGCTGGCCATCGCCACCGAGTTTGCGCCGGACCTGATCATCCTCGACGTGATGCTGCCGGACTTAGACGGGTTCGAGGTGCTTCGCCGGCTCCGCGCCGCTGGTGCCCGCACGCCCGTGATCTTCCTGACCGCCCGAGACGAGCAGGAGGACAAGATCCGCGGCTTTACCATCGGCGGAGACGACTACGTCACCAAGCCGTTCAGCCTCGAAGAGCTGATCGCCCGGCTGCGCGCCGTGCTGCGACGCACGAGAGCAGGTTCTGGTGCAACCAACGGCGGTCGGTACCGCTACGCCGATCTGGAACTGGACGAGGAGACTCGCCGCGTCTGGCGGGGCGGGAAGCTGATCCGGCTAACGCCGACCGAGTTCCGGCTGCTGCGGTACCTACTGCTGAATGCCGAGCGCGTCCTCTCGAAGGAGCAGATCCTCGACCATGTCTGGCAGTACGACTACGTCGGGGACGCCAGCGTCGTCGAGACGTACATCAGCTACCTCCGCAAGAAGATCGATGACCGGGAGCCGAAGCTGATCCAGACAGTCCGCGGGTTTGGTTACTCGCTCCGTCTCGAGACGGACTAACGGCTGATGTCGATCAAGGCGAAACTGCTCGTCACCATCAGCGTCGCGGTCGCGCTGGCCATCGCCGTTATCGGGCTGGTGACGGTGCAAGTCACCCGCAGCCAGATGATCGAACGGGTCGACGCCATGCTCGTCGCCCTCGTGGGTTCGTCTCCCCGCGAGGCGCCGAACCGTCGCTTCCTGCCCCCTGTCCGTTACACGAAGCGAGCCACCGCGCTGGCGATCCTCGCCAAAAACGGGGGCGTGCAGTACGCAGAGCCATCCGGTTTCTCCGACCGGCCCGATCCTCTGCCGGACTTCGATACGCTGATTGCCAGCGGCCTGGATCGGCATGCTGGTGAGATTGTCACCGTCGGGGCGGCCGATGGCTCTAATCGGCATTTCCGCGTGCTGGTCCGCCCGCTCCCTGGTGGCGCGTATCTGGCCGTGGCCGCGCCGCTCGACGACGTCGACGCCACGATCTGGAACTTGACTGTCGTGATCGCGGTCACCGGCGCACTCGTCCTCGCTGCGGTCGTCCTCGTCGTCTGGCTCATCCTCAGTCGTGGATTGCGTCCGATCGAGGACATGATCGCCACCGCCGCGCGAATTGCCGACGGTGACCTGTCGCAGCGCGTCGAATACGAGAACACCTCCACCGAGGTGGGGCAATTAGGCCGGGCTTTGAACGTTATGCTGGCGCGGATCGAAGCGTCTTTTGCAGCCAAAGAGGCGTCGGAACGGCGCCTGCGACAGTTCATCACCGACGCCGCGCATGAGCTGCGCACGCCTTTGACCTCCATCCGTGGCTATGCCGAGCTGTTCCGACGCGGGGCCGCCTCGTCGCCCGAGACGCTAGCGCGGGTCATGGCCAGGATCGAGTCCGAAGGAGCGCGCATGAGCAAGCTGGTCGAAGACCTGCTCCTGCTGGCACGGTTGGATCAGGGTCGGCCACTCCAGCGCGAGCCAGTCGATCTCGCTCAGCTTGTCGCCGACGCCGTGATGGATGCCCGCGCCGTCGAGCCCGATCGACCGATCTCGTACGAGCCCCCGGAATCCGCCTGGGTGCTAGGAGATGCCGACGGCCTGCAGCAGATGATCGGCAACCTGCTCGCCAATGTGCGGATCCATACGCCGCCCGGCACGCCAGTGCACGTTGTGCTGGTCACGTCGCCGGATGAGGTGGCGCTGACAGTGTCAGACGAAGGGCCGGGCATGGCACCGGAAGACGCTGAGCGTGCCTTCGACCGCTTTTACCGCGCCGACGCGTCGCGGTCGCGCGCCAGCGGGGGTGCTGGGCTCGGGCTGGCGATCGTAGCCGCCATCGTCGAAGCCCACCAGGGGCACGTCACGCTCGACACCGCACCAGGTCAGGGGGTCACTGTCACAGTCAGGATAAAGCGCGCTGAGCCGCCCACATCCCAGGCTGTCAAGCTTCCAGCTACGGCAACGACAGCGGCTCCCTAGCTCGGCATCGCTCGGCGCACCCCCACGGCGCGGCGCGCAACCGCGTCGGATCATTGCTCGGGTGACGCCCCAGCCAGCAGCCCACAGCTTCGCTGCCCGCCAGAAGCTCCTACTTCCCATCGCCGCTCGGGGACCATCCGCGCACAGCAGTCTCGGCTGGCCGGTGTAGAATCGCTGCAACAGAGGACAGGAGGGCAGCCTTGGCTGTGGTGCAGCGACAGCCTGGCAAGCGGGAGATCCTGGCCGGGCTCAATGAGGAGCAGGTGCGGGCAGTCACCACGGTGACGGGCCCGGTGCTGATTGTCGCCGGCCCAGGCAGCGGCAAGACCCGCGTGCTCACCCATCGGGTCGGCTACCTGATCGAGGCCGGGTACGCCTCGCCCTGGCACATCTTGGCCGTCACCTTCACCAATAAGGCCGCTCGCGAGATGCGTACCCGCTTGGAGACGTTGATCGGGCTCGAGCAGGCCCAGCGGCTCACCGTCGGCACCTTCCACGCCACCTGCGCACGGATCTTACGTCGAGACGGCGGCCGCATCGGCATCGACCCTCGCTTCACCATCTACGACGATGCCGACCAGCTCGAGGCCGTCCGCCAGGCGCTCAAGTCGCTCGGTCTCGACCCGAAGCAGTTCAGCCCGCGCTCGATCCTCAGCCGCATCTCCGCCGCCAAGGGCCAGTTCCAGAGCCCGCAGCAGTTCGCCGAGCAGGTGCAGAGCTACTGGGACGAAGTCGTTAGTCGCGTCTACCCGCGCTACGAAGAGATCCTGCGCCGCAACCAGGCCCTCGACTTCGACGCCCTGTTGACCGAGACGCTGCGGCTCTTCGACCAGCATCCCGACGTGCTCGCGCGCTACCAGGACTGGTACCGCTATGTCCTCGTCGACGAGTACCAGGACACCAACCGCGCCCAGTACCTGCTCGTGCGGGCGCTCAGCGCCGCCCACCGCAACCTGTGCGTCGTCGGCGACCCCGACCAATCGATCTACGGCTGGCGCCAGGCCGACATCCGCAACATTCTCGACTTCAAGCGGGACTATCCCGACGCCACTGAGATCCACCTCGAGCTCAACTACCGCTCCACTCGCTCCATCGTCGAGGCCGCCGACGCGGTTATCCGCGCGAATCGCCTGCGGATCGAGCGGCGGCTGCGCACCGACAACCCGCCGGGCGAGCCGATCCGCCTCTGCGAGTGCTACGACGAGGGGCACGAGGCCCAGTTCGTGGCCAGCGAGATCCGGCGGCTGACCCTCCGGGGCGACCTGCGCTACCGCGACATCGCGGTGATGTATCGCACGAACGCCCAGAGCCGGCCGCTCGAAGAGGCCCTCATCCGGGCCGACATGCCCTACCAGCTCATCGGCGGTGTCCGCTTCTACGAGCGCAGAGAAATCAAGGACGCGCTCGCCCTCCTCCGGATCATCGCTAACCCGAACGACTCGGTCAGCCTGCAGCGCGTGCTGGCCAACACACCGCTCGGCGCTGGCATCGGTGAGCGCACCTGGCAGGAACTGGAGCGGTGGGCAGCACTCACACGCCAGCCTATTGCGCGGGGCATCGCCGCGCTGGCCGGCCAGAGCGACGTGTCTCCGCCGCAGGTGTCCGGGCGATCCGCCCGGCTGCTGGCCGAGGTGTGGGCCACGCTCCAGCACCTCTGGGAAGCCAGCGAGCGGCTGCGCTTGAGCGAGCTGTTCGATCTGGCGCTCGAGCGTAGCGGCCTCGCCCAGCTCTACCATGACACCGGGGATCCGGAGCAGGTCGAGCGCTGGGAGAACCTGCTCCAGCTCCGCTCGGTACTCGCGAGCTACGACAGTGTGCCCGAGGGCGCCCTCCGGGCTTTCCTGGAGGAATCAGCCCTGGTGACCGACGTGGACGCGCTCGACGACGGGGGCGACCAGGTGACGCTGATCACCCTGCACGCGGCCAAGGGCCTGGAGTTCCCGGTGGTCTTCCTGACCGGTGTCGAGGAGGGGCTGCTCCCTCACGCCCGTTCGCTCGAGAGCGAGGCCCAGCTCGAGGAGGAGCGCCGTCTCTTCTACGTCGGCATGACCCGGGCCAAGCAGCGTCTGTATATCACCTACACCTTCCGCCGCGCACGCTTCGGGGCCAGCGACCTCAGCGTGCGCTCCCGCTTCGTCGACGACATCCCTGCTCACTTGATCGACCCGGGCCATGCGCCGCAGCGGCCCACGGCATCGGCGCCACAAACGGCGCATCCACCGGCTGGCACGGCCAACGGCAGCGTGGTATCACGCCTAGCGGTCGGGATGCGCGTCTTCCACGCTCGCTTCGGCGACGGCGTCGTCGTGGACGTCCGCCTTACCCGGAACGACCAGGAGGTCACCGTCGATTTCAAGCGCCACGGACGCAAGACACTGCTCGCTAGCCTGGCGAACTTGTCGGTGGGGTAACGCGAGCGTCAGTCCGCTCGCGCCCACTCGCCGGCCCTGTCAGTGGAGAGGAGTAGAGTCATGGTCATCGCCACGAAGTGGGTCTATCGCTTCCGGGAGGGCAATGCGCAGATGCGCGACCTGCTCGGCGGTAAGGGGGCCAACCTGGCCGAAATGACCCGGATCGGCCTGCCGGTTCCCCCCGGCTTCACCGTCACCACACGGGCCTGCGTGGCGTTCCTCGAGGGTGGCCGGGAGCTCCCCGAGGGGTTGTGGGACGAGGTGCTCGACGGGCTCCGAGGCATCGAGCAGCAGATGGGGCGGCGCTTCGGCGACGCCAGCAACCCCCTCCTCGTCTCTGTCCGCTCCGGCGCGAAGTTCTCTATGCCCGGCATGATGGACACCGTACTAAACCTCGGCCTGAATGACCGGACGGTCGAGGGGCTGGCCGCGCGGACGGGTGATTGGAGATTCGCCTATGACTGCTACCGACGCCTGATCCAGATGTTCGGTAAGGTGGTGCTGGACATCGAACCAGAGCTGTTCGAGGACGTGATCGACGAGCACAAGCGTGCGCTCGGTATCGAGCACGACCACCAGATCCCGGCCGAGCACTTGCAGCAGATCGTCGAGGAATTCAAGGCGATCGTCGAGCGGAGGACGGGCCGCCCATTCCCGCAGGACCCATACGAGCAGTTGCGGATGGCCATCGTCGCGGTGTTCGACTCCTGGAACAACCGCCGGGCCATCGACTACCGCAACGCCCACGGCATCCCGCACACTTTGGGCACCGCTGTCAATGTCCAGGCGATGGTCTTCGGCAACATGGGGCCTGACTGCGCCACCGGCGTGGCCTTCACCCGCAACCCGAGCACCGGCGAGAAGGGAATCTTCGGCGAGTACCTGACCAATGCGCAGGGCGAGGACGTGGTAGCTGGCATCCGCACCCCCCAGCCGATTCAGGCGATGCGGGATGACCCGCTGCTTCGTCCGGTCTACGAGCAGCTGCTCGAGGTCGCCGACCTGCTGGAGCGTCACTACCGGGACATGCAGGATCTAGAGTTCACCGTCGAGCACGGCAAGCTCTACATGCTCCAGACCCGCACTGGTAAGCGCACCGGCCGCGCTGCAGTCAAAATCGCCGTCGACATGGTGCGTGAAGGCCTGATCGAGCCTCGCGAGGCAGTACAGCGCGTCTCTCCCGAGCAGGTCGACCAGCTCCTCCACCCGATGATCGATCCCGACTGGAAGGGAGAGCCACTCGCCCGCGGGTTACCGGCAAGCCCTGGAGCGGCCTACGGGAAAGTCGTCTTCGACGCAGACGAGGCGAAACGGTGGGCTGAGCGTGGCGAACCGGTCATTCTGGTTCGGGTCGAGACCTCACCGGACGATTTTCACGGTATGCTGGCCGCTCAGGCTGTCTTGACCGCACGCGGCGGCATGACCTCGCACGCCGCGGTGGTAGCTAGGGGAATCGGCAAGCCGGCGGTCGTCGGCTGCTCGGCGCTCGAAGTCGATTATGAGCGGCAGCAGTTTCGTGTCGATTCGGTCGTCGTCCGCAAGGGTGACTTCATCACCATCGATGGTTCGACCGGCGCGGTCATGCTCGGCAAGATTCCCACTGTTGCGCCGGCGGTCAGCGGCGATCTACAGGTTCTGCTTGGCTGGGCCGACCAATTCCGCAGGCTCGGCGTACGCGCCAACGCTGACACTCCCGAGGACGCCGCCAAGGCGCGCGAGCTGGGCGCGGAGGGCATCGGCCTATGCCGCACCGAGCACATGTTCTTCCAGGGAAACCGGATCACCGCGATGCGCGAGATGATCCTCGCCCAGACCGCCGAAGAGCGGCGGGCCGCCCTCGCCAAGCTGGAGCCGATGCAGCGCGAGGATTTCATCGGCATATTCAAGGCGATGGCCGGCTTACCGGTCACCATCCGCACGCTCGACCCGCCGCTGCACGAGTTTTTGCCGCGTGCCGACGAGGAGATCGAGGCGGTCGCCCGCGATCTGGGCGTGAGCCCTGAGCTCGTCCGGGCGAAGATCGAAGCCCTGCACGAGGCCAACCCGATGCTCGGTCATCGCGGTTGCCGGCTCGGCATCACCGCGCCGGAGATCACTGAGATGCAGGCGCGGGCCATTTTGAGCGCGGCGCTCCACTGCGCGGCCGAGGGGATCGAGGTGCATCCGGAGATCATGATCCCGCTGGTGGCCGATGTCCAGGAGCTGCGTCTCCAACGGGCGATCATCGATCGTGTGGCGCGCGAGCTCTTCGCCGAAGCTGGACGCACCATCCAGTACGCTGTCGGCACGATGATCGAGCTGCCGCGTGCCGCGCTCACGGCGGACGAAATCGCGCAGGAAGCCGAGTTCTTCAGCTTCGGCACCAACGACCTGACGCAGACGACCTTCGGTCTTAGTCGCGACGACTCTGGCCGCTTCTTGCCGTTTTATATTGAGCACGGGATCTTCCCGGCTGACCCCTTCCAGACACTCGACCGGAAAGGTGTCGGCCGCCTGATCGAGATCGCGCGTGATGGCGGTCGCTCGACCCGGCCAGATCTCAAGCTTGGCATCTGCGGCGAGCACGGTGGCGATCCGCAGAGTGTCTGGTTCTGTCACGAAGCTAGCCTGGACTACGTCAGCGCCTCGCCCTATCGGATACCGATAGCCCGGCTGGCGGCGGCTCAGGCCGCACTGGGCAAACGAGAGACCGATGTCTGAGCTGGCGGTAAGCAAGTCGACCAGCGATGCTAGGCTGGAGCTTGCTCGGCTGAACGCTCCGGGGAGACTGGCGGTGTCACAATCGGCGGCACGCCGGCCCGTGCCAGCACGGCGACGGTGACGATCACCACCATCCCGAGAGGGAAGAGCCAGCGAGGCAGACGGATGCCCAGCGCATGGTCGAGCGAGTAGCGGCCCGGCCCGGCCAGCGCCAGCGCCGACGTGATCGCCATGTTGGTCACCGGCAGTTCCGCTCCGCCAGCGGTTACCCAGATCGGCTTGCCCCAGTGGACGGTCGCCGTCGCCATTGTCATGGCGCTGGCGATCCCCAGCGGGCCGAGCGGGTTTAGGAAGCCAAGTAGCGTAAGCAGGCCACCGCCGAACTCGGCGCTGGCCGCGAGCGGCGCCCAGCGCTGGCCCGGGCGGAGGCCGATCGAATCCAGCCAGGCAGCCGTACCAGCCAACCCGCCGCCCCCGAACCGGCGGGAGAGCTTCTGGAAGCCGTGCCCGGTCAACAGCGAACCGAGCGTGAGACGCAGGATCAGAAGCGCGAGATCTGCCATCGAGCCCCCCTTTGGCAATCAAGAGGTCGTGTGTCGGGTACGGCGTACCGATCTTCAGAGCCATCTGGAAGTGTACCGCAGCGCGCATTGCTGCCTCGCACTGCTCCCGACCGGTGACCTGGCGCCGGCCGAGGGGGATCTGCTACGGTTAGGAACACTGTGTCATGGCAGCCTTCCATGGTCTCTCCTGCCGCGGTTCCAAGGTCTCCCAGCGGTACTAGGAGCCAAGCGGCCCGCGAACGAGCACAAGTGACGCGTCTCAGGTCAGTTCGAGCGAGGCGATGCGAGGTTTTCCCAACCGCTGGCTCCATTTCCTGCTAGCGCTCGTCGTCCTGGTGAGTGCCTTCTGGGCCTGGCTTGAAGGCGAGCCAGCCGGACAGCGCGAGCCACCGCTTGCCTCGCCGACCGCGACCTCGGCCGGCCCCGAGGCAAAGGCCGGGTCGCTCGATCCGCGCGAGCGCCTCGCGCGCGCCCAGCGGCTGCTCCAGGGCGGTGACAGTTCGGGCGCGTCCAGCCTGCTCGGCCCCTTGCTGGGTGCCGAAGACCCCAATCTCGACGCCGCTGCACGGCTCACGCTTGGGCGCGCGCTACTCGAGAGCGGCCAGGCAGAGGCGGCGCTCGATGTACTGCGCGAACTGCAGTCTCGTCACCCCAGCAGTGAGGCGGCAGACCTGGCAGCGTTCTTCACTGCTGTCGCACTGGAGAGGCTGGGCGATCGTCGGCAGGCTGCCAACCTCTTCCGCGCCTCCGCGGTGCGCCACCCCGAGATCAGGGCATACCTCGAGCTGCGAGCCGCCTCCAGCCTGAAGCAAGCTGGCGATCTAAACGCGGCAGCTGCCCTCGCCGAGAGGGCGGCTGAGAACGCGCCGATCCGGCGAACCGTGATCGCCGCGCTGGAGGTGATCCGGGCCAGCGCCCAGCAGCGTGGTGACCACGCCAGCGTCGTCCAGGTCACCTCACGGCTGCTCGACTTGGCGACCTTCCGGCTCTACCGGGCCGAGCTGCTGTACGTCCGGGCAACAGCTCAGCGCGCGCTCGGCCAGGGTGAGGCGGCCGACGATTTCCTCGAGGTGGTGGCAAGCGCACCGGACAGCCCGTACGCGGCGCCAGCGCTGGCGGCGCTCGACGAGCTCGGGTATCGCGACGCTGTGCTCCAGGAGCAGCGTGGGCTGGTCTATTTCAACAGCGGCCAGTACACGGCCGCGATCGACGCCTTCTCCCAGGCGCTCGCCATCAATCCGGGCAGCGACCTGGCTTGGTATTACCGGGCACTCGCCCGCCTGCGCGCGGGCGATACGGCCGGGAGCGCGCAGGAGCTGGCCAGCCTGGCCGATCAGTTCCCGGCTAGCCCCTTCGGCCCCCAGGCGCTCCTGACCGCTGCCAAGCTGCACGAGCACGATAGGCGCTTCGCCACGGCGCGCCTCGCCTACCAGCGCCTCTTGGATCAGTTCCCTGGAGCGCTTCAAGCCGCCGAGGCCCGCTTTCGGCTCGGTCTCCTCGCCTACCTGGACGGGGATCTCGCTGAGGCCGAACGCCGCTGGCGTGAGGCGACCGTGGATGCCGACCACCCGGCCCGCGCCTCCTTCTGGCTGGGAAAGGCGCTCGATGCAGCCGAGAATCGCGACGGCGCGATGGCAGCCTGGGAGACGGCACGCCAGCGGGATCCGACCGGCTTCTACGGACTGCGCGCCAGTGAGCTGCTGGTCGGGCACCGGGTGGTCAGAGCCGTGCCGGCGACGCTCGAGCCAGCGGCGTTCGAAGGCACCCCGTCGGAAGACCAAGAGCTCGCCCGCTGGTTCACCGCCCGCGGGTCCGACATCGAGGATGCCCGGCGACAGGTCGAGGCTGATCCCGGCTACCGGCGCGCCCGCGAACTCCTCGCGCTAGGGCTGCACATCGAGGCCGGCTGGGAGGTCGATGTCCTGCTAGAGCGGTACGACGGGAACCCGGCGGCGCTTGCTGCGCTCGCCCTGCTGCTGGGTGAGCAGGGTGAGAGTGCGTCCTCCTACCGTGCAGCCGGCCGCTTGCAAGTAGCTTCGGGTGCAACCGAGCTGCCGCGGGCACTCCAGCGGCTACTCTACCCCATTCCCTACCCAGATCTACTGCTTCCGATGGCGAGCGCGCGAGGAATCGACCCTCTCCTGCTCGCCGCGCTGATCCGGCAGGAGAGCGCGTTCGAGCCCCAGGCCCGCTCGCCCGCCGACGCCCGCGGCCTCACCCAGGTACTGCCGAGCACCGGTCAGGGCATCGCCGCGGCGCTCGGCCGATCCGGCTGGCAGCCGGACGACCTCTTCCAGCCGGCGGTGAGCATCGAGTTCGGCGCTTTCTACCTCGCCCAGCGGCTTGCCCGCTATGAAAACCACCTCTACCCGGCCCTGGCAGGCTACAACGCTGGCGACGGGAACGTTCGCGCTTGGCTCCACGACTTCGGGCTCGCGGATCCAGATCTGTTCCTCGAGCGCATCCCTTTCCCGGAGACGCACGACTACGTGCAGCGCGTATACGCCAACTACCTGAACTACCAGCGCCTCTACCGGCCGGTTTCCCCCTGAGCGCAGAGTGGCGAACGGAACAAGCCGGCCTGCGCAGCGTGCCAGAGGGCCTCGCGCACGTCTACTAAGCGTGGCCCGCGGTCGCTGAGGCGCACGTCCAGCGATCCAGCGCGCTCGATGTGCAGCTCGCGCTCGCCATCTACCACCACGGTGCAGGGCCGGAGCCCGACCGCGACCGCATCGCCGCCCTGCAGCACGCGCCAGCGTCGTATCAGAACCGTCCGGATCATACCCGGAGCCAGGATGGCCGAGACCGGCTCGCCGACATCGCCGAGAAGGATGTGCAGGCCCCGCTCGTCCCCGCGAGCCAGCGGAAACAGGTGCGCGCCGATGGATGACAGCCCGATGCACCCCGGCTCGGCGCGAGCCAGCACCAGTTCGTGCAACGTCATTGGATCCCAGACCGCCCGCGCCCCCATGAAACGTTGCCGTGAGATCGCGACGTCCACCAGTGCGATGTCGGCCAGTTCGCCGTCGAGCCAGATCTCCAGCCGCTTCGTGCGTCGCGCCAGTGTCGACGGCACGCGCCCCGTGGCGATCAGCCCAGCCGCGATCCCGGCCAGCGTGCCATCCACTATCTGGGGAAAGACATTGTTCGTGCCAGTGGCGATGGCGACCAGGGGCACATCGCCGCACGCCTTCGCCACCGCACGGTTTGTGCCATCTCCGCCGAGCGTGACGATGCAGGCCGCCCCGCTTTTCGCCAGCAGCCCGGCTGCCCGAACGGTGTCCTCAACGGTATAGTCGACCATGACCGGGAGCGGCTCGACCTCGAGACCCGGCCGGAAGCCATCGACCGCGCGGGCGACAATCCCGTGCGAGTCAGGCAGGAAGCGCACCCACCGGGCGCCAGTGGCTGCCAGCCCGGCCAGCACGCGGCGGACGATTTTGACCTTCTCGTTGTTATCGAAAGCCGACGCTGGTGCGATCAGCCGCCGGATGTCCTTGCCGGCAGCCGGGTTAGCGATGATTCCGACGACGGCTTCGTCTCGGGCGATCAGATGACCTCCCTAATGGCGTTGATCACCCGCTGCGGGCTCGGAATGTAGAACTGCTCCATGCTCGGGCTGAACGGTACCGGCGTGTGCGGTGCCGTCACCATCTTCACCGGCGCGTCCAGGTAGTCGAAGCCTCTATCCACGGCCAGCGCCGCGATGTCGGCCGCTACGCTGCAGCGCGGGTTGTCCTCGTCGACCACCACCAGGCGCCGCGTCTTGGCCAGCGACTCCAGGATCGCCTCCTCGTCGAGCGGCGACAGCGTGCGCAGGTCGATCACCTCGACGTCGATCCCCTCTCCGGCCAGCCGCGCGGCGGCCTCCAGCGCGACGTGCACCATGCGGGCGATGGCGACGACCGTTACGTCGCTGCCCGCGCGCTTGACGTCGGCCTTGCCCAGCGGGATGACATACTCTTCTTCCGGTACCTCGCCGGTGGTGTCGTAGAGCAGCTTGTGTTCGAAGAAGATGACCGGGTCGTCATCCCGAATAGCGGCGATCAGCAACCCCTTGGCGTCGTAGGGCGTCGCCGGGGCCACGGTCTTCAGCCCCGGCATATGGGTAAAGACCGCGTAGTGACTACCTGAATGTTGACCGGCTGCGCCGAAGCCGGCCCCGATCATCGTCCGGATCACCAGCGGCACCTTGGCCTTGCCGCCGAACATGTAGCGCAGCTTGGCACCCTGGTTGAAGATCTGATCCATGCAGACGCCGAAGAAATCGACGAACATGAGCTCGGCGATCGGCCGCAGGCCGGTGACCGCAGCACCGACCGCCGCGCCGATGAAGCCCGCTTCACTGATCGGGGTGTCGAGCACCCGCTGGCGCCCGAACTCGCTGACCAGGCTCTTGGTCACCCCGAGCACGCCGCCCCACGCGCCGACGTTCTCGACGTGCCCGATGCCGGCTCCCCCAGCAATGTCTTCGCCCATAATCACCACTGCGGGATCGCGGCGCATCTCCAAGCGGATCGCCTCGTTGAGCGCCTCGCGGTAGCTGATGACACGCGTCGCGACGACCATCTCGCCGTCCTCCCTCTCGTCCTCGCCACCCGGCCCGCCGCTCAATGACGGAAGGCGAGCTGCGCTACCGGGTAATCGACATACACGTCCGTCAAGCACTCCTCGGGTGACGGCAGCGGGCTCGCTTCAGCAAACCGAACGGCTTGCTCGATCTCACGGGCGACCGCCTCGTCAATTGCGTTCAGCTCGTCCTCGGTCAGGAGTCCCTGTGAGAGCACCGTCTTTCGGAAGCGCTCGATCGGGTCGCGCCGGCGGTACTCCTCTTCTTCCTCCTTCGTGCGGTAGGTGACCGCGTCTCCTTGGAAGTGGCCGTAATAGCGGAAGCCGCGACACTCCAGCAGGCTCGGCCCCTCGCCCCGGCGAGCACGCGTGATCGCCTCGCCCGCGGCCTCGTAGACCGCGAAGACATCGGCTCCGTCGACCAGCACGCCGGGCATGTCGTAAGCTGCCGCCCGGCTGGCGATGTCCGAGGCCGCGCAGTGGTACGTCCACGGCGTCGACTCGGCGTAGAGGTTGTTCTCGCAGACGAAGACGACCGGGAGCTTCCAGATGGCTGCCAGGTTCATGGCCTCGTGCGTGGTGCCTTGCTCGGCCGCGCCGTCGCCGAAGAAGCAAGCTGCCACCTGGTCGGTGCTCTTCACCTTCGCCATCAGCCCGGCTCCACAAGCCAGCGGCGGGCCACCACCGACGATCCCGTTGGCCCCCAGCATGCCCTTATCGACGTCGGCGATGTGCATTGAACCACCTTTGCCTTTGCACGCGCCGGTGCTCCGACCGAAGAGCTCCGCCATCATGCTGCGGACGTCCACGCCCTTGGCGATGCAGTGCCCGTGTCCCCGGTGCGTGCTGGTGATGTAGTCGCGATCGGTCAGGTGCGCACAGACGCCGACCGCGATCGCCTCCTCACCCGCATACAGGTGGACGAAGCCGGGGAGCTTCCCGGCCGCGAACTCCTGCGCCACTCGGTCTTCAAAACGACGGATCGTGACCATCCGCTCATAGATCCAACGCAACCTCTCCTCTGGGATCTCCATCGCCATACCTCCCCGAACGCTAGAGCCCTGCGCCCTCCTTCTAGACTTCCGCCCCTCCTGTCACTATCGAAGCCAGTGCGCCGATTGTTCCCAGCGATCGGCCGCATGGCACCCGCACGCCGTTAGGCTGCAGCGAGGAACTGCCCGAACCACCCGACAACTTCGTCGATGACCCTGCTGAAGACCGGGTGCTGGGGGTTGAGCCAGTTCAGGTGCCCCATTCCCGGGAACAGCACAAGTCGCTTCGGCTCTCCAGCTCGAGCAGCGGCGGAGATCGATTCTTCGGGCGAGGCCAGCACGTCCACCTTGCCGTGAAGGAACAACACGGGACGCGGGGCAATCCGAGCCACGGCTGCTTCCGGCCGGAATTCGGCCAGCGCCTCAGCCGACTCCAGCGGAAAGTCAGGGTGGACTTCCAGCTCCGGGAACTGGCTCCCCACCTCCTGGAGGATAGTCCTGGTCTCGGGGTCTGGCGGCATGATCTCGTAGATCGAGACACGGCGGGAGTTGCCGGTCAGCGTCCGGGCCGCCCGATCCTGGGCCAGCTCCTCCAGGAAGACGCGCCACTCCCACTCCGAGCGCAGGCTGCGCAGCCAGCGCCGCCCATCGGTGACCGGCTCGAGCGCGACCACACAGCGGGCTCGCTCGTCCTCGGCCGCGGCGACGAGCGCGTGGGCACCACCGAGGCTCATTCCGAGCAGCCCCACGCGGTTGGCGTCGACTCGCGGGTGCTGGCAGAGATAGGTCAGGGCCGCACGGGCGTCGCGCACCTGCTCGTGCGGCATCGGCCGCCAGCGGACACCCTCGCTGCCACCAAATCCGCGGTAGTCGAAGGTAAGGGCCACAAAGCCAGCGTCGGCCAGCGCCTGCGCCAGGAGCGGCATGCCCAGCTCCTTTAGGCCCTGGATGCCCGTGCACAACACTACGCCCGGCAGTCGAGCCGTGCCTGCCTCGCTCCCGGGCAGGAAGAGCTCGCCGGCCAGCCGCAAGCCGTCGCTGTAGAACGCCGCCGGCTCGCCGCGCGGGAAGCCTGCCGCCTCTCCGCGCTGGGCGATGGCCCGTTCGACATCCTCATAAGTCACCCGCCCGCCTGGGCCAGAGCCGCGGATCCGCGCCAGGTCGATCCTGTGCTCCCGAGCCAGTTTGCGAGCCGCTGGCGTTGCCAGCACCTGCGCCTTGCTCACGGACGTGGACGGAGCTGGTGCCGGACCAGCAGCGACCTCCGCCGAGGCTTGCCCGGCTGTGGCCGTCACCCAAGCAGCGACCAGCGAGAGGTCGACCTCCTCATCGGGGGCAGCCACCACCGCCACCGGCGCTGCCACCGGCAGCGTAGCTCCTTCCTCTGCCAGCACCTGCTTCAACACGCCCGACGCTGGAGCCTCGACCTCGATGGTGATCTTCTCAGTCTCGACCTCGAGGAGCGGCTCGCCCTGCCTCACCGGTTCTCCCGGCTGCTTCAGCCACCTGCCCACCCTACCCTCGGTCATGGTCAGGCCGAGCTTCGGCATGACAACAACGGTCGCCACCGCAGCCTCCCTCCGGGTGCTCAATCCTGCCGGCACAGGAGAGCCGCCGATCGACAGTGCGTTGAGGATCGCCCCTATGCTAGGTGTGTCGTGCTACAGTGTCAAGTCGTCTTCGGAGTATCTCGAATAGGACGACGGTCATCGCTGGGAAGAGCTCTCGCGCTCTTCCTCTTCTCCGCCGAACGTCGCGAGGAGCCCCCGAACGAGCGCATCACGTTCCGCCGCGTCGAGGCGCGCGCTCGGGTGCAGGAGCACGTAGCTGCGTGGGGGCATCGATCCTTCGGCCAGCGTCTCTGCCGAGTCACCGCAGTTCTGCTCGGCCTGGCCCCACTCCGACACATTGCAGGCAGCCCGGCCCCCGTCCACATCGCGCTGCACGAGCCACGAGATCGGGGCGATGTTCGAGTACCAGGGCCAGCGGGTCTCATTGCTGTGACAGTCACCGCAGGTCCTGAAGAAGAGCTCCCGCGTGCGCGGGCTATCCCACTGGGGCTCGGAGATCACTGGTGGATTGTCGTGCGCGCGGCCGTACGGAACGAGCTGGATCGCCAGGAACCCCACTGTCACCAGACCGACTGCGAAGGCCAGCACTCGCTTCTTCACCCTTTGCGCCTCGCTCTCTCTTTGGCCCACAGGCCGTCCATCGCGACGATCGTGACGTGGAACCGCGCGGCTTACCAGCCTCCGCCGCGGCTTCCCACCGGTGCGGAGTAAAGCAACGCATGTTTGGAAGACGGTTAGAGCAGCGTGAGCCAGCCTGTGCCCCTGCGCGCGCTACGCAGGCCGCCCCGGGTAGGGCATCGTGGCGGGATTCAGAACGACGGGAAGAGACTTGAGCGAAGCGGCGCTAGACGGCTGGGTGCGAGGGGGTATAGTCGGGACAGGCCAGTTCAGACTCGGCCTCGCTGAGATAGCGCTGGATCAATCGGCAGCGATGCGGCTCGGGACTGCCCGGCGCGGCGTTCTCCTGGAAGTGGACGCAGCCGCGGCAAGGCTCGGCCACCTGAAGCACGCCGGCCTCCCGCAGGCTCCAGACCACAGCTCCAAGCCCACGCTCGAGTGCCTCCATATCGGCGTCGCCGAGCTTGGCAAGTGCTTCCTCCAGCGTGTGCCCGAAGCGGCCGAGCCGCTGGCAAATCTCTTCGCCGGCCGGCGTTAGCCGCAGTAGCGTCACCCGCCGGTCGAGCGGGCTGGCCGTCTTCTCCACCAGTCCATGCCGCACCAGCCCGTCGAGCACGCCGATAGTGGTCACATGCGTCACGCCAAGCGCCTCGGCCAGTCGCCCCACCGAAGCGAGAAACGGCTTGGTGTAGCGGACGAACAGGAGCGCCTGTGCCTGGACCGGCGTGAGCCCCAATTCGACGGCCTCCGCCGTGGTGAGCGCCTTGACCGCCTGGCTCAGGCGCAGCACCGCCATCCCTACCCGGGCCGCGCGCGACTCCCGCCGGTAGAGCGGATCGTAGATGGTCACCTTCCTCCGAGTCCTCGCTGTCCGGCCCGCCCGGTGATCGTTCCTTAAAACCGCAACCGTACAGCAGGCGCCGTAGTCTGCATTGTAGCAAACCTATTTGCGTCCCCGGCGCCCGCCTGCCGGGGGAGCGACGCAGCGCATGCTAGAAGGTGCCCTCCTTCAGGTAGGGATACGACCAGAGGGTCGCTTGGAGCAGCACTGCCTTCAGCCAGGCCTGGTGCATCTGCTCGACCCTTTGCGGATCCGGCTCGCCGCGCGCTAGAAATGGCCGGATGGTAGCGTAGATCGGGTAGACGAGCGCATTGACATAGCGGAAGTGGACGAACGGCGGCGCACCGGAGACTCCGTCTGTCTGGTTCTTACGGTCGAAGTGGCGACGGCCGATCTCGTACTGGTAGTCGAGCCACGCCTGGTCGTACTCAGCGCGGCAAGTGTCGAGGATCCACTGCCCGAAGCGCTTGCGCACCCGCTCGAGGTATTCCGGGATCGGCCCCTGCTGGTTCGCAAAATAGCGCAGGAGAAAGTCGTGGCTGCCCACGAAGCCGTACCAGACATCGAGGATCTCCTCCACGTACGGCTCGAGGATCTGGCCGGCGCGTCGCAGGGCTTGCACGTCGTCTTCGGTGAAGAGAAGGGCCTGCTTAAGTGTAACAAGGTCATCCACACTGTAAGGCGCACGCGGGAGCGCCGGATCGCGATACCGGTAACCGGGGATCTCCGTCGTCGTCATCGAGAGCTCCTCTCGAGGTCATCTGCTGCACCCACGTCATGTAGTATACCTACATGATACTCCTCTCGCTGTCGGACGTCAAGTCCTTCCCCCTGGCAGCCGAACGCTTGCCCCTTCCCTCTCTCCGTCTGCCTTGGCGTATGAGCGCGCAGCGCACGGCCCTGCGGTCTTGTGCCGTTTTGCACGGTTCCGTACACTTAGCGCGGTCGCTCTACCTCGCGCGCTCTGCCTGGACGGCCTATTGGCGAACGGCTGGCAGCAACGAGGAGCTTGAATCGTGACGACCGAGACAGTGCCACCGGGGCGTGACACGGCAGTCGCGAGCACCCGCGGTTTTGTCGCCTATCGTGGCTACCGACCTCCGGCCGGTATGCTGTCGTGGGCGCTCCACCGCATTACCGGGCTAGGCGTCTTGCTCTTTCTTCTCTTACATATTGTCGATATTTTTCTCGTCGGTTACGGCCCGGAGACGTTCAACAAGCTCCTCTTTTTGTATCGCCACCCGGTCTTCCGGATGGGAGAGATCATCCTCGTCGCCGGGCTGTACTACCATGCCGCCAACGGCGTCCGCATCATCCTGATCGATTTCTGGGATAGGGCTGCCCAGTACGAGCGGCAGCTCTTCTATGCGGTGATCGCTGTCTTTCTTGCGGGCTTCATTCCCACCGCCGTCCTCATGGTTCGGGCGATGCTGACGTAGCGACCAGGGCGAAACGGTTGGTAGACGGGGAAGCGAGGAGCCGATCAGGAGGGAAACAGGATGAGTGCCCCACGCGTACGAGCCGGTCGAGAGCGACCAGCGGGGGGATTCGAGCTCTACTCCTGGTACTTCTTCCGAATCAGTGGGCTGTTACTGATTTTCCTCGCAATTACCCATGTGGTCATCATGCATGTGATCAATACCGTCGACGAGATCGACTGGAACTTCGTGGCCGATCGCTGGGGCTCGCCGTTCTGGCGCGCCTTCGATTGGCTGATGCTCTTCCTGGCTCTCCTGCATGGGCTGAACGGCGCGCGGCTGGCCATCGACGACTATGTCAGATCTCGCGGGTGGCGCGTGTTCGCCCACTCTGTGCTTTGGAGCGCGGCAGTCATCTTCCTCGTCATCGGTTCGATCGCGGTGTTGACGTTCAATCCTGAGGCATTCCAGGCAGCCTCATCGGCGATGGGGAGTTGAGCCATGTACCACCGATTCGATGCCGTGATCGTCGGGGCCGGCGGCGCGGGTCTGATGGCCGCTGCGCAGCTCGCCGGCAAGTGTAGCGTCGCGGTCATTAGCAAGCTCTACCCAGTGCGTTCCCACACTGGGGCTGCACAAGGTGGTATCGCGGCCGCACTGGGCAACGTCGAGGAAGATCACTGGATTTGGCACATGTTCGACACCGTCAAGGGCGGCGACTACCTCGTCGATCAGGACGCGGCCGAGGTACTCGCGCGGGAAGCGATCGACGCGATTATCGAGCTGGAGCACTGGGGCTTTCCCTTCAACCGGTTGCCTGACGGCCGGCTTGACCAGCGGCGTTTCGGCGGGCACACCCGCAACTTCGGCGAAGGCCCCGTACGCCGCGCCTGTTATGCCGCCGACCGTACTGGCCACATGATCTTGCAGACTCTCTACCAGCAGAGCATCAAGAACCAGGTGGTCTTTTTCGACGAGTTCATGGTGCTCGACCTGCTCCTTACCGAGAACGGCGTCTGCACCGGCGTGGTCGCACTCGACATCGCGACCGGCGAACTCCATCTCTTCCACGCGAAGGCCGTCCTGCTCGCGACTGGCGGGTACGGCCGGGTCTTCAAGGTCACCAGCAACGCGCTCTCGCTCACCGGTGACGGCGTTGCGATCGTCTTTCGGCGCGGATTGCCACTCGAGGACATGGAGTTCTACCAGTTCCACCCCACCGGAATCTACAAGATGGGGATTCTCCTTTCCGAGGCCTGCCGAGGCGAAGGTGGCATCCTGCGCAATGGACTGGGCGAGCGGTTCATGGAACGCTATGCACCGACCTTGCTCGACCTGGCTCCACGCGACGTCGTCTCCCGGAGTATCTACCTCGAGATCCGCGAGGGGCGCGGAGTCGAGGGCAAGGACTATGTCTACCTCGACCTGACGCACCTACCCAGGGAGGTCATCGAGACCAAGCTGGCCGACAACACCGACTTCGTCCGCACCTACCTCGGCCTTGACCCGGTGACCGACCCTATCCCGATCCAACCGACGGCCCACTACGCGATGGGCGGCATTCCGACGGACGTCGATGGCCGGGTGACGGTCGATGCCCAGAATACCCCAGTGCCTGGTCTGTACGCCGCGGGCGAGTGCGCGTGTGTCAGCGTGCACGGCGCCAACCGCCTCGGCACGAACTCGCTCGTCGACCTGGTCGTCTTCGGGCGGCGGGCTGGCAGGCATATCCTGCAGTTCGTGCAAGAGAACGAGTTGCATCCGCTGCCCAAGGAGCCAGACTACCAGGCTCGCGCGGAGATCGAATGGCTCCTCGAAAGCGACGGCGATGAGAAGGTCGCCACCATTCGCGCCGAACTGCAAGAGGCGATGATGGCCGACGTGAGCGTCTTCCGCACGGGCGACGGGCTGCGCCGGGCGCGGCAGAAGCTGGGTGAGCTGCGCAACCGCTACACCCGCATCGGGATCGACGACCGCGGGCGGACGTTCAACACCGATCTCATCGAGGCGATCGAGCTTGGATACCTGCTCGATTGCGCCGAGGCGATCGTCGCCTGCGCTCTGGCCCGCGAGGAGAGCCGAGGCGCCCACTACCGCGAGGACTTCCCTCAGCGGGACGACGTGAACTGGCTTAAGCACACACTGGTGACTCGCACCTCAGGTGGGCTCGAGCTGTCCTACAAGCCGGTCGTAATCACGCGCTTCCAGCCGAAGGAGCGGACATACTGATGCAGGTCACGCTGCGGATCCAGCGCTTCAACCCTGACACCGACACCAAGCCGTACTACAGGGAATACGCGGTCGAGGTCGAACCGACCGATCGCGTTCTCGACGCGCTTAACCAGGTGAAGTGGTACCAGGACGGATCGCTTACTTACCGCCGGAGCTGCGCTCACGGGATCTGCGGCTCGGACGCGATGCGGATCAACGGGCGAAACCGGCTCGCCTGTAAGGTGTTGATCAAGGAGCTGGGATCCAAGATCACGGTCGAGCCGCTTCTCGGTTTCCGTGTGATCAAAGACCTTGTCGTCGACCTCGAGCCGTTCTTCGACCAGTACCGAACCGTGATGCCCTACCTTATCAACGACGAGCCGCCACCCGCCCGCGAGCGCTTACAGACCCCGGAGGAGCGCGAACTCATCGAAGACACAAGCAAGTGCATCCTCTGTGCGTGCTGTACTGCCGCCTGCCCGATCTTCTGGACGACTGAGTGGCTCGGCCCGGCGGCTATCGTCAACGGGCATCGCTTTCTCTTCGACTCGCGCGACCGGGCGACAGAGGAGCGACTGGCCGTGCTGAACCAACGATTCGGCGTGTGGCGTTGCCGCACGATCTTCAACTGCACCGAGGCCTGCCCGCGCGGCATCCAGGTCACCCGCGCTATCGAACAGGTGAAGCGCCGGATCCTGTTCGAACAAGGGTAGGCGCATGTCTCGAGAGTCGCGCCTGGCCAGGCACGTGAGAAGCGCCGGCAGCACTGGTCACGTGTGAGGGGACGAGGGGACCAGAAGAGAGGAGCGGGCCGTTGCCATGGCGAACCCGTTCAGTTGGGAGTACCTCACGGCGCCGCTGAGCGAGACCCCGACCTGGGGGCCGCTCTCGATCGCGTACCTCGTGGTCTTCGGTCTCGGCTTTCTCGTCGCGCTCTATCTCTACAACGACCCAGGCGGCCGCCTGCGCCAGCGTGACCCGCTGCTCGCAGCCACGCTGAGACGGTTCGCCGGCATGGCCTTGATCGTCTTCGGCGTCGGGCTCTTCTTCTTCTCCTTCAGGGTACTGCGCATAAGCGCCTTCGGGCTCTCCATGCGGATCTGGCTGTACCTCTCCACCCTTGCCGCACTGATCTTATTCGCCTACTTCGCCTACTACCTCAGGACAACCTACCAGGCACTTGCCCGTGCACGTGAGGAAGCGCAACTCCGGCGGCAATACGTGACCGGTGAGGCGATTCGGGCCACCAGGCGACGCCAGCGATCAGCGAAACGCGAACGCCGTCGTAAGCGACGCGCGCCCACTCGCTAGCGCTTGGCGACAAAGGAGAGGGGCTGACGGTAGCAGAGACCGCCAGCGCCCAAAGGGTACCGGGCCACCTGAGGAGGTGGCCCGGCTGAGCTTCGAGAGATGGCCGTGCACCCTCCGTCGACCACGACTCTCCGGCTTGCGCCGGACTCGTTGGCTCCGGCCAGGCCTCCCCACGTCACCCAAGGATCACCGCTTACGGCTGCTTCCTTCCGGACCTGACCGGGTTCACGGCTCCTCGCCGCGTGGGACCCAACCATCCTCACCACGTGGCCCGGGCAGTCCCACAGAGCCGGACCTCGGGAGGGAGTTCAGCCCCGCTGTAGCGGATTGCGGGTACAGGGCACCGCTATCTCCCCGCCTAGCACGGCCATTCCTAAGCATACTCGGCGAGCGCACCGCCTGCCAGGTTGGCGTCGAATGCCGGTGAGCGATCGGCTCCATCCAGCGAGCCTGCGCTGCGTCCGCTTACCCCCTGTGCCCGCTGCCGTCGCTACGGAACCAAGGCTTCTCCGCCATCGACGCGGATGACGTTCCCCGTGATCCACCCGAGCCCGGGCTGGCTCAGCGCCCGGATCGCCCGCGCCACATCTTCCGGCGTGGTCAAGCGGCCGCCGGGGTTGCGCGCGGCCGCGTGCCGCAGCATCTCCTCAGCCCCGGGAATCCGGTTTTGGGCCGGCGTGTCCGTGACCCCTGCCTGGATTGAGTTAGCCGCGATGCCGTAAGGGGCAAGCTCGACGGCGAGCTGGCGAATATGGGCTTCGAGCGCCGCCTTCGCCGCTGAGACCGGCCCGTACCCCTTCCAGACTCGCGTCGAGCCCTCGCTCGTCATCGCGAAGATCCGCGCGTCGTGGTCAAACAGCCCCGCGTGGAAAATGTCCTGCGTCCAATAGACCAGCGAATGGGCCATAACATCGAGCGTCATCTCCATCTGACTCTGGGTCACTTCCTGGGCCGGGTCCTCCTCGATATAGCTGCGCAGCGAACCGAATGCCAGCGAGTGCATCAGTACCCGCACGCGCGCCTCGCGCTCGCGGAGCGCCTGCACCACGGCCTGTCGCGTCTCCGGGTCGGCCGCGTTCCGATTGAAGAACAGTGCCTCCACACCGCACGACTCGACGTCCCGGATGACTGCCTCGGCCATCGGCAGCGTACTCCGACGATCCAAATGGACGCCGCAGATATGCACCCCGCTCCGCGCCAACTCGCGCGCAGTGGCGGCCCCAAACCCGCTCGATGCGCCCAGGATCAGCGCCCAGTTCCCAGCAACCGTGCCTCGCTCCTCAGCCATCCTTACCCTCCATCGGCCAAATCGCGCCGATTATCGGCGTCTCTCCACGAAGGGGTCAAGCCACCCTCGGCCGCGCGACCACCATTGTGCGGGGCATCTGGAGTGAACCACACCCGAACGACCGTCCCTCCACCTGCCCGCGGCCCCACCTCCAGCTGACCACGCAGATCGACCTGCACGAGCGTATGCGCGATCTGCAACCCCAGGCCACGGGTCGAGCGCATATCGAATCCGGCTGGCACGCCCCAACCGTCATCGGCGATTTCGAGCACGACCTGTTCGCCCCAACGCCCCACGACTATCGTTATCCGCCCGCCGCTCCGGTTCTGAAAGCCGTGCCGGACGGCGTTAGCGACAAACTCGTTCAGCAGGAGCGCCAGGATCGTCGCTTGACGCGACGAAACCCAGACCTCGTCAGCCTGCACCGTCCACGTCACTCCGCTCTCCTCGCCACAGAGTGTCGTCACCGCCTCTTCGACCACCGTTCGGCAGAGCGTCCCGAGATCCATCTCCTGGAGGTTTTGGCCGCTGAAGAGGTCGTGCACCACGGTCAGGCTGCGGATACGGCTCACCGCCTCCCGGAGCGGCGCGCGCACTTGGGGGCTCGCGTGGCGCATCTGGAGCGAGAGCAGCGCAGCGACCGTCTGCAAGTTGTTCCGCACCCGGTGGTGCATCTCCTGAAGGAGGGCGGACGCACGCGCAAGACCCCGACGAGCTTCGTCGTACAACTCCGCGTTCTCGATCGCGATGGCAGCGGTGTCGGTGAAGGCGTGAAGCAAGCCTGGCTGGTCGGGCGGCCCGGCGCTGCCATCGAAGACGAGGCAGATCGCTCCGACCGCGCGCCTGCCGGTAATCATCGGCATGGCGTAGACCGCAACTTGCTCGGTCGAGCTGGCGAGCGGCCGCCAGATCGCCCAACATGACTCCAGCACCTCGCCGACGAGTGCCCGTAGCGCCGGATCGAGCTCTTTCCCCGCGCCCTGCATCCAGTCGACCGGGTAATGTGCGAGCAGTTCGAGTTGGCCCGAGCGAGACCGCGGCTGGCGGTAGATCAGGGCCACCCGAGCACCGGAGAGATCGACCGCCTTCGTACTGATCAGGTCGAGCAGCGCTGTCAAGTCGAGCGTCGAGGCGATGGCACGCCAGAGCTGCTGCAGCAATTCCAGTTGCGCGATCCGTCGCCGCAGTTCGGCGTCGGTCTCGCTGTAGAGCCGGGCATTCTCGATTGCGATACTGATCTCACCAGCCGCGATCTCCAGAAAGTCCAGCTCTTCAGGCGAAAGCACGCGGCGCTCCAGGCTCATGACGTTCAACACCCCGAGCAGGCCACCAGGCGAGCGCGAGATGAGCGGTACGGAAACCTGACTTGCGAACGGCCGGTCGTTGACATGAGGGTAGTCGAGATAGTTCGGATGGCTCGTCGCGTCCGCGGCCGCCTGGAGCTGGCGTGTCAGCGCCGCCTGCCCGGTGATCCCCACACCTAGCGGCAACGTGACCGAGCCCGGCGGGTCAGCGCTGATTCCGTCGCTCGCACGCAAGGTCAGTGTGCCGGTAGACTGGTCGTAGAGGAAGATGGCGCAGCGGTCAGCCTCGATCGTCTCCCGGAGCACCTTGACGACTGTCGCGAGTAACTCTTCCAGATCCAGGCTCCGGGTCGCGGCCCGACTAATCCGGTGCAACGCGTGCAGGCGACCGACTGGGCCAGCGAGCGCACGCGGATCAGCTGCGCCCCCGACACCGGTCGAGGGCTGCAGGAGCTTAGCCAACGTTTCCCATTCGTTGTCGAGCACGGTCAGCTCCTCGGCCTGGATAGTACATCCAACTCCTGATGGTACAATCGCTCGCGAGCAAGTCAAAGCAGCGCGGACGTACGAGGGGATGCGACAGCAGGCAATGGAGCGGCGCGACGAGACGGCAGCGCTTCCGACGATAGGACAGGGCAATCACGGCTGGCTTGGGGTGGTCACCGAGGGCAGCTACAGCGGCGGCCTGATCGTGCGCCTGTTTTCCGACTGCGAGGCGGAGGGGCTACGTGTCGGCAGCTTTGTCGTCCTCGAAGGCCACCGCCACCGCTACTTCGGCACCATCACCGACATCCGCCTACGCGCCACCGACGCAGCGCTGACCGCCGATCCCCCGGCGCACCGCTCGGCCTTCGTGCGACGGATCATCCGCGGCACACACGCGTATGTCACCGTCGAGGTTCGCCCTTCGCTGGTGCTCGAAGACCCGCTCGATCCGGTCGGAAGCAGACCGAGACCGGCGCGTACCATTCCGGCCCACTTCGCGACGCTACGCCAGGCGACCGCGCTCGATTTTGAGCTCGTCTTCGGGAAGGAAGATCGCCAGCGATTCGCGCTTGGTACTCCGCCAATGATGGAGATCCCCATTCCTATCGACCTCGATTTACTTGTCCAGCGCAGCAACGGCATCTTCGGTCAGAGTGGTAGCGGCAAGAGCGTGTTGACCCGGCTAATCCTCTACGGGCTGATCCGAGCAGACATCGCCTCCGTGCTCATCTTCGACATGCACAGCGAGTATGCTCGAGCGCCGCTCGACCAGCCACAGATCACCGGCCTGGCGGAACTCTTCGGCCACACCCGCATCCGCGTCTATACCCTCGATCCACGAACCGACGACGCGGCCGCGAGCCGGATCGTACGGATCGGGCTCAACCAGGTCGAGCCCGACGACATCGAGCTACTGGCTCAGGAGCTGAACCTCAACCCGACGTTCACCACCGTAGCCCACCACCTGCGTCGCCGGTTCGGCGAACACTGGATCACCCGGGCGCTCAACTTTAACGAGGATGATGTCAAAGAGTTCTGCAGCGCGACCGGCACCCACCCGTCTTCGGTCGATGCACTCCGGAGCAAGCTTGCCCGACTGGCCGACCGGGAGTATATCGCCGAGCACGCCGACAGCTCCTCGCTCGACGAGATCCTGACCCACCTGGAACAGGGCCGTCATGTCATTCTCCAGTTCGGTCGGTTTGACTCCCTCCTCGACTACATGCTCGTCGCCAACCTCGTCACCCGACGCATCCACCAGCGCTATGTGGAGCACGCGCTGCACCAGTCGCAGCTCGGAGCGGCCGAATCGCAGCGACGCCGTCTTCTCATCGTCCTCGAGGAGGCGCACAAGTTCCTGGCACCAGAAGCCGCCCGGCAATCGATCTTCGGGATCATCGCACGCGAGATGCGCAAGTACTGGGTCACTCTCCTGGTGGTCGACCAGCGTCCGTCGGGGATCGACCCGGAAGTGCTCTCCCAGCTTGGCACCAAGATCATCGGCCCGCTGACCGACCAGCACGACATCGATGCCGTACTCACCGCCGTCTCCGACCGCAACCAGTTGCGCAACCTTCTCGCCAACCTCAGCCCGCAGCAGGAGTGCCTAGTCGTCGGCCACGCGGTACCGATGCCGATCCTGTTACGCACGCGTGCCTACGACGGGAAAGCGCTACGCCAGGATCTGATCTCGCTCGGAATCGCCTCCGGCGATGGCCGCGCGGCGTACCGACGTCTCTTCGGGGAGGATGCGCGACCGTGATCCGTCTCGTTCACTTCGCTGACCTCCACCTCGGTATCGAACTGCACGGAAGCACCGACCCTTCGACCGGCCTCTCCACCCGAGTCCAGGACTTTCTGCGCGTCTTCGACATAGTGGTCGACCACGCCGTCTCGGAACGCGTCGATGCCGTGCTGTTCGCTGGTGACGCCTTCAAAAACCGCGACCCCAATCCCACGCTCCAGCGGGCCTTCGCGGAGCGGATGCGGCGCCTGACCGAAGCGCGCATCCCCACCGTCCTCCTCGTGGGCAATCATGACCTGCCGGTCGCCATCACGCGGGCGACACCGATGGACATCTACCAGGCCCTGGGCATCCCTGGCATCTATGTGGCCCGCCGGATCGAGCGGTTGGAGATCCCCCTCAGCCGCGGTAGACTGCAAGTCGTCACTCTGCCCTGGATACCGCTGAGCCAGTTTTTGACCAACGACGAGATGCGCTCGCTCGATCGCCTCGAGCGGGAGCGACGTTTCCGCGAGGACGTCAGCCAGGTGGTGCGCGAGACACTCGCCCAGCTCGATCCCGAGCTGCCAGCCGTCTTCCTCGGCCACGTGAGCATCGAGGGAGCCCAGTTGGGCCACGAGCGCGGGATCATGCTGGGCCAAGATCCGGCTTTCAGCACCGCGGAGCTGGGCCTGCACGACAGCCCGCTCGACTATGTGGCGCTCGGCCACATCCACCGTCACCAGGTCGTCGCTGGACGGCCACCAGTGGTGTACGCCGGAAGCTTGGAACGTGTGGACTTCGGCGAGGAGCGCGAGCCGAAGGGGTTCGTAGTCGTCGAGATCGGGCCCGGGCGATATCCGGAGCGCGCCGTGAGGTGGGAGTTCCGGCCAGTACCGGCACGTCACTTCCACACTGTCAGGGTCAGGGTCAGCGATCAGGAGCCGATGGCCGCGATCCAGCGCGCGCTCGACCGCGAAGCGCGAGCGATCGACGGCGCCATTGTGAAGCTCGTTCTCGAGCTGGAACCTGAGCACGTCGATCACATACGGGTCAACGAGATCCGCCGCGCGCTGCAGGCGCGGGGCGCGGCGCATGTCGCCGCTATCGTCCGCGAGACCGACCGCTCGCCGCGGGTACGGGAGGAAATCCGGGCAGACGAGGCCACCGACCCCGAGGCAATGCTGAGCCGATGGCTGAAGCAGCGTGACCTCCCGGACGAGCGCAAGCAGCAGATCATTGAGCGCGGGCGCGAACTCATCCGGCGCGCTCGGGAGAGCTCAGTCGCGACCGGGTAACGGCCCGGGGCCGTGGAAGCAGCCGTGCGAGTTCGGGTATACTACGCTTGAGGTCGCACGTTGCCCGCGTAGCTCAGCGGATAGAGCCGGGGCGTCCTAAGCCCTGTGGTCGGGGGTTCGAGTCCCTCCGCGGGCGCCGAGCGCTCTTGCCGTCTCCTATCGAAGAGAAGGGCGGATGCAGGTTCGGCTTCGCACCCTGGACGTCGTCCTCACGCCTGCACTCGAGCGCTTTCTCCGTGAGGGGCTTGCCGAGCTCGACCGCATCCACACGCAAGTGGTGGACGCCCGCTTCGAGCTACGAAGCGAGCGCCAGCGCGGTGGCGTCGAGCTGTTCGTGGCCTAGTTCAGGATTACAACCCGTTCAGCCATCATGCGGGCCGAGCACCGCGATCGCGAGAGCCGCCTCGCTATCGTATGGAACCATCGACCACATGACTAGCCAGATCAAGCACTTCCGTAAGAAGCAAATTCTGAATCGGCGGCGGTCACGCCGCGTCAGTTCCGAGCCCGACGCCACGGCTGTGCTCGACATGGCGAGCGAGGAGCTCGCCAGACCCGAACTGGAACAGGGCGAATCGTCTCTTGTGATTGTGCGCCACAAGCGGTTCACAGTCTATCCAATGACCGAAGAAGAGGCGATCGAGCAGATGGAGCTGCTCGGTCACGACTGCTTCGTCTTCTGCAACCCCGCCGACGATCAGATGAACGTCCGCTACCGGCGGAAAGACGGCCACTACGGCCTGATCCAGCCAGCCCTCGGTTGATCGCGCCTTGCGGATGACTTGCCCTGGAATACACGCGGCGTGGCCAGCGTTTCCGAGAGTGCGGCGCTGCTCAGGTATAGTTGAGGGCGGCGCGCAGGCGTGCCTGTACGGTCGGCCGGCCTAGAGGTCGGCCAGCCGGGGCCGAAGGCTCGTTCCACTCGCGCTCACGATCTGGGAGGCAGGGAGGGAGGACACACAAACAGGTGGCAGCCGTAGAGGAGCAGCGCTCGTTCTTCGCCCCGCCGGTCGTGAGGCGCATCGCCATGATCAGCGTCCATACGTCCCCGCTGGCGCAGCCAGGCAGCGGCGAGGCCGGCGGGATGAACGTCTACATCCGGGAGCTGAGTCGCAACCTGGCCGAGCGCGGCGTGGAGGTCGACATCTTTACCCGCCGTTCCGACCCCGAGCAGCCTCCAGTGACCGAGGTCGACGCGGGAGTCCGTGTCTTCGCACTGGAGGCCGGCCCACCCCTCGCGCTCCCGAAGGATCAGCTCTTCTGCCACCTGCCCGCCTTCGTCACCGAGCTGGCCTATCAGATCAACCGCGATGGTCGCCCCTACGAGCTTGTCCACGCGCATTACTGGCTCTCGGGGTGGGCTGGCTATCTGCTCAAGCGCTATTGGGATATCCCATTGGTGCAGATGTTCCACACGCTCGGCAACCTGAAGAACCTGCTTGCCTCGAAAGGGGCCATCGAACCAGTCCTGCGGCTCCAGGTCGAGCGGGGGCTCCTGCAGGTCGCAGAAGCCGTCATCGCGGCCAACCCCGACGAGCGTGAGGTCATGATCTGGGATCTGCAGGCTGATCCCTTGAAGATCTGCACTGTGCCGCCGGGTGTCGACCTCGATCACTTCCGTCCCAGCGACCGGCTTGCAGCGCGGAACCAGCTCGGCCTGCCGGCTCAGCCGCTCGTGCTCTTCGTCGGGCGCATCGATCCAGTGAAGGGCATTGACACGCTCTTCCAAGCCTGGCGCCGCGTCCTCACCTCGGTCGCGCCTGGAGAACCAGAGCCGGTGCTGATCTTTCTCGGCGGCCGCCGAGTCGAGGGCACTGCGGGGCCGCAGGTCGACCCGCCGCTCGGGAAGCTCATCGCCGACGCGAGGGCGTTGGACATCGAGCGATCGGTGAGGTTCCTCGGCTCCCAGCCTCGCGAGATCCTGCCGCTGTTCTACAACGCTGCCGATCTCTGCGTGATGCCATCCCGCTACGAGTCGTTCGGCCTGGTTGCGGTCGAGGCGATGGCGTGTGGCACGCCGGTGATCGCGAGCCGGGTCGGTGGGCTCCGCTTTACAGTGGAGCACGAGATTTCTGGCCTGCTGGTGCCGCCCGACGATCCCGAGACGCTGGCCGCCGCCATCCGTCGTGGTCTTACCGATCACCAGCTACGCACGCGCCTGCAGGTGGGCGCTCGCCAGGCGGCCGTCCGGTACTCGTGGCACGGCGTCACGAACGCTGTCCTGCAGGTCTACCGGCAGGTCGCCAAGCGTAGCCAGCTCCTCCCCTGTCTCTAGTCGTCGCCCTGGTACCCACTCGACTGCCTTGCCTCCTGTTCAACCGCTCGCGACGCTGGTACGATCTCGCCGGGGGTACCAAGGCAGCGGGTAAGGACACACGATGGTGGTATATCTTCAAGTGATGCCTGAGGTGTTCGAGCGCGTGTGGGAAGCCCGCTTTGCAGCGGTGGTCGCCCTCGGGATCAATAACCGGCGAGGGGCTCAGGAAGCTGCGGGTCGTCTCTCGCAGGCCATCGCGACCGTCACCAGTACCTTGGGCAGCTGCGACCCCAAAGAACACCCGTCCATCGCTGCCTGGCGCGAGACATTCCGCGATCTGGGCTGGTCACCGAGTTCCTATCAGAGCTCGGTGGAAGCCTTGGTTCGCCGTTCGCTCAAGGGCAAGCCGCCTCCGAGCATCAACCCCGCGGTCGATCTGGCGAACAGCGTCTCGCTCCGCTACCTGGTACCGATCGGTGCCCATGACCTGAGCACTGCGCCGATGGGACTGACCGTGCGGCTGGCACGGCCCGGCGACCGCTTCCTGCCGATGGGAGAGGCACCGGAGGAGATACCAGATCCGGGCGAGATCGTCTACGCCCACGGGACGGACATCCGCACCCGCCGCTGGGTCTGGCGCCAGAGCCGCACCGGCCTGGTGACACTGGACACCACCGATGTGGTATTTCCGATCGACGGTTTGGCGCACGTCACCGAGAGCGCGATGCACCTGGCCGCGGCTGAGCTGGCAACACTCGTCGGAGAGTTGCTCGGCGGCGAGGTGCACGTCTGGTGGCTTGATCCTGCCTCACCACAAGCCCCTCCCGGCGATTGACAGCGATTCTCCCTCCGGCTACGATGTAGGCGCAGCGGCTGAGGTGCCGCCACTCGACGACGGGAGGAGCAGTGACTACCGCAGTCTCTCCGGTCGTCAGCTATCACCGGCATAGCGCGAGCGCTGTCTCCGCTGAGTTCGCTCGCGCGCCCCGCGCGTGCGTCTGCCGCATCGCCTGCTCCGCGAAACGCAAACGCTGATCCCTCCCGGTCCTGGTAAAGCGAAGGCCACTTGAGAGCCTAGCGAGCCGAGCCGCCAGGCGTTCAGATCGTTCCCGAGAGCAGCCTGGCCACGTCGCGTTCGGCCGTCTGGCCTGTCCGTTCGCATCGGTGAGACGTACAAGAGGGGAGCGTGTGCCATGCTTCGTGGAAGTTTCGTCGCCCTGGTCACGCCATTCGCCAATGGCGAGCTCGATCTGGGTACGCTACGTCACCTGGTGGAGTGGCAGATCCGTGAAGGGAGCGATGGGCTCGTCCCGTGCGGCACTACCGCCGAGACACCGACGCTCAGCCAGCGCGAGTGGCGGCAGGTCCTCGAGACGGTGATCGAGCAGGCGGCAGGCCGGGTGCCTGTCATCGCCGGCACCGGTACCAACGCGACTTCGGTCAGCATCGAGCGCACGCGGATCGCCTGCGAGCTCGGCGCAACCGCTGCCATGATCGTCGCGCCCTACTACAACCGCCCGCAACAGGAGGGTATCCTCCGCCACGTGGCCGCTATCGCTGACGCGGTCGGCCTCCCGCTCGTGCTCTACAACGTCCCGAGCCGCACCGGCGTCAACCTGCTGCCCGACACCGTAGCTCGGCTCCTCGACCTGGCCCCGATCGTCGCGGTGAAGGAAGCCAGCGGCTCGCTCGACCAGGCCAGCGAGCTGGTGCTTGCGCTCGATGGCCGCGCCGCCGTCCTCTCCGGCGACGATTCGCTGACGCTACCGATCATCAGCGTGGGCGGGGCCGGCGTCGTGTCGGTGCTTGCCAACATCGCCCCGGCCGCCACGCGTGACCTTGTCCACGCCGCGCTCGCGGGTGACCTCGCTCGGGCCCGCCAGCTTCACCAGGAGCTGTTCCCGCTGGCCCGCGCGCTCTTTTTAGAGACCAACCCGGTACCGGTCAAGGTGGCTGCCGAACTGCTCGGCCTCTGCCGGTCCGAGGTGCGCCTGCCGCTCGCCCCGCTGTCGCCAGCGAACCAGCAGCGGCTCCATCAGACGCTGGCCGCCTGCCCTCACACGGCTGCCCGGCTGGCCGCACCAGCAACGGAGGCCCAGTGATGCTCCGCCTTACCGTTGCTGGCATCACCGGAAGGATGGGACACGCGGTAGCCGAACTCGCCCGCGCCGACCCAGCCATCACACTCATTGGCGGGCTGATCCGGCCGGAGCGGGAAGGCGCTAGCGATCTCATGCTTCCGGCCGGCATCCAGCTCACCGCCGACGCCCTGGCGCTGCTCCGCGAGAGCGACGTGCTCATCGATTTCACCCAGCCGGCAGCCACAGCTCGTTACGCCAGCGCCTGCGCCGAGGCGGGCTGTGCGCTGGTGACCGGGACGACCGGGCTCGGCGACGACCAGCTCGACGAATTGCGGACGGCGGCGACGTCCATACCCGTCCTCCACGCCAGCAACTTCAGCCTCGGCATTGCCGTGCTGCGCGCTGTCCTCCCTGCTCTGGTACGGGCGCTCGCCGATTGGGACGTCGAGATCGTTGAACACCACCACCGGCACAAGCGCGACGCCCCTTCCGGCACTGCGCTGGCACTGCGAGAGATCATCCGCGCTGGTCGCCCAGAAACGAACTCGCCGGTCGTCGCCGGGCGCGAGGGGATGGCGCTGCGCCGTCCAGGCGAGATCGGGATCCATGCCATCCGCGGGGGTGGTGAGCCGGGCCGGCATTTAGTCCTGCTGGGAAGCGAGGACGAGCTGCTGGAGCTCTCTCACCGGGTCCACAGCCGGCGCGCCTACGCGGCCGGCGCCATCGCCGCAGCGAAGTGGCTGGCCGGCCGAGCTCCCGGCTGGTATCGCATCGATGACCTACTGGCCGAGCGTCTCGGGGATCTCGCCTGGGCGAGCTATGCCCGAGGACGCCCAGGGTCCAGCTAGGCCGGCGAGCGCGTGGTCTGCCGGCGGCCGGGTCCAGCACAAGGCGATCGCAGGCATCGTCCTGTAGAGCGGTAGGGGCGAATGATCACTGGCCCCTACCGCCTGATCGCCTAGCTTCGGCACCGAGGTTGGTTGGTTGGGTAGCGATCCGATAGGATGCCGGCGATATCGGTAGCTCTCGGTACGGCCGATCGCAAGGAGGGTGACACATGCCAGGGCTGTCGTTCGGCATCCATGTCGGCCCGCAGGAGACGACGATCGACGAGCTGCGCCGGCTGTGGTGCTTCGCCGATGACCACGGCTTCGATTGGCTCTCGGTCTGGGACCACTTCTATGCCCGAACCTCCGACCTCATCCCTCACTACGAGGCCGTAGCGCTGCTGGCAGCCATCGCCTGCGAGACGCGGCGCCTCCGCTTCGGCTGCATGGTCTTCGCCGTCCAGTTCCGCAACCTGGGCCTGCTGGCCAAGTCGATCGTCACCATCGACCACCTCAGCAGTGGCCGGCTGGAGGTAGGGCTCGGCGCGGGCTGGCACGAGCCGGAGTACCGGGCGTTCGGCTACCCATTCCTCTCGACGAAGGAGCGGCTGGATCAGCTCGAAGAAGGGGTTCAGGCTCTGCGGCGTCTCCTCACTGAAGACACGGTCACCTTCCACGGCCGATACGTGCACCTGGAGAGTGCGCGCATGTTCCCCAAGCCCCTCCAGGAGCGCCTGCCCGTGTGGATCGGCGGCGCTGGCGAGCGGCGCACCGCCCGCATCGCGGCGCGCCACGCCGATGGCTGGAACATCCCCTATATCTCGCCGGAGGACTACCGTCGCAAGCGCGCGGCGCTCGAGCACTGGTGCGAGCTGGAGGGTCGCGACCCGGCGACGGTGCGCGATGCAGTGCAGGTGGGCTTCTACATGGCGCCAAGCGATGACCAGCGGGCAGTCGCGACGGCCCGCGAGCGGCTGGCGCAGCAGGTGGGCCCCCAGGCGCTGGAGCAGCCCGGCTACCTGATTGGCGGGCCGGCCGCCGTGGCCGAGCAGCTCGCGGCCTACCGGGAGGCCGGCGTGCGGAGCCTCAACCTGGCCCTCCGCCCGCCGGTCGACTGGAAAGCGTTGGAGGTCTTTGTCGACCAGGTGATGCCGCAGGTCCGTTAGCGCCTACAGCTTCAACAGGCCGAAGGCGGCGGCATAGCGCGAGTCATCCCGGCGGAAGGTATCCGGGTTGACCCCCTTCACTGCGGCCATCTGACAAGCCAGGAGCTGCACCGGCACCACCGCCAGCAGCGGCGAGAGCAGCTCCGGCATCTCCGGTAGCGAAAAGACCGTCGCGCGGGACAATCCCTCCACCGGCCCGCCGATGACCCAGAGCTCGGCACCGATTGCTTCGAGCACTAGTGCGATCTCCCGCACACGCTCTGTCGCCCGGCCAGGCACGTTCACGACCACCGCCAGATCACCGGGATTCACCGCGACGATCGGTCCGTGGAGGAACTGCTCGAGCGCCAGCGCGTCGATCTGGCCGTAGGCGGCTTCCCGCACTTTAATCACTGCCTCCAACGCCGTCGCCTCGTTCGGCCCGGGGCCGCTCACGTAGACCCGCCGCTCGGTCGCCAGGTGAGCAACCGGCCAGACCTCGTCCTCCCGGGCCAGCACCTCGGCCACCAGATCGGGCAACCCCATCAACGCCCGGCGAAAGCCGGCGGCCGCCGGAACCTGGCGTCGCTCACCCAACTCGGTGGCTACCTGGGCCAGCACCGTCATCGCGGCGGTGTGCGACGCGGTGTAGGCGGCCGACTGCTCCCGCTCGACGGTGCGCAGTACGAGTTGCGAGCCAGGGTGCTCGGCGGTGAGGCTCCCGACCGAGAGCGTGACCGCTCCCGCGGAACACGCCCGCGCCAGTGCCTCGCTCGAGTAGCGTTTGACGCCGGTGTGGGCGAGCACGATCACGGCGTCCTTCGGCTCCAGGTCGACCGCTTCCGGGTAGACCGCGAAGTCGAAGGAGTTGACGGCGCGGGCATCGCAGCCAGCCGCGCGCAGCAACCAGGAGCCGACCAGCGCCGCGTGGTAGCTGGTACCGATGCCGACGGTGTAGACGCGGCGGGTCTCATGCAGCCGCTCGGCTGCCTTGGCCGCCTGCTCCCAGCCGTCCGAGAGCAGGCGGCGTAGCTCCTGCGGCTGCCGGTGAATCGTCCGGTACATTGCGGATTCAGTGATCGACGCGGCCATCGCCGTCCCTCCTTTCCGCCTCGCCCGCCCAGCCAGAAGCACGCTTCGCTTATCCTGCCCGATGCCAGCTCTCCCGAAAAGAGCCACTCGAGAGCCTCTGGGGTCAACCTCCTAGCGAGCGGCTGCCTGAAGCCTCGCTGCTTGTCATCGTCACCTTCCGGGTGGAAGGCCTCTGCAACGAAAGTTAGTGCGCCAGGGTATCCTGGAGCGAGGCGCCGAAGGGAGAGACGGAGACCCTCGAGCCTGGATCGCCCGGGCCGCAGTACGCGAGCTCGAGCGACGGAGAGACGGTCGCCGTCAACGCGCTCGTGTCCCCGGGGAGCACAAGCGCGACCGTCGCCGTCGTCCCCTGCTCCCCGAGATCACACCGGTATTTGTTCATCGTCACGTAGGCGACCCCACCAGGGTCGAGCGTGACGCGGGCTGGCGGTCGCGAGGTCACCACCTGGTCGCCACTCTGCCGGTAGGTGAACGGGCGTTCGTGCCCTTCGGCATCGAGCAACCGAAGAGATGGATAGCCAAAGAGGGAGCACAACCTCGTCGAGGTGTTGGTCAGTGCCAACGCCGGGCTATGTTGCCCGGTGGATTCAGAGATGCGGTCAACGGGGGCCAGCGTCACGTCCGCAGACCGGCACCGCATATCGGAAGGAGGAACAGTAGCGCCTTCCCCAGTTCCCACGACAGCGGGACTCGGCGTGGCGGTGGGAAATCGGCTCTGCGCTGGCGACGCACACGCCACGCTTATCAGGATCGCGACGCTAATCACGAGCACCGGCAGCGGGAAGGGCACCCCACGCGATCTCCTGATCGCGTGCGGATCCCCGAACTGCACCCGTGCTGGAACCTTGGGAACCATGCCGACCCCCCTCACCCACGGGGCACCGCTCGAGCCGGACCAGCGCGCCAATGCGGCTGGACGGGTACCGGAAGCGTATCTGACACACGCGGAGGTGCAAGTCTCGCGTGTTCGGGCATGCCTATCTCTTCCCTGCAAGCGGCGATAGCGCATGGGGCGTGGAGTCCGGCTTGTCCAGCGAGCTCATTACCACTCGTCGCGCGCAGCCGATCCGGAGCGTGCCGATCGTCAGATGCCGTTGAGCGGGGGCCGACCGAGGGCTGGCCCGTGGTGCTATGGCAGGTGCGGCAGCCGAACTGGGCGAAGAGCTGCGCGTCGACCGCCGTGGCAGTTGAGGCTGGTGCCAGTGTCGGCCTGGGTACAGAAACCTGACGACAGTCCCTACGGCGAGTAGGGGGAACAGCTTGGTGTCGACGCCGGCTGCATCGTCCTTCACGGAGGCTCGAAGCTGCGTGCCGCGATGTGGATGAATCACTCGCCCCCGGCGCCAGACTACCCATCGTGGGTATCGGTCCTCAGGTCGTGGAAGTGGGTGACCCCGGGCCCTAGAGCGATCGGAGTTGCTCCTGATCTCCCTTGCAGAACTTGCCTGGGAATCTTAGAGCCGCCCAATTCAGATTCTGCGCCTGGCTCAGGTCCATCCTATCGAAGTGAAGTGCCGGGATGAGGCCATTGGGCAGCATGGCGGCCCGAGCGTGCGCACGAGAGCCAGGGCACCGCCTATCACCAGAACCCGCCACGGTGTCAGGCGCCCGCGCGCCAGCTCGTTAGTTCTAGTGACCCCTCCCATCCAACCGCTGTGTCTTCAGTAGCAGCTCTCTCCCGACCGCCTACGACACCGTACGAGCCACTTCTGTAAGCGCGATTACATCGAGAACCCTGGCGAAACCGGCTGGAGGTGAGTGGGATTGGGGTAGTGACCTGCGGAACCGGGCGAAGCCGCGGAGCGCACCTCGCTTCCCACCCTGCGTAGCCCAGGCACTCTGCCAGCCAAGGCATGGTAAGCTGGCAACCCAGAGCAAGCCGATGCCTGCGTTACACCCAAGGCACGAGGGTCACCGGTAGCTTACCGGCCGGGTTGTGGGCGGGCTGTGGAGAGGAATGAGCGTGTGGCCCGACTACAGTCGGGTCGGTCAGGGTGGTGGGCTGTGCTCGTCTAGCGCGGTGCCGCAGCCGGCTTCGTGCTGGCCGCCGCGCCGTGGCAATGCTTATACTTCTTCCCGCTGCCGCAGGGACAGGGGTCGTTTCGGCCCACCTTTTGCTTCTTGCGCGTCGGCCCAGCTCCGTCGCCAGCCCGGTTCTCCACGCCGGGCTGCATCACCGGACGGGTCAGCGCCGGCTGGATCTGTACCTTGTAGATCATGTGCGTCACATCGTACTCGATGTTCTGCAACAACTGCTGGAACATCTGGTACCCCTCGGTCTTGTAGGCCACCAGCGGGTCGCGCTGCCCGTACGCCTGTAGCCCAATGCCGTGCCGCATGTGGTCCATCTCGGTCAGGTGCTCGACCCAGAGCTGATCCAGTACCCGCAACATCACCAGGCGCTCGAGCGTGCGCATCATCTCTTCGCCCAGCTCGCGCTCGCGCTTCTCATAGCGTGCCCGCGCCCGGCCATAGAGGAATTCGACCAGCTCGTGCTTCGGGCGTCCCTCGAGATCGCGCGGAGTCAAGCCGTCCGCGTCGCCCAACAGGCCAGCGAAGCCGCGCAGCATCTCCTCGTAGTCGAACTCGGCAAACCGCTCCGACTCGGTGCTACCCTCGACGATGCGCTCGATCTGCCGCCGCACCATGGCGAGGACATTCTCGCGCAGGTTCTCACCCTGAATGATCTTGCGCCGCTCGGCGTAGATGACCTCGCGGTGCTTGTTCACCACATCGTCATACTCCACCAGGTGCTTGCGGAGATCGAAGTTGTAGCCTTCGACCTTGGTCTGAGCGCTCTCGATTGTCTTGGTGATCAGCGAGTGCTCGATCGGCGTGTCGTCGTCCATGCCAAGCCGATCCATGATGCCGGTGATGCGGTCGGAGCCGAAGCGCCGCAGCAGCTCGTCCTCCAGCGAGAGGTAGAACCGGCTGGAGCCGGGGTCACCCTGACGGCCGGCGCGGCCGCGGAGCTGGTTGTCGATCCGGCGCGCCTCGTGCCGCTCGGTGCCGATGACATGCAGCCCGCCCTTCTCGGCCACACCCGGCCCCAGCACGATGTCGGTACCACGACCGGCCATGTTGGTGGCGATGGTCACCGCGCCCGGCTGCCCGGCCTTGGCCACGATCAGCGCCTCGCGCTCGTGGTGCTTGGCGTTCAGCACCTCGTGCGGGATCCCTTCCCGCTTGAGCAGCATGCTCAGGTACTCGCTCTTCTCGATCGAGGTCGTGCCGACCAGTACCGGCCGCCCGATGGCATGCAGTTCCTTGATCTCGCGTACCACCGCTCGGAACTTGGCCTCCTCAGTGCGGTAGACCTGATCCGGGTAGTCGATCCGGATCATCGGCTTGTTGGTCGGGATCACGACGACGTCGAGGTTGTAAATTGTCGCGAACTCCTCGGCCTCGGTCGCCGCTGTCCCGGTCATGCCGGCCAGCTTCCGGTACATCCGGAAATAGTTCTGGAACGTGATGGTGGCCTGGGTCACCGTCTCCCGCTGGACGCGCACGCCCTCCTTGGCCTCGATCGCCTGGTGCAGACCCTCGCTATAGCGCCGACCGAGCATCTGCCGCCCAGTGAACTCGTCGACGATGATTACCTCACCGTCGCGGACAATGTAGTCCCTGTCGCGGTGGAACAGCTCCTTAGCTTTGAGCGCCTGCTCCAGATAGTGCACCAGCTCCGAGTAGCGATCATCGTAGAGGCTCTGCCCTTCAGAAATACCCAGCAGCCGCTCGACCCGGTCGATGCCCGCCTCGGTGAGGGTGACGTTTCGGTGCTTAAGGTCGACGGTGTAGTGCACGTCCTTGCGCAGCTGGCGGGCGATCTGCGCGAACTGGTAGTAGCGGTCGACCGTTTCCTGCGCCGGCCCCGAGATGATCAGCGGGGTGCGCGCCTCGTCGATCAGGATGTTGTCCACCTCGTCGACGATGGCATAGTTCAGCTCCCGCTGGACGATGTCCTCCGGCCGGTAGACGAGGTTGTCCCGCAGGTAGTCGAACCCGAACTCGTTGTTCGTCCCGTAGGTGATGTCGGCCAGGTACGCCTCGCGGCGCGAGACCGGCCGCCAGTGGTTGAGTCGGACATCCGGGCTAGGGTTCGGATCCGTATAGCTGGGGTCATAGATGCCGGCGAACTCGTGGGTGATCACGCCTACCGAAACGCCGAGGAAGTGGTAGATCGGGCCCATCCAGCCGCCGCCGACCCGCGAGAGGTAGTCATTGGGGGTCACCAGGTGGCAACCACGCCCCTCGAGCGCGTTCAGGTAGAGCGGCAGGGTTGCAACCAGCGTTTTCCCCTCGCCGGTCTTCATCTCGGCGATCTTGCCCTCGTGCAGCACAATACCCGCCATGAGCTGCACGTCAAAGTGTGGCATGCCAATGGTTCGCCGGGCCGCCTCGCGCACCACGGCGAAGGCCTCGGGCAGCAAGTCGTCGAGGGTCTCCCCAGCCGCTAGCCGCTCCTTAAACTCGTCGGTCTTGGCCCGGAGCTGTTCGTCGCTCAAGCTCTGGACGTATGGCTCGAGCGCGTTGATCTGCTCGACCTCTTTGCGCAGCCGCTTCAGCTCGCGCTCGTTCGGGTCGCCGAAGACCTTGGTCAACAATCCTCGCATCGATCTCGTCCCCCAAGCATGGTTCTCAGTGACGGATGCGCTGGCATCCATGCGTTTCAAGTCTACTCTCCGCGTCCAGTCCGCGGCGACCTGTCCGCTGGCACCGCCTGGCGCTTGAGCACCGGCCTCGCTCCCCGCCCTGAGCCCCTCATCCCGCCCTTGGTAACCCCTCTTCCCCAGGGAGTAGGGGCCAGGGGGTGGGGGCAGGTAGGCGACCCTCACTCCGACGTCGCCACCCCTCTCCCACATGCGCGACAGAGGGGGATGAGCGGCGACGACCACAGGGCTAAAACCCCGCCGACGGAGGTACCTGAATCAGCGAACCGCAATGGCATGCGCGTCGGGGAAGTGATCGACTGCAGGGTCGGTGGGCTCCCCAGCCCTGCCGGTACCGTGTATGCTGGTGCGACACGGGCCAGAATTGTACGACAGGCACGGAGGGCGAGAGCGATGACCAGTAGGGCGACCTGGATCGACCGGTTCCTCCCACAGGTTCATCCCGCTATCCTCAGTGGCGGCGCGCTTATCGCCAACTTTCTGTGCAACATCGTCGCTGGCGCTGCCTTTCGCTACTCGGCTCTCGCTTCCGACGTTCGCGCATTTCTCTTCTGGCAGGTCGTCGGTAACCTGGCTGGCTTCCTCACCGTGATCGCGCTCACCGTGCTGCTGCGGTTCGTGCCGCTCTCGATCGCCTATCCGGTGACAACAGGGCTGGCGGTGATCGGCGTCCAGGTCGTGGCCGCCGCCGCGCTCTTCCGGGAGCCGATCGTCGCTCACACCTGGCTGGGCACTGTGCTGATCGTGCTTGGGATCGTCCTCGTTGGATCTCGGGCCACTTGAGGCAGCCCAGGGGGAGGAGACGAGCGATGAGCGGGGGAGAGCCGCCGGACTTCGCCGAGCGCGTCTACGCGCTGGTGCGCCGCATCCCGCCCGGCCGGGTCACCACCTACGGCCGGATCGCCCGGGCCGCCGGGGCTGCGCGCTCGGCTCGCATGGTCGGCTGGCTCCTCCACCACAGCCCACCCGATGTCTCCGCCGTCGCCCACCGTGTTGTGAACCGCAACGGCGAGCTGACCGGCGGCTGGGCCTGGGGCCACCCGGCAGTCATGCGCGCGCTGCTCGAGGACGAAGGGGTCACTTTCGTCGACGAGTACCAGGTCGACCTGGGGCAACACCTGTGGGATCCGCTCGACGAAAACCAGCCGGCCAGCTAGCAGCCGCCGGGCACAGGGCTAGCCGTTCGAGCGACCAGAGCGCACAGGCGGATGCCGGAGATTCAGCCCGAGCGAGGCCAGGTTCAACGCTAGCCCGAGCCCGATCGCCCCGATCACGAGCGGCAGCGCCTCGGCCACCGGTGACGGTCGCACCACGGCAAAGCCAGCCAGCGCCGCCGAGCTCGCGCCGCTGGCCAGCGCGGTCAGCTCAGCCACGTGCGGGCCATCCTCCAGCCCGCTGACCACCGTGATCCGCGCGATCCCCACTGCCTCCGGGCGCACCAGGGCCCGCCCCTGCTCGTCGCGCGGCAGGCCAGGGGCTGGCGCACCGTCGATCGTGATCGCAAAGCCCTCTCCGGGGCCGCTGAACAGCAGATCCAGCCGCGGCCCACCGAAGGGGATCCGGATCGTCTCCCCGGCCTGCGACGGCCGGAGTAGGCGGCCGGTATCACCCTCTTCCAGTCGCCAGCCGCCGCCGTGCTGGAGGTAACGGCTGTCGGCGAGGTAGATGCCAGTCCAGGCGCGGTCGAGCACTGGCCGCGCTCGGGCCAAAAGACTGTAGGCCGAGCGGGGGGTGAAATCCCAGTTGACGATGGCGAAGCCGCGGGTCGGATCTGGCCAGTTGACAGGGTCGTCAGGAGAGATCGGCCAGCGGAAGTACCAGACACACATCACGCCCATCCAGGGCCACTCGCGCTGGGCGCGGAGGTAGCCCTGGTAGAGGTAGCGCGCCTGCTGCTCCTCGCTGACGGGCTCGCCCCAGACCGAAGGGCGTCCCCGCCAGTCCTCCGGTAGCGAGAGCCAGGCGTACTCGACTGCCCAGATCGGCTTGTCGGCGTCGCCGTTCCGTACCATGATTTCCCGGAGCTGGATCACTCGGGAGAAATTGTTGCGCGCGAAGCCCACGCGGCGGTCGTACGGGCTGTAGCCGTAGCCATAGACCATCGCGGTGGCGATGTCGAAGTAGTCCGCCGCACCCGCGTCGTACATTCCCTGGAAAAAGAGCAGGTCGCTCAAGTTCTCCGGGCCAGTCTGATCGGTGGGAGCCAAACCGGGCATTAGCACCACGACCTCAGGGTTGACCCGCTTGGCGGCAACATAAGCCACCTTGAGTAGCTCAGTAAAGGCAGCGGGGTCGATCGGCTGACCGCCCCACTCACCCTGCAGGTTGGGCTCATTCCAAATCTGGATGTAGCGGATCTTGCCGCGGTACCGGCTGACGAGCGTGGCGACGAAGTTCGCGTAGTCCTCGGCCCGCGTGGGAGGGCCGTCGGGGAACTGGTCGAGGTTGGGCTGGCCCTCCCGCGCCCAGCGCGGGGGCTTGTCCAGCCGGGCAATAATCTCCAGACCGCGCTCATTGGCCAGCGCGACGATGCGGTCGTACTTCTCCCACGTGCTGACGTTCCACTTAGCATCCCAGTACACATTGGGCTGGGGCTCGATCTCATACCAGAAGAACGGCTGGCGGATGAAGGTGAAGCCGGCAGCCGCGATCATATCGAGTGTGCGGCGCACCTTCTCGGGATCGGGTTCGTCCTGAAGGAAGGTGTTCACGCCGAGCGGGTTGAGGTCGGTATAAGGAATCGCCGATCCGCCCTCACCGGTCTCGACGCCACGCGTGAAGTAGCGCCCGGCGACGAGGCTTGCGGCGAGCGAGGCGACCAGCCCGAGGATCACCAGCAGGTGCAGACCGAAGAGAAGCACCCTCTTTTCGACCAGCGGCCAAAGCAGGAGCCTCGCATCACTCGTGGTTCGTCGCTGGGTCAGCGACGCAACGCGAGTGACAGCCCTGCCACCGCTGGGCTTAGTTTCCTCCGGGTAACGCTTTCGCACCTCGTCTCCTGTCTGCGTGTGCTTCTCGACACCTGCGAGCCCATTCGAGAGAGCGAGCGCTCTCCACGTTCCCGATGTTAGCGCAGCAGACTCGCCTGTTTCCTCGGCCCATCACCTTACACATCAGTGAAATGTTGTCCACATACCCGGCTGGCTGAACTCGCCTGTCGCCGGAATGGAGGAGCGCGATGCTGCATCAGCCCGGACACCGCCCGGGGCTTCGCACGGGCACCGATGCTCTCGCCACACGACGTCGCTTATACTTCCGGCACGCCGCCTGCCGGTCGCCCTCAAGAGCCTCGGTAAGCGAGCGGCGCCTCGACAGGAGGAATGAGCATGAACCACGGCGCGGCCTCACCAGCGGTCACCGAAGCCGTGAGCACGCGCGAGGACTACGGCACGGCCTACGACCGCAAGGGGGTGGCGCTGATGGCCTGGGCGCACTTCGCCCACGATCTCTATCCGTCGTTCCTCGGCGTGCTGGTGCCGGCCGTCCAGACCAAGCTGGCCATCCCGCTGGCGGTGGCCAGCTTGATGGTCCCGGCGCAGCAGATGCCGTCGATCTTGCAGCCGTTCGTCGGCTACCTGGCTGACCGCACCAGCCGCCGCTGGTTCGTGATCCTCACTCCGGCTACGGCGGCACTGGCACTCTCGCTCGTCGGACTGGCGCCACACTTCGCCGTGGTCGTACTGCTCCTGCTCTGCTCCGGCCTCTCCTCGGCCGCTTTCCACGCGCCAGCGGTCGCCCTCGTCGGCGAGTTCGGCGGGCGTCATACCGGGCGGGCGATGGCGATCTTCATGACTGGCGGCGAGCTGGCGCGCACGCTCGGGCCGCTGCTGATCACTGCGGCCATCGCGCTCCTTACCCTCGAAGGCACCGCCATCATCATGGTGGTCGGCATCGTGGCCGCTCTAACCCTCTTCTTCACGCTTGATACCCGAGCTGGCGACACGGCGGCACGTCGGCTCCAGAGCCAACAGACACTGCGCCCCCTGCTCAGAGAACGCTGGTTGCCGATTACCGGCTTGCTCGGCGTCACGGTGCTGAATACAGTGGCGATAACGCCGATGACCTTCTTCCTGGTCAAGTTGCTCCAGACGCGAGGCCACAGTGACCTCTACGGCGGTGTAGCACTCTCGACGCTGTATGCGAGTGGCATCGTCGGTGGCTTAACCGGCGGTACGCTCTCCGATCGATTGGGGCGGCGCTCGACGCTGGCGCTGTCGGCCCTCCTCACTGCACCGCTGACGTTCCTTTACCTGGCTTTGGAGAATGGCTCATGGGCTGTGCTGGGGCTGATTGTGCTGATCGGCCTGGCCGCCATGCCGCCACGCGCGGTCACCTTGGCACTGGCCAACGATCTCCTGCCGGAGGCCCGCGGGCCGATGGCCGGCCTGACGCTCGCCAGCAGCTTCGTGGCGCAGAGCCTGGCTGCACTCGGCTTCGGTACCCTCGCCGATTTGATCGGTATCGGGCCGGCCTTCTGGTGGTCAGCCGGTGTGTCGCTCCTCGGCCTGCTCTTCATCCCGTTGATCCCGCCCACATCCGGCAGAGCCACACCGGCACCCGCGCGAGGCTGAACTAGCGCCGAGGACAACGCTGGTCTCTCTCCCGTCAATCTCCTCCGCTGCCCACCAGGCGAGCGCTTGAAGCATAGTTGTGCATGGGCAATGGTCACGTGTGGCCAGGAGGGAGTCGCGGCTATGCGGCGCAATGAGGAAGTCGCCCTACTCCTGGACAATATCGCTGAGCTTCTGATGCTTAAGAACGAGAACGCGTACCGGATTCGTGCCTACACGACGGCGGCCCAGAACATCCGCGCGCTCTCCGAGGACATCGAGGAGATCGCCCGGCAGGGTCGGCTCGACGACATACCGGGCGTCGGTAAGGCCCTCGCAGCGAAGATCCAGGAATACCTGGAGACGGGACGCCTGCGTTACTACGAACAGCTCAAACAGGAAGTACCGGTCGCCGCCGTCGAACTCCTCGAAGTTCCCGGGATCGGCCCGGCCCGTGCTCACACGCTTTACGCGTCGCTCGGCGTCACCACCATCCCGCAGTTGCTGGAGGCGGCGCAGCAGCACAAGCTCCGTGATCTCCCCGGCTTCGGGCCAAAGGTCGAGGAGCGGCTCGCCCGCGAAGCGGCCCGGCTGGCCCAGCGCACCCGGCGCCTCTTGCTGGGAGTAGCACTCCCAATCGCCGAAGAGGTGATCGCACTCCTCAGATCGCATCCGGGAGTGGAGGCGATCGAGCCGGCAGGTAGTCTTCGCCGAATGAAGGAGACGATCGGGGACATCGATATCCTGGTCGCCTCCCGCCGACCGGAAGCCGTCACCGAGGCGTTTACCCACCTCCCCCTCGTGAGGGAAGTCCTCGCCACCGGCACGACGCGCCCCTCGATCCTGACGCGTGACGGCCTGCAAGTAGACCTGCGGATCGTTGGCCCGGACGAATGGGGTTCGGCGCTCCAGTATTTCACCGGCTCCAAGGAGCACAACATCGCCCTACGAGGACTGGCGCAAGAGCAGGGCTGGAAGCTTTCGGAGTACGGGTTGTTTGGCCGCGACGGCCGTCGGCTGGCCGGCCGCACCGAAGAGGAGATCTACCACGCGCTGGGTCTCGACTGGATCCCGCCCGAGCTTCGCGAGAACCGTGGGGAGATCGAGGCCGCGCGGGAACACCGGCTGCCACGGCTCGTCGAGTTTACCGAGATCCATGGCGACCTCCACGTGCACACTGACTGGAGCGACGGCCACGACCCGCCGGAGCGTCTGGTCGAAGCAGCGATCTCTCGCGGCTACCAGTACATCGCTTTTGCCGACCACTCGCAGTCGCTGGGCGTGGCGCGAGGACTTTCGCCCGAGCAAGTTCGTCGGCAGCACCAGCTCATCGAAGAGCTGAACCAGCGCTATGCCCCGTTCCTCATCCTTCACGGGGCTGAGGTGAATATCCTGCCCGACGGGACGCTCGACTACCCGGAAGAGGTGCTCGAGCTGTTCGACATCGTGACCGCTTCCGTTCACAGCGCGTTCGATCTCCCGCGCGAGCGCATGACGGCACGGGTCCTCCGGGCCATTCAGCACCCGGCGGTCGACATCTTGGGCCATCCGACCGGTCGCTTGCTGCCGAGCCGGGCCCCGTACGAGATCGACTTGGAGCCGGTATTGAAGGCCGCCGCCGAGCACGGGGTGGCGGTCGAGATCAACGGGCAGCCCGACCGACTCGACCTCGACGACATCTGGTCACGGCGCGCGATCGATCTGGGGGCCATTCTCGCCACCAACAGCGATGCCCACTCGATTCGGCAACTGGAGAACATGCGTTACGCCGTCGCTACTGCCCGTCGCGGCTGGGCCGAGGCCCAACACGTCATCAACAGCAGGGAGTTGGCCGACGTGCTCACGTGGCTGGAGCGACGAGCACCTGCTCGCCGCCACCGCTGGCGGACGTCGGGTGCCAGGCGGTAGACAGCGGACGGTCATTAGCGGGTCGCGCCCGCTGCTGCAGTCATGACTGCCTGCCAGCGCCGGTACAGCTCCAGCCCGTTCTCGGCCAGGTAGCGCACGCTGGTATCACCAGCGCGCTCGACTCCGGGCACCCCACAGGCCAGGTCAGCCGCTTCGGCGTTGTCGAGCGTCACCGTGACCGGCAACGGAAATGCCGGCCGGTAGGGCGGGATCTCCCTCGCGTGGCCCACCGCCAGCCGAGCACCCTCCTCGATCGCGGCGCCGGCCCGGGCGGGGTGGAGGTGTCGCGCCGCCGTCATCCCCAGGCCGTATTTCACGATCACGCCGACGACGGACTCGCCGAGCAGTTCCTGGGTCTGGCGCACCGCCTGTTCGTCGCCGGCTACCATCACGACCGGCACACCGAAGTGTCCGGCTACCGCGGCATTCAGCCCATATTCGCCGACCGAAACGTCGCCAAACCGGAGATCGCGCACCCAGCCCGTCCAGGTATGGGCGAGCACCCCATTGGGCGTCCCAGCGCGAGCATGGTAGCCCGTAAAGATTACGGCGTCGACGGTCTCGTCCAGCCCGGCCATCATGGCCAGCGGCTTGCGCGAGCCGCTAATCAGCCAGGCGCCCGGATCCAGCTCATCCGGCCGCAAGTTCCGCATCCCATCATGAGCCTCGTTGACGATGATCTCGGTGGCGCCCGCAGCCCGGGCGCCGCGGATAGCGGCGTTCACCTCGGCCACCATCAGCCGACGCGCCCACTCGTACTCCGAGGGAGCCGGCCGCGACCGTACCGCGAGCTCCGGTGGGATGACCTGCTCCCAGGCCACCACTCCGGCCGTCCCCTCCATGTCAGCCGAGATCAGTACCTTCATCGCTCCCTCCTTCCCCGGGCCGCGACACCGACCTGTTCTTGCCCGCGCAACACGTGTTCGCTTCTGTGCCTATCGTCGCCGCTCGCGCTCGCGCAGGTGGGCTTCCACCAACGTGCGCAGCTCGCGCGGCGAGAGCCCCTGAATTTCAGGTATTGGTCGTCCCAGCGCCTCCGCAATCTGTTCCTTGCGCGAGAAGCCGAACGGTCTGGCCCAGCGCCAGAACCCGTCCCACCCGGTGTCCGCTCGTGACGCCGGACGGTGCTCTGCCGGGGCAGCGGTCTCGGCGGTCGCTCGAGTCCCGGGCAGCCGCTCCGGCTTCCCAGCGTCGTCAGTGGCCGGCTCGACCGGCCTATCCCTCACGGCGAGCTCTCCTCGGCGCGCGGGGGCGAGTGGCGCGGGCGCCTGTCCCGCCGGTTCCTCCCGCGGTGTCGACAGGAGCGGGCCGGGTGTCTGGCTCCGGCTGGCGGGCTCGACCGGAAAGGTGGAGCGCACCGGCGTCCCCAGTTCGGCAGACTGGTGTGCCGCCTGGGCCTCAGCCACCTCGTAGCTGAGCCGCCTGAGTGCGCGCATCAGCGCGCGATCCTCGGCCAACTCGATCCAGCGCGGTGACTCCCCGGCGGTAGCGCTGCCGAGCGCTGAGGTCGCACCGTAGCCGGGAAGCTCAATCGTCACCCGCACGACTACGTGCTCACCTGGCACCGACGCCAGTTCAGACAGGAGCCGCGCCTCCGGGTACTCGCGGCGCAGAGCCGCCAGGGTAGCGGTGAGGTCCCCCGCCACAGGCTCGGGCACGTCCATGAAGAACCCCGCTCCTCTCTCGACCTCGTAGGAAACGCTGTTCTAGACTGCCAAGGGCCTTGATGCGCTGATCCTCAACCAGAAGAAGCTTGCCAGGGCCAGGAGCTCCAGCACGATGGCGAAGAGGATCACCCACGAGACCCCGAATCGGTAGAGCCAACCCATGGCAGCACCTCCCACCAGCCAGGAGAGTCCGAAGACGGTGTTGAAGATGCCGTAGGCTAGGCCGCGCGTGTCTCGCGGCGAGAGGTCTCCGACGGCCGCCCGCATGTTGGTCTCGACGAGCCCCATCACGATCCCCCAGAGGACGATGCCGGTTACCACCGGCAGCACCGCGGTGGTGAAGGCCAGCGCTGCCGCTGCCGCGGTCAGGATCGGCACCAGCAGCAGCGAGGTCATACCGGCGCGGTCGTAGGCTAGGCCAGCGCCGATCGCCACCACCCCATCGACCCCCATTGCCACGGCATAGAGCAGCGGGATCCATGGCTCGGCGACGACCTGCCAGGCGCCGAGATGATAAGCAATAAGCGGGAACTGAGCGAACCCGGCGACCGCCAGCGCCGAGAAGACCGTGTACCGCCAGAACACCGGCGGCAAGTTCCGCCAGCCGGAGCCAGCGGTCACCCCAACAACCCGCGTCTCCAGATGCGCTGGCTCCGGCTCTTGCCGCCAGGCGCTGCCGAGCACGAGCAGCGACAGCGCGACCGGTACGAGCAGTATAAGGAAGCCCAGCCGGTAGCCGCGCTCACCGTCCACGGCGAGCGCGAGCGTGAAGAGCAGCGGGCCGATGAGCGCCCCCACCTGGTCAATCGCCTCGTGCAAGCCGAACCCGAATCCCCGCCCCACACGGGCCGTCGCGTGCGAGAGGATCGCGTCCCGCGCCGGGGTGCGCAGGCCCTTGCCCAGCCGCTCGACCGTGAGTAGCCCGGCTGCCGCGAGCCAGTGCCCCGTTAACGCCATAGCCGGGATCGCGAGGAGCGAGGCGTAACCCAGAAACGTAAAGATCCAGTAGCTCCGCAGCCGGTCAGCCAGGTAGCCGGCTACAGTGCGGAACGCGTAGCCGAAGAATTCGCCCAGGCCGGCCACGAGACCGACTGCAGCGGCGCTCGCTCCCAGCAGTGCCAGATACGGGCCGCTGATGCTCCGGGCTCCCTCGTAGGTGATATCACCAAGCAGGCTAACGAGACCGAGCAGCAAAATCAAGTTCAACGCTCGGCGACGGATCACGGCATCCGACATCGTCGCCTCTCCACTCGTGATGGCTAGACACCGGCTGCTGTTGGCTGGTGATAACGGAAGTAGCGCGCCAGCCCATCGATACTCATCTTGTATCCCCCTGCCGCCAGCAAGTATGACCGCAGGGCGTCGTGGTCGCCGGTCACCTTGGCCAGCTCCTCATCGGCGATCGATTGGAGTGCGGCCGCGACCGCTGCCGTGTCAGCGTCGCCTCCCAGTCGGGCGGCAACCCAACCGGCCCAGAGGAAGAGCCGGCAGAGGAGATCGTCGAAGTGCCAGTCGGGATCATCGACCGGGCCAAAGTGCGTGAGGTAGAGCCGTCTGGGCCGGAGCGCGCGCAGGCGAGCGATACTCTGCCGCCACAGTGCTAGGTCGAGATCCGGCGGCGGAGTTGGCGGGAAAGTGTACGGTCGCCCATTGATCCTAATGCCGGCGACATCGCCGGTGAAGACGGCACCGGAAGTCACATCGAGAAAAGCGTGGTGATGCGATGCGTGCCCAGGAGTAGCCACCGCGCGCAGTACTCGCCCGCCGGCCTCGACTAAATCGCCGTCGTCGAGCGCGATGACCCGGTCCGCCGGGCACGGGCGCACCTCACCCCACAAGTCACCCATCCGGTCGCCGTAGATGCGCCCGGCACTGGCCAGGAGACGGGAAGGATCGATCACGTGAGGCACCCCGATGCGGTGGACGAGCAGGCGCGCGCGGGGAAGCTGCTCTAAGAGCACGCCGGTAGCGCCCGCATGGTCGAGATGGATGTGGGTGACGATGAGCCGCGTCACCTGCGCGGGATCGTGCCCGGCGATGCGGATGCCATCAAATAAGGCATCCAGCGTGGTTGTGGGGCCCGTCTCGATCAACGCCAGGTCGTCGCGTCCCACTAGCAGGTAGGCCGCGATCACGTTGGGCACACCCTGGAACTGGAGGTCGATCTGGAACGTTCCCGGCTCCAGCTCCCGGACCGTCGGGCCCATCCTCACCCCCTTCCGCTGACAACTCGCCATGCCCGCGTAAGCATACGACGACGCTTCGCCGCCTGGAACGTTAGAGCCCGAGGACGAGACGGGCCACGTTGAAGTAAATGATCAGCCCAGTGCCGTCGACGAGCGTCGCGATCAGCGGCGCCGAGACCACGGCAGGATCGATCCGCAGCCGCTTCAGAACCGGGGGCAGCACAGCCGCCACCGTCACCGCCCACAGCACGATGGCGAAGATCGCACAGGCCACGGTGAGGCTTAGGTCTCGGCCAAGACCTTCGACCTCCGCGCGGGCAAATGCGCCCAACGCCATCACCAGGCCGAGCATCAACGCGGCTCCCCACTCTTTGGGAAGGATGCGCGGGATATCGCGCAGGCTAATCCCTTCCAAGGCGATGGCGCGCACCAGCGTGGTCACGACTTGTGAGCCAGCATTTCCCCCAGTCCCGATCAACAGCGGGATGAACAGGGCCAGCGCCGTCACTTGGTCGATGAGTTCTTCGTAATAGTTGGTGACGCTGACAGTGTATCCCGAGCCGACGAAAAGGAGCAGGAGCCACCCCACTCGCTTGCGCCAGAGCAAGAGCGGGCTGGCCCGCATATAGGGGACCTCGAGCGGCTGTGAACCACCCAGTCGTTCAATGTCCTCCGTCGCCTCACGTTCCAGTATATCGGCGACATCGTCGACCGTGATGATCCCCAGCAGCCGGTTCTGCTCGTCCACCACCGGGATCGCGAGCAATCCTTCCTCGACCAGTAGCCGCGCGGCCTCTTCCTGGTCAGCCGTCGCCTTCACGCTGACCAAGTCGGTCTCCATCACCTCACCCACCCTTCGACTCGGCGGGCTGAGGACCAGATCGCGCATCGAGACCACACCGAGGAGGTGGCCTTCTTCATCAGTGACATACACGTAGTAGATCGTCTCGGCCGCCTGCGCGAGTTGCCGCAGAGCCTGGGTGGCTTGGTCGACGCGGACATCGGGAGAGAGCGCCACATAAGCCGGCGTCATCCGTCCGCCGGCCGTGTCGGGTGGATAGCTCAAGAGCTCCTGCAGCTCCTGAGCCTCCAGCGGTTCCATCGCCACCAGGATGTGTCCAGCCTCTTCAGGCTCCAGCTCGGCGAAGACATCTGCCGCGTCGTCCGGCGCCATCGCCTCCAGCACATCGGCGGCTTCGCCCCAGCTCAGTCGTTCGAGCACATCGGCCGCCTCAGACGGCTCGAGTTCGGCCAGGAACTCCCCGAAGCGCTCGTCGCCGAGCAGGTGCGCCAGTTGGGTCAGTTGTAGGGGCTCGAGCTCGCGGAGCAGTGGCCCGAGCTCGTCCTGCTCGACAAGCTGCCAGAGGATCTCTTCGGCTGCCTCGCGGCTACGCCGTTCGATTGCCTCGCTGAGCTGGGCGCGGAGATCCATCTCAGTCGCCATCGGCATTCCTCCTCTTGATGGCAACCGCAAGCGAAGCCTGCCGGCCAGTCCGGGCCCTGAGAGCCGCGTGCGTCAGGCAGTCGAGGCCCGACGAACCGCAGAGGAAATCACTTCCCCCGGAGGAGGTATACGCTGCACCCACACGCATTTCCGGCGTATACCGCCCCAGGGGTCGTGCTGCACGTTTAAGAAGGGGGCACGGAGTGAAGACGAGAGGAGATAACTGCCCGCGAGGCCAGACCCCAGAGCCTCGGCTACCGCTCATACCGATCGTTGTCGGGTAGGACACCAGATGGGGCTTCGGTACGTCGCGCCCGTGTCGGACACGACCAGCGCTCGGCATCGGACACCTCCGCCTCTCACACCCCTCACGCGACGCGCCCCCGGACTGACCGGGGGCGGAGGGCCGATACCGAACCCTACACTGCGGCCGGTCAGCCAGCGGGGTGACGTACTTGAGCTGGCGAGCTCCCTGCTTCCACGCTGCTATCCCTCGACCACGCGACGCAGATCATGCCTCTGCCCCGTATCCGCCGTCAGACGGAGCAAGGAAGACAGATCCGCATTCGCCTCGCCAGTCTACTGCACTGTGCCTTGGGGAGACAATCTCGACGTCTCGATCGCTCACTGCATATCGCCAACGACGCCACCGCACTTGTGGAACCAGCCAGACCCAGAAAGGGACAGCAACAACCACTAGCAGCGGCGGCAGAAGGGCCAGAGGCCAGGGCAAATCGAGTCGCCAGGTAACCGCCGCGACGACAAGGGCAACGGCAAGCGCCGCTGTCGCCGGTTTTCTCAGTGCTAGCCTATCCCACAATGTCGTCGTCACGCAATGCTTGTGTGCGAAGCGCCTCAAACGCGGGATTCGAAGGCGGGGCGGATCCGCTGCCGGTCTGCCCCTGGGAGTCTAATCGCCTGCCTGGCCATCAGACCAGACAGAGCGGTCAACAGGCCCACCGCCAGGATCGCCCAGCGCAACCCGAACGCGTCGGCGATGAGCCCGGCGGCCAGTGCGCCAACGGCGTAGCCGAGATCGCGCCAGAAGCGGTACACGCTCAGGGAACGTGCGCGCCACGTGGGGTGTGCCACATCTCCGACCGCTGCGAGCAGAGCCGGATAGACCATCGCTGTCCCGATTCCCAGCACGAGGCTACCAGCGATGCCGACAGACAGCGGCGAGAGCCCCGTTGGATCGATACCGAGCCCGATCCAGACCAGCGCCAGCCCCTGCGCCCACATCCCCCAGACGATCAGCCCCTTGCGTCCCCAGCGGTCGCTCAGGTAACCGGTAACGAGCTGGCCGGTGCCCCACGTCACCGGATAGACCGCCTTGATCAGCCCGATGCCTTCGACATCGACGCCATGCACGGCGAAGAAGAGCGGGAAGATACCCCACGACATGCCATCGTTGAGGTTGTTCACCAAGCCCGCCTGGCTTATCCCGAAGAGCGTGCGGTTACGCCAGCTCGTCAGGCGAAAGACCTCGCGGAAACTCAGCGCACCTCGCTCTACTGCGTCGCCCCTCTGGCTGCTGTCGCCCACCAGCGTGGCGCGGCGGGCCTCTTCCAGTGCGTGCTCCCGCGTCTCGCGGATGACCAGGATCGAAAGGACAAGACCGAGGACAGCATAGGCCACGCCCAGGTAGAACGGCTGTGGCCGCAGCCCGTAGACCGACGCCAGATAGCCGGTGGCAAAGGCGGTCAGCCCGACCGCCCCGTAGCCTGCCGCCTCGTTCAGACCCATCGCCAGCCCGCGCCGGGCCGGGCCGACCAGGTCGATCTTCATGATCACCGTCATCGACCACGCCAGCCCCTGGTTGATACCAAGTAGGACGTTCGCGGCGACAATCCATCCCCAGCTCGGCGCGAGCATGATCAGGAACGGTACCGGCAGCCCGACGAGCCAGCCGAGAGCCAGCACCTTCTTCCTTCCCCAGGAGTCAGCGAGCTGGCCGGACACGAGGTTAGCACAGGCCTTGACGATCCCGAAGCTGACGATGAACGAGGTCACCAGTGTGGTCGAGGCGACCCGGAACTCCTCGGCCCCGATTAGCGGCACCACCGTCCGCTCGAGGCCGACCATGCCGCCGACGAAGGCGTTTACGAGCACCAGCAGCGCAAACTGGCGCCAGTTCTGGCGGAGACCAAGCTGAATCGCCTCAACCGCTCTGCTCTCGCTGGCGAGCGCGTTGGAACTCTTCCGGCGCATCCCGGTGTCTCCTCCCCTCGGGAATCAGCGCACTGCGCACCGGTTGGCGCCAGCTTCCAATGCCAAGAGCGTCTCGAGCTCTTCCGGCCAAGCGCCGGACTCGTTCAGCTCGACGATTCGGTGGTGGTTCGGCGGTGGCGGCGGGACACGCGCCAGCACTGCGTCGACGAAGGCCGCCTCCGCAAGCGCGAGAAACTCGAGCCGGGCTACCAGCTCGGAGAGCTTGGCCGCCACCGGGCGGCCATCGAAATCTGGCGGCTCGGCCGAGTGACCAGGAAGCACCAGGGTGTCGGCGGAGAGTTCGTAGAGACGGCGCAACGAGCGGTAGAGCGCGCCTGCCCGCGCCCGCGCCTCGTCACCGGTGGCTTCCAGATCGGGCCGGCCGACTCCTTCAGTGAACAGGGTGTCCCCGGTGAAGACGGCCCCGCCAGTCAGGACGTAGCACGTGCTCTCCCAGGTGTGCCCAGGTGTGTGCAGGGCCTGGAGCCAGGTTGTCCCAAGCTGGATCCGATCACCGTCCGAGAGCGCCTGGTAGGGATACCGGGCTCGATTGTTGGCCGGGAGATAAAGCGAGATGCCCAGCATCGCGCTCAGCCGACGAGCGCGCGAGAGGTGGTCAGCATGCACGTGGGTGTCGACAACTCCGGAAATCCGGGCTCCCTGAGCCTCGGCGATCGCGAGGTAGAGGTCAGGCTCGAGCGCCGGGTCGATGACCAGCGCCTCGGTCCCCGAGACGACCAGGTAGGAGAGTCACCCCTTGCCGGCTCGCCTGACCTGGACGATACGAACTGCCCGTGGCACCTCGATCTCCGCCAGGTTCCAGGCCAGGCTCCAGGCCCGCATGCCGCCCTCCAGCGAGTGGGCCTCGATGCCACGACTCCGGAGGTAGTCCGCGGCGAGGGCGCTGGTCTTGCCCGCCGCGCAGACGACCACCACCGGAACTCCTGCCGGGAGATCGAGAACGTCCAGCGGCCGGAAGTCTTCAGCCTTCACGGCGTCATAGGCATCGACCCAGCGGCTACGTGGGATAGCCCACTCCGCGCGCTCCTCCCGCGGGCGGATGTCGAGCAAGACCAAGGGCTCGCCACGCTCGAGCCGCTTTCGAAGCTCCTCACGCTGCATCGTCGGTGCCTCCTCTCACTACCGGCAAGCCGAGCGCCCGCCAATCTGGCAACCCGAGTCGCAGCCGACGGGCCGTGAACCCCGCTTGGCGGAAAAGGGCGACTGCCTCGTCGGAGAAGATGCAGAACGGGCCGCGGCAGTACGCTACGATCTCGCGGTCACGCGGAAGTGTCTGCAAGATCTGCTCGATCTGCCCCGGCGGCACCGGCCGCGCACCCGGGATGTGGCCGGCGCGATACTCCTCCACGGGGCGGACGTCAAGCAGCACAACCTCGCCCGTTTCGACGCGTCGCAGAAGCTCCGCGGCGTCGATCGCCTCGAGCTGATCGCGCTCGCCGAGGTACCGCTGGACGATCGCCGCGATCTCGGCCAGGCGCATCTCCGCGACGTCTCGCAGCGCTTGCCAGAGGTGGTACACCTGGTCACCGGCCAGCCGGTAGAAGATCCGGTTGCCCTCACGGCGCGTCTCGACCAGCCGGGCATGGGCAAGGATCCTCAGGTGCTGGGAGGCATTGGCGACCGACAGCCCCATCTCCTGCGCCAGGTCTTCGACGCTTCGCTCACGCTGGGCGAGGAGGTCGAGCATTTCGAGGCGGCGCGGACTGGCGAGGGCCTGCCCAACGCGCGCAAATTCCTGGTACAGCTCGTCTTTGAAGCGACGGTGTGTCGCGTGATCAAGTAGTTTCATGCTCAAGAGAGTACTTGAATTCCTGGGTGAAGTCAACCCCTCGTCACGCCAGCTGGCGATCAGCACCCCCGCGTTCGGGGCAGTCGCGCTGGCATTGCCCGGCACGAACACACCGCGGGCTCAACGCGGCTCCTACGGCATTGCCCGACGCCCTGAGGGTACGCGCAACCGAGCGGCTCTCGGCTCTCACCCCGGCTTCGCCACGCCGCTCCCGCACCAGTGCCCTCACCCCGCCTTCGGCTCCCCTCTCCCGCTCAGCGGGAGAGGGGTCAGGGGTGAGGGAGGGTCACTTCCGGGAGCGGGAAGAGGGGAATCAGCTCCGCTGCAGGCCGAGCTCCTGAGCCATCTGCCGGATCATGTCGATATGGGCACGCGGATCGGGCAGACCCATCCCCATCGTGTTGATACAGAGATGACTGGCACCGAGCGCTCGCCAGGCCTCGACGTCGCGCAGCCACTCCCCGCGCGGCACCTGTGCCAGCGTCAACCGCCCCTCGATCCCGAAGCTCGACGGGTCACGGCCCGCCTCCCGCACCCACTCGCGCATCTGTTCCACCATCTCGCGCAGGCGCGCGTCGGGCCGGATCTGCGGCATCCAGCCGTCGGCTAGCCGAGCAGCGCGGTGCTGGGCCACTTCGGACATGCCACCGAGCCAGACCGGGATGGGTCGCTGCACTGGCAGCGGGTTGATCCCGACGGCGGGCAGCCGGTGCCAGCGTCCCTCGAAGGTCACGGTCTCCTGTGTCCAGAGGAGCCGCATCACCTGGATCTGCTCCTCTTCCCGCTTGCCGCGGTTGTGGAAGTTCTCGTTGAGCGCGATGTACTCGGCCTGGTTCCAGCCGACGCCGACGCCGAGCCGCAGCCGCCCGCCGGACAGCACATCGACTTCGGCCGCCTGCTTCGCCACCAGCACGGCCTGCCGCTGGGGCAGGATGATCACCCCGGTCACCAGCTCCAGTCGTCGCGTGATCCCGGCCAGATAACCAAAGAGCACCAGCGGCTCATGGAACTGGCTCTTCGAGGTGTAAGGGCCCGTCCAGCCGGGATAGCGCGAGACATCGACCCCGACAACGTGGTCATAGGCCAGGATATGGCTATAGCCCAGCTCCTCGGCTGCCTGTGCGTACTCCCGGATCACACCTGGGTCTGGCCCGATCTCGGTCTGCGGGAACACGAGCCCGATGCGCATCCTGCCCCCTCCCACCGCTCTACGCACTCGACCCCACTCGCCGCTCCAGTATGGCACGCGGAGGGCCGGAGCAGAGGCGAGGTTGGTAGTGCGGCGCCTGCTGGAGTGTACGGGAGAACAGCGAATCGAGCCGGCCCGGCGAGCCGCCAAAGCCGGCCGAGACCGCTGCCACCGGAGCCAGTGGGAAGCGGCAGACGTCTTCCGGAAACAAAAAGCAAGCGCCCCGGCGGTTTCGTCGGGGCGCTTGTTCGTTCGGTGGTTACTTGAGCGAGCCAGCGAGCGCCTTGTGCGCCTGCACCGGGATCCGCTTGATCCGAGCCTGCTCGACCTTGGGCAGCGTCAGCGTCAGGATGCCGTCCGCGAAGCTGGCCTGCGCGTGCTCGGCATCGACCGGTTCCGGCAAGGTGAAGGTCTCGGCAAACTCACCGGTGCCGATCTCGCGGCGGTACCACGTCAGCTTCTTCGCTTCGTCCTCGCTGAGCTGGTAGCCGCAGCGACCCCGGATGGTGAGCGTGTTCTGCTCGATGCTGACCTCGAGGTTCTCCGGGCTGGCGCCGGGAACCGCAATCTTCACTACCACAGCCTCACCCGTGTCGTAGATGTCCGTCGCCGGCCGATACGGCCACGGGCGAGCCACCAACGGCCGCGTGCGGCCGAACGCCTCAGTGAAGATCCGATCGAGCTCGCTCCACATCCGCTCCATTTCCGTGAACGGGCTCCAGCGCTCCATCATCGCTCATAACCCTCCTTTCGCTTCGACCTCACCGGCATCGCCCTTTCCGGTTTTATATATAGCGATTTACATGACTTGTGTCAAGAGTAATTCGCTGTCTAAGGCATCATCAATGAGCGAGAAGGCGCATATCTCCACTTCGCCCACCGGCAGTCGCTCGAGGCCCGCGAGGGCTTCCACCTCAGTCAGAGAGTCGATACGATGGTCGGCGATATGACGATTGGAGACAGGCTGATGGAGACAGCGACGAGAGCCACGAGGACATCCAGCCCACGCGTCGTCGTCTCAGTGCACGACGTCGCCCCGGCGTACCTGACTGAGATCAGGTGGATTCTCAGTCGGCTCGACGAGCTGAACGCGTGGCCGCGGAGCTTGTTGGTCATCCCCTGTGCAAATGGGCAGGACGACATCCGTCGCTGCCCAGAGCTCGTTGCTCTTCTCTACCAGGAGATCCAGAAGGGATCCGAGGTCGTCTTGCACGGTTTTACTCATCGGCGCGTCGAAGCGTGGCGCGGATCGCCTCTGACACGGGCTCGTGCGGCCCTCTTCGCGCGCCAGGTCGCAGAGTTCGCCAGCACGGGCTGGCCAGAACAGCGAGCGCGCCTACTGGCCGGACGCGCCGTGCTCCAGGACATCGGGATCGAGGTGAGCGGGTTCTGTCCGCCGGGATGGCTCTCTACACCGGAGCTGCCCGAGCTTCTCCGTGAAACGGGCTTCCGCTACCTCGTCGCGATGTCGTGGCTGCAGGATCTCGCGCACGGCCGGCGTATCCCCACGCCGTGGCTCGGCTACATCGGTACCGGCGGGCTGCGCGAGGAGTTGGTTTCGGTCGGCGCTGCGCTCCTCAGTCCCTGGCGGCGGCGCTCGAGAGTCATCTCGCTCTTTCTGCACCCACAAGGGGCCTCTTATTCTCCTGCCTGCGCTCGGGTTTTGCTGGAGTTGGCGAGGCTCCTGAGGGAGCGGAGACCAGTGAACTATGCCGAGCTGCTCAACCGGCCATCCTGAGGTAAGTATCGTCATCCCCGCCCGCGACGAGGAGCGTCTTATTGGGCGTGCTCTGGAGTCGGTCACCTCTCAGAGCTGGCCGTTGGCCTGCCTCGAGGTGGTTGTGGTCGACAATGGCTCGCGCGATCGCACCGCCTCGGTCGTGCAAGCCTTCGCTGCAGGCGCGCCCGACCTCCGCGTCCGTTTGCTTCACGAGCCTGTCCCCGGCCGGGCACGCGCGAAGAATGCCGGCGCGCGGGCGGCGAGCGGGGAGCTCTTGATCTTTCTCGACGCCGATTCGGCTCTGGCTTCGGATCTCGTCGAACGAGTGATCGAAGCCTACCACGGCGGCTGCCCTGCGGGAAGCATCCGGATCATCTCCGACTCGCCGGATCTCCTCGATCGAGCCTTCTTCGATCTGATGGAGTTCGGTAAACGTCTCTTCCATATCCGCGCTCAGATGTTTTACTGTTCTCGTACAATTTTTCTCGCGCTCGGCGGCTTTGACGAGCGCCTACACCTCGCGGAAGACCGAGATTTCCTGGTGCGGCTCGGACGATCGGGGGTACCGGTCTGTCACCTCAGCACGAGCTGGATCATGACGTCATCTCGCCGGCTTCACCGCCTGCCGCTCAGGTTGGGCCTGCTGACCACGTTCGGACGGTGGTTGCTCGCTCATCTTGGTATCGGTCGTTCCTGGCCCTATTAAACCGTTTCTTCTGGGCCTTGCTGCGGCTTGGCCGCGCTGGCGGCGGCCGTGCGGTCGGAGTGCTCAGTGTGTGGCTCGGCTGGGAGCGGCTCACGGATTGGTGGTGGCATCTGCGCACGCTCCGGCCGGACGGGATTTTCCGCTACCGGGTGGCAACCTACCGCGGTCGACCAGTCACGCTCGAGGATGGCAGCACCGTCAGGCCGGGTGACCGGATGATCGACCTTCACTTCGATAACCGGCGCCTGCTTCAAGCGGCGGCAGCCCCGTCCTCGACGCCGTGGAACCTGATGCGGATGGCGCGCGAAGACCTTCGAGCCCTGGCAGCGCTCGTGGAAGCGGGTGCTCTGGGTGAGGTGCGGGCAGTGCGTGGGGTCACGCTGTTCGCCCGTGCCGGCAGACGACTGGGCTTCGAGGTCAGGCCGCTGCCCGCGAACTGGTACACCCGTTTACAGCGGTTTTTCTTCGTCGGACTGCTCGCGGTCTACCACCCGCGCGGTTGGCAGGCAGCCGAACGCCTGCGCGAGCGCGGCTGGCCTGGCGAGGTCTGGATGAGCCGGCAACGACTGCTCCAGCTCTACAGCGCCCGGCGTGAGGCGACCTCGCCTGTCGCCCCCAGACGCGAAGACTAACGGCAGGCAGAGCGAGTGTTCCGACGAAGCCGGCGCCGAAGATGCCTCAGCGCCCGCTCGTCCTCTGACGCGGGAGACGACGCCCGGCCTGCTGTACAGGCTCCACCATCCGCGACCCGAAACCTTCAGCAGTGCCGAGCAGCCGCCTGAGTCCGTAAAGCTCGACAGCCAGGATACTGAGCGTCAGTACCGCAGAGACGACGCACCACTGGCAGATTGCCCGGATCACCCAGATTTCGAGGTAGGTCAGGTACGCCGCATACAGGGTACCCGCGAGCGCGACGGCGAACGCCACGCTCGTCACGAGGTCACTGCGTTCCGCCCACCGCCAGCGCGCCACTCCAAGGCTCACCAGCGTGAGATACATCCCCGTGCCCAGCAGCGCGATCGGTATGCCACCGATTTCGGCATACGGGCTGTTCTGCACCGTCTGGCAGTCGCCGACGCCGCAGACCAGGATTTCCTGCCGGTAGTGCGCCATGGTCAAATACCCGGCTACGCCGATTCCGGCCAGCGCGAGGATGAGTGAGAGCAGTTGCCAGCGTGCAAGCTGCCTGATCATGGGAGCTCCGCCTCGATCGCGGTCAGGATATCCTGGTAGTACCGGACTTGCACCTTCTTTCCGTTCACGAAGAACGTCGGGGTCGAATTCACCCCGAGCCCTTGCGCTTCTCGGTACATCGCCTCCACCTCGCCCCGGTGCTGGCGGCTGTTGACACAGGAGTCGAATTGCCTCACGTCCAGCCCCACGGCTTGGGCGATCTGCTTCAGGCGAGCTACGGTGAACGAGCCGACGTTCTCACCACGCTGGTTGGCAAACAGGGCGTCGTGGTACTCCCAGAACTTGCCCTGATCCTGCGCACAGAAGGCCGCCTCGGCCGCGAGCTTCGACTCGTCGCCGATAAAGGCGAAATCGCGGTACTCGAACCTGATCTTTCCGGTGGCAATGTAGTCTTGCACGAGCTGAGGGAAGAAGGCCTCCTTGAACCGGCGACAGGCCGGGCACTGGTAATCGCCCCATTCCACCACCAGCACCGGCGCATTCGGATTGCCGAGGACGCGCCCCTCTCGCGGGATAGCGTCGTAGTTGGAAGCGACAGTCGCCACCGGAGCTGACTCATCGCCTGAGGCTGGCCAGTTGGCCACGATTAGCACGAGGACGCCAATGACGGCCACTGCGACCGCACCGCCGAGAAACATCATCTGCCGCCGGCGAATAGCCTGCTGCTCGGCCCGCCGACGCTGTACCCTGCGCGAAGTCTGGCCCCTTGCCTGCTCTCTCGACTTCGTCGACATGTCGCAGTCTATCCCCCCAGCGTCGTACGCACACTCCCGCCCAATGGTAGCATGGTTCACGGAGTGAGCCAGAGCCACCCTCAAGAGTCGGGTGCCAAGCGTTCCAACCTCTGCCGGTACCAAGACACGAGAACTTCTTCGGCGACCACCTGCACCGCGGCCGCTGCCGGGATCGCGAGTACCGCGCCGGTGATCCCAAGCAGTTCCGCTCCCGCGAGGACTGCCACGAAAACTAGTACCGGGTCGAGATCGAGCTGCGACCCCATTCGATGAATGGGGAGATTACAAGCCCCTTGAGGTCCTGGATCAGCACCGAACTGGCGACGGTCAGCGCCAGCGCGATCCACCGATCCGTCGCCGCGAGGATAAACAGCGGGACACGTGCCAGCCAGGTGCCTACCCGCGGGATGATCTCGCACACCGCTACGATGACGGCGAGCAGCGGGAAGGAGACACCGATCAGCCACAGCGTTCGTAGGTCAGCGCGCCCACGATCAGCATCACCGCCAGCTTGGCACCCACGTACTGCCTCAGCCAAAGCCAGATGCCGGTCAACGCATTTCGGGTCTACTTGCGGTATTCGCCAGGAGTCAGCTCCTGGACGGTACGCAGTCTGGTTCCTGGGCCTGGCCGAGTAGGCACCGCATCACGGTCGGTGATGGGGGTCGGGAGTCGCCTCGCTCATCATGGGGTGGGCGCCCTCTCCTCGTCCACAACGCCGGGGGTTCGGACTCGCTCGACTGTCTACACGATTGTCGCAGACAGGCGCACGCAGGCCAACGCTCCGGGAGCACACTTCGGTGAGCGTGGACACGGAGTCCGCGCCGCTTCTGTCGGCGCGGCAGATTTCGATTGGGGGACTTGACACGGAGACAAAGATGTGGTGTACTTCAAGTGCGGTCCCGAGGAGTTGAGCTCGGACCGGCGAAGAGATCCGACTCGACCGGGAAGCCGGAAGAGTTGACCGTAGACCCGAAAGGGAAAGCGGCACCGGTACAGGTCAGCTCCGCCTGGCGAAAGCCAGAGGGGAGGTGAACTCCGAGGCCGGCGGAGAAGCCGGGATGAGTGAGGCCCGTCGGGGCCGCACTTTTTCCCTCTTCCGACCAATCCGGCGGAAACCCGTCAGGCCAGCCCACCGAGCGAGTCGGAATCATCGCGGTCGGTACTCACCTCGCCGCCTCCTCTTGACAGGGATGGGGCTGATCCACTCTCAAATCGTAACCCCAGGGGGACTCGCCGATCGTTCCCGATAGTTAAGCAATCGTTATAGCATGATCAGAAAACCCGATAGCCTCGAACATTCGATCCCTTGCATCACAGAGGCTGCTGCGCTATCCTACGCTGCTAACCGCTGCCCGCTCGGGAAGCCCGCGCAACGGCGCGCGAGCGAAGGAGGAGCTATGGACGCAGCGCTGCACTCGAGCGAGTTGGGGTGTCCCCTTTCATTACGCCTGTTAATGCCTGGGCGATCGACGGCGATCCCCTTCCACCACCCCAAAGCCTCCCCCATGCCCAGTACCCCCGGTAGGCGCGACGTTTGGCGCTGCAGTGGCGCCAGGACTACCTGGGGCCGGCTGAGGCGCTAGCTTCCAGACCGGCCGAGCTCACCGACCGGCAAGCCACACACTGAACTAGCGGGCGCAACCGCCCCCACTCCCGTGTAGAGCACCGATCCTGAGCATCTCCACGGAGACCTAGCACGGGCCAGCGTCGGGCCGAGGGACAGGAGGATACGGAAAGCCTCCAAAGCGAAGAAGGACGGTAGCGGAACCGGGCAAAGGAGCGAACACAGGGGTAACCGAGGCTGACCCACGGGCAGCGCAGCCCGCGACGGAGCGGAGCTGCAACCTCGACGACGAGGGAAGGGAGTTGACCGCGATGCAGCGATCACACTGGGACGAACGCCTGGCACAGGCGCCGCTCTACCGACCGGAGTACGAGCATGACGCCTGCGGAACCGGCTTCGTGGCCGACCTCTCCGGCAGCCCCAGCCACCAGATCGTCCGGTACGCCCTCGAGGCGGTCGTCAATCTGACCCACCGGGGCGCGGTCGACGCGGATGCAAAGACCGGCGACGGGGCTGGGATCACCATTCAGCTCCCGCGCCGGCTGCTGGCCCGCGAACTGACGCGTCTGACTGGCCTCCAGCCCGATCCCACCGACCTGGCGGCCGGGCTGGTCTTCCTGCCGGCCCACGATCCGGCAGCCGCCGAAGCCTGCCAGGCTGCGCTCAACCAGGCCCTCGCTGCCCAGGGGACGCCGGCCCTGGCCTGGCGCCAGGTGCCAGTGCGGCCTGAGGTGCTCGGGCACAAGGCGCGCGAGACGATGCCGGCTATCTGGCAGGTGATCGCCGCCCGGCCGAGCGGGCTCGATACCCTCGAGTTCGAGCGGCGGCTCTACCTCGCCCGCCGGGTCGCCGAGCGCTTCGCAAAGGAGCACGGCATCGCCAGCTTCTTTGTCCCCTCGCTCTCCTGTCGCACGCTGGTCTACAAGGGGTTGTTCGTCGCCCGCGACCTGGGTGAGTTCTACCTGGATCTGCGCGATCCTGAGCTGGAGAGCGCGCTCGCGCTCTTCCACCAGCGCTACAGCACCAATACCTTCCCGACCTGGCAACTCGCCCAACCCTTCCGCCGACTGGCCCACAACGGCGAGATCAACACGCTGCAGGGCAACCGTAACTGGATGCGCGCCCGCGAGCCAGAGCTCGCGTCCGAGGTCTGGGGCAAGCGGATCGCTAAGCTGCTGCCGCTCATCGACCCCGAGGGCAGCGACTCGATGAGCCTCGACAACGTCCTCGAGCTGATCGAACTGTCTGGACGTGACATCCTCCACGCCGTCGCCATGCTGATCCCCGAGGCCTGGGAGAACATGCCGGCGACGGACACGGACGTGCGCGGCTTCTACGCCTACCACGCCTGCTTGATGGAACCCTGGGACGGGCCGGCCGCGATCGCGTTCACCGATGGGCGGATCGCTGGCGCCGTGCTCGACCGCAACGGCTTGCGGCCGGCCCGCTACTCCGTCACTGACGACGGGCTGGTGGTGCTGGCCAGCGAGACCGGCGTCATCGACCTCAGCGGCCGGCAGGTTGTCGAGCGCGGGCGCCTGGGGCCGGGGCAGATGCTGGCAGTCGATGTCGAGACCGGGCAGCTCTGGCACAACGAGGAGATCAAGGCCCGGCTCGCTGCCCGGCAGCCCTACCGCGCGTGGGTACAATCCGGCTTCCACCGGCTCTCCGCGGCCCGATCCCACGCCAACGGGCACGAGCCCGACGCGAGCGGCCAGCTCACCCGCCAGATCGCCTTCGGCTTCAGCGCTGAGGACCTGCGGCTGGTGATCCACCCCATGGCAGCCGAAGCCAAGGAGCCGCTCTGGTCGATGGGCGACGACACGCCGCTCGCCGTACTCTCCCGCTTCCCGCGTCCGCTGGCCCACTTCTTCCGCCAGCGCTTCGCCCAGGTCACCAACCCACCCATCGACCCGCTGCGCGAGAAGCTGGTGATGTCGCTCGACGTCTACCTTGGATCGCGCAAGAGCATGCTGGCCGAGACGCCGGAGCACGCCCGACTGTTGCATTTGCCCAGCCCGGTGCTGCTCGAGCCCGACTTCGCCGCGCTCCAGGCACTGGACGCCCCGGAGCTCCGCCCGGTCACGCTTGCGGCTGTGTTCCCAGTTGCCGCCGGGCCAGGCGGGCTCACGGCCGCGCTCGAGGCGCTGCTCGAGCAGGCCGAGCGGGCGATCGACGAGGGCGCCACGATCTTGGTCCTGAGCGACCGCGGGGTCGACGCCGAGCACGCGCCCATCCCGATGCCGCTGGCGGTCGGTGGGGTACACCACCACCTGATCCGCGTCGGCAAGCGTATGCGTGCCTCCATCGTCTGCGACACCGGCGATAGCTGGGATGTCCACCAGGCGGCCGTGCTGATCGGCTACGGCGCCAGCGCGGTCCATCCGTACCTGGCGCTGGAGGCCGCCCGCGCCCTGGCCGGCACGCGCGGCTGCGAGGAGCTCAGCGCTGATGACTTGGCCGCCCGTTACAAGAAGTCGCTCGACGCTGGCCTGTTGAAGGTGATGTCCAAAATGGGCATCTCCACATTGGCCAGCTACCAGGGTGCCCAGCTCTTCGAGATTATTGGACTGGCCCCAAAGGTAGTCGAGCGTTTCTTCACCGGCACGCCGGCCCGCCTGGCCGGGCTCGATCTCGCCGGCATCGCCGAGCGGGTGTTGCAGCGCCACCGCGAGGCCTACTCTGGTGACGCGACCAAGCTGCCCGACTACGGCCTGGTGCGCTTCCGCAAGGACGGCGAGTACCACGCCTTCAGCCCCACCACCGTACGGGCGCTCCAGGAGGTCGCCGAAAGCGGCGATCGGGATCGCTACCGCAACTTCGTCCGCCTGGTCGAAGAACGTGAGCCAGCGGCCCTGCGTGACCTGCTGGTCTTCAAGCCCACCACGCCGATCCCGCTTGCGGAGGTGGAGCCAGCCGAGGAGATCCGCCGCCGCTTCGTGGTCACGGCGATGTCGCTGGGCGCGCTCAGCCCCGAGGCGTTTCGCACCCTCGCGATCGCCATGAACCGGATCGGCGCCCGCAGCAACAGTGGCGAGGGTGGCGAGGATCCCGACTGGTACTATGAGCCGGGCCCGGACATCCCGCACAGCCGGATCAAGCAGGTGGCCTCGGGCCGTTTCGGCGTCACCACCGAGTACCTGACGCGGGCCGACGAATTGGAGATCAAGATCGCCCAAGGCTCCAAGCCCGGGGAGGGCGGGCAGCTTCCGGCACACAAGGTGACCGCGCTGATCGCCCGGCTGCGCCACGCCGTGCCCGGCATCTCGCTGATCTCGCCGCCCCCGCACCACGACATCTACAGCATCGAAGACCTGGCCCAGCTCATTTACGATCTCAAGCAGGTGAACCCACGGGCGCGCGTCGGTGTCAAGCTGGTGGCCGAGGCCGGAGTGGGCACGATCGCCGCGGGCGTCGCCAAGGCCCACGCTGACTACATCCTGATCAGCGGCCACGCTGGCGGCACCGGCGCTTCGCCGCTCTCGTCGATCAAGTACGCCGGTGTCCCGTGGGAGCTGGGCCTGGCTGAGACCCAGCAGACACTGGTGCTCAACGACCTGCGCAGCCGGGTGCGGCTGCGCACCGACGGCGGTCTCCAGACCGCCCGCGACGTCATCATCGCCGCGCTCCTCGGCGCCGAGGAGTTCGGCTTTGGCACCGCCGCGCTGGTCGCGATCGGCTGCGACATGGCCCGGCAGTGCCACCTGAATAGCTGCCCCACCGGCATCGCCACCCAGCGCGAAGACCTGCGCGCCCGCTTCAAGGGCACGCCCGAGCAGGTGATCAACTTCTTCACCCAGCTCGCGGAGGACGTCCGCCGCTACCTCGCGCAGCTCGGCGCCCGCTGCCTGGACGAGATCGTCGGCCGGGTCGAGCTACTGGAGCAGGCGAAGTGCAGCAATGGGCCGGGCGCCGCACTCGACCTCTCGCCGATCCTGGCTGCGCCGGGCGGGCCAGCTACCCCGCGGCGCTGCCTCCAGGAGCGGAACGACTTTGACGATGTCAGTGGCCCACCGCTCGATGAGCAGTTCCTCGAGCAGGCTCTGCCGGCGCTCGAGCAGGGCCGGCCGGTACAGATCACGGCCCCGGTGCGGAACCACCACCGGGCGGTTGGCGCTCGGCTGGCTGGCGCGCTCAGCCTGCGCTACGGCCGCGAGCGGCCGCCGGCCGGGCTGGTCGAGCTGCAGGTGACCGGGCAGGCCGGTCAGAGCTTCGGCGCCTGGTGCACCCATGGCCTGCGGCTGATCCTCGACGGTGAGGCCAATGACTACGTGGGCAAGGGAATGGCCGGCGGCGAGATCATCGTCCGGCCGATCGAGGAGCCAGTGGACGAGTCACGCCCGCACGTGATCGTTGGCAACACGGTGCTCTACGGGGCGACCGGCGGCGAGCTCTATGTGGCCGGCCAGGCCGGCGAGCGCTTCGCGGTCCGCAACTCCGGCGCAGTCGCCGTCGTCGAGGGTGTCGGCGACCATGGGTGCGAGTACATGACCGCAGGAACAGTGGTCGTCCTCGGCGAGACCGGGCGTAACTTCGCCTCCGGCATGACCAACGGCGTCGCCTACGTGCTCGACCAGCATGGCCACTTCCCCGCTCGGTGCAACCCCCAGTACGTCGGGCTGGAGCGCGTGACCGAACCTGAAGACGCCGAGCGGCTGCGCACACTGATCGAGCGGCACGTCGCCTGGACCGGCAGCCGGCGGGGGCAGCAGATCCTGGCCCGGTGGGAAGACTACCTGCCGCGCTTCTGGAAGGTCGTGCCGCACCCGGCGATTGAGGCACCGGCCAAGGAACCCGTGCGCCGCGCGCGCCAGGCCATGGCCACAGCGCCAGCCGCCGACTGAGCACGTCACGCTGGAAACGAGCGCCGACAAGGAACCGCCCGCAGGAGTACCCCCTGCGGGCGGCCGCTGGGTGGGTACGCCTGAGCTCGAAGCGACCGGCGTCACCGCGGCTTGATCCCGCTCGCCGGTACGAATCCGGTAGACCCGCTCCACGGGCAGTACAAAGATCTTGCCGTCACCGACCTGGCCGGTGCGCGCCGCATTCATAATGGCCTCGACCGTCGGCTCGACGAAGTGATCCGACACCCCGATTTCCAGCCGCACCTTCTGCGAGAGTTCCATCTTGATGGTCGTGCCGCGATAGGTCTCGACTTGCTCGGTCTCGCCGCCATGCCCGCGGGCCGGCGTGATAGTCAGCCCGCGGACCTCGGCCCGGAAGAGCGCCTCCAGCACGTCGTTGAGCTTCTCGGTGCGGACAATCGCGATGACGAGCTTCATGCATCACCTCCCGATATCCGCAGCGAGCGCGGCGCTGGGGCCACGGCGCTCCCAGCGGTGACCAGGTCGGACGACGGCACTAAAATCGCCCCTTCGCCGCTACCGTAGGCCTCCTCACCGTGCTCGAAGACATCCAGGCCGACGCTCTCGACCGCTGGCGAGACCCGCAGCGTCACCACCAGGCCCATGAGCTTGAGGATGAGGAAGCTGCCGACTCCGCTGTAGACGATCACGGCCAGCACCGCGATCGCTTGTACCAGTAACTGCCGCGGGTTGCCGAATAGCAGCCCATCGGCCACCCCGTTCCAGGACTGCTGCGCGAGCACGCCAGTCAGGAGCGCACCACAAATCCCGCCCACGCCGTGCGCGGCGAAGACATCGAGCGAGTCGTCGAGTCGCGTGCGGGCCCGCCAGAGCAGCGTGTAGTAGCTCGGCACCGCTGCGATGCCGCCGAGGATCACGGCCGAGAGCGGCGCCACGAAGCCGGCCGCTGGTGTAATTGCGACCAGCCCGACCACAATCGCGGTGGCCATCCCGACCGCCGTCGACTTGCCGGTGCGTCGCACATCGAGCGCCATCCAGACGACCAGCGTCGCCATCGGTGCCAGCATCGTGTTGACGAAGGCCAGCGACGCCGATTCGTTGGCCGCCAGCGCGCTGCCGCCGTTGAAGCCGAACCAGCCCAGCCAGAGCAGCGCCGCGCCGAGCAGGGTGAACGGGATGTGGTGCGGCAAGATCGCCTGCCGGCCGTAGTCTCGCCGCTGCTTAACCGCCAGCGCCGCCGCCAGCGCTGCCATGCCGGCGTTGATGTGCACGACCGTCCCGCCAGCGAAGTCGAGCGCGCCGAGGTCGGCCAGCCAGCCGCCGCCCCAAACCCAGTGCGTTACCGGGGCGTAGATGAGTAGCCCCCACAGCGTCAAGAAGGCGAGGTAGGCGCTGAAGCGCATCCGCTCCACGATCGCGCCGGAGATCAGCGCGGCCGTGATGATAGCGAACGTCCCCTGAAAGGCCATGAACAGGACCTGTGGGATCTCCCCCTGGGCTTCCAGCCGTACCCCGCGCAGCAGCGCGTGAGAGATGTCACCGATCACCGGCGTGCCAGCGGTGAACGCCAGCGAGTAGCCGAGCAGCGCCCAGCCCAGGCCCACGAATCCGAGGGCGGCGAAGCTCATCATCAGCGTGTTGAGCGCGTTCTTGGAGCGAACCAGCCCACTGTAGAAGAACCCTAAGGCCGGGGTCATCAGCAAGACCAGCGCAGTCGCAACGAGCATCCAGGCGATGTGTCCGTCGCTCATCGTCGAGCACCTCTCCAACTTCGACTGCATCACGGCAGTCACGCACTCCCAGCAACTCCCCGACCGCCGGCTACGCGACACCCGTCGGCGCGCCACCGGCACCGCCGGAGGCGCTACGGTGGACGCGCCCACACGACCCGGGTGAGTGATCTCAGTTGTGCACACGCCCAATATATCGGCTCCATTAGTGACCTCCGACAGCACTCTACCGGCCAGCGCAGCACGCGTCCAGGTTTGGACGACCAAATGAAGGACGAGATTTTATGCAGTGAGCACAACACACGCTCGGTAGATCGAGCGTGCCGCGATCGGACGGGAAGCGCTTGCACGACCCGCGGCGAACTGGTTGCTATACTCCGCGCCAGTACGGGGGGTGCAGAGGTGCCAGCAACCTTGGAGGGGTTCAGCCAGTGGCGACTCGCCCCGTTCCATCTCGGGGCGGCGGCCGGCCCGTTCGGCAATGGCGGCATCCCGGTCTTCTTCCACATCCTGATGCAAACCTTCGGGGTCGACCGGGCCACGCTCTCGCTTGTGGTACCAGCCTACATGCTCGCCTATGCCGGCGTACAGCTCGTCTCTGGCAGCATCTCCGACCTGACCTCGCGGCGCTCCTCCGTCTTGCTCGGCTTCGCTAGCTACGGTGCCGCCACCTTCCTCTGCGGGCTCGCTCCCAGCTTCCCGGTCTTCCTCCTCGGCCAGGTACTCCAGGGCATCACCAACGCCTTCATGACCCCCATCCTGATGGCCACGCTCGGCGACGTGCTGCCGCCCCACCGCTACGGGCGCGCGATGGGCATCTTCTCCAGCACCAACCTCGCTGGCACCATGACGGGCGCAGTCGTCGCTGGCCTGCTCGCGCCGTTCGGCTGGCGGCTGTACTATGTCGTGGCGGCGCTGCTGAGCTGGGGGCTGGCCCTCTGGTTCTTGGCCTGGTTCCGGAGTTACGGCCGGGCGGTACCGGCACGGCATCGGCACGCTACCCTGCGTGGCGAGCTGGTGGCGATCTACCGAGCAATCGGCACCACCGTCCTGCTACTGGCCAGCCTCTCCTTCCTCGCGAGCGGCGCGATGCAGGGAGCGCAGTACCTCTTCGGCGAGGTGCTGCGCGAGCTCTGGGGCATAGCTACCGGCTCGACTGGCCTTATCCTTGCGGTGAACGGGCTGGCGGGCCTGTTCCTCGGCCCGGCGGCGGGATACCTTATCGAGCGGATCGGCGTTTACCGCGGGACGGCGGTCAGCACCGCCGGTATGGCCCTCTCGCTCCTCCTTATGGGGCTCGCGCCGTCTCCGCTTGCGTTCGCCCTTGGCAACTTTCTGCTCGGCGGCTTCGGCATCGGCACCTGGGCGGCGCTCAACACGCTCGCGATCCGCGCCGTCCCTGAGCTTCGGGGCACGGTCTCGGCTTACTTCGGCTCGGCCAAGTTCCTGGTGCGGGGCATCTCGCCACTCTGGTACACGACGCTCTACGAGCTGGCCGGCCCCCGCTCCATCTTCTTCGCGGCGGCCCTGACGGCAGTGCTGCTGCTCGTACCGCTGGCCGCTCTGCGCTCGCGTGTCCCGGAGTCCGCGCCGGAGGCAGCGCCGTTGGTCTCATGACCCATCGTCGCGCAGCCGCCGCTGTAGCTCGTAAAGGGTCGTCAGCGCCTCGATCGGCGAGAGGGCTTCGATATCGAGCCGTTTCAATTCCTCAAGCACCGGGTGCGGCGGCGCGAAGAGCGTGAGCTGCACGGCCATCGCTGGCTCGCGCTCCATCGCCGCGCGGCGCTGGCGACGCTCGCTCTGGCTCGCGCTTTCGAGCTCAGCCAGAATCTCCCGCGCCCGCCGAAGCACCGCACGCGGCAGGCCGGCGAGCTGGGCCACGTGGATCCCATAGCTCTTGTCGGCACCGCCAGGAACCACGCGATGCAAAAAGACCACCCGTTCTCCCTCCTCAAGCACCTCGACCCGGTAGTTCTTCACCCGCGGCAGCACGCGCTCCAGAGCGGTCAGCTCGTGGTAGTGGGTCGCGAAAAGGGTGCGGCAACCCAGCCGGCTGCTGTTGTGCAGGTGTTCGACCACCGCGCGGGCGATCGCCAGGCCGTCGTAGGTGCTGGTGCCCCGGCCGATCTCGTCGAGCACCACGAGCGAGCGCCGGGTCGCATGGTGCAGGATGGTCGCCGTTTCGATCATTTCGACCATGAAGGTACTCTGGCCGCTGGCGATGTCGTCCTGCGCGCCGATGCGCGTGAAGATGCGATCGACCAGCCCGATGCGCGCCCGCTGGGCTGGGACGAAGGAGCCGATCTGCGCTAGGAGCACGATCAGGGCGACCTGCCGGAGATAGGTGGACTTGCCCGCCATGTTCGGGCCGGTCAGGACAACGATCTGCTGCTCCTCGGTATCGAGCCGGGTATCGTTGGGCACGAAGCTCCCAGAATCCAGCGCGAGTTCCACAACCGGATGGCGGCCGCCGACGATTTCGATCGCCGTGCTCTCGTCCACCTCCGGGCAAACGTAGCGGTGCCGCACCGCTACCTCGGCCAGGCTGGCGAGCGCGTCGAGCTGCGCCAGCTGGTAGGCGACCCGCCGCACGCGATCGGCCGCGGCCGCCACCTCGGCCAGCAGCCGGCGATAGACCTCGGACTCTAGCTCGGCGATCCGCTCCTCGGCGTGGAGTACCCGGCTCTCGTACTCCTTCAGCTCTGGCGTGATATAGCGCTCAGCACCCACCAGCGTCTGCTTGCGCTGGTAATGGGGAGGGACCAGCGATCGGTTGGCGTTGCTGACCTCGATGTAGTAGCCGAAGACCTTGTTGTAGCCCACCTTCAGCGATCGAATACCGGTGCGCTCCCGCTCAGCCTGCTCCAGCCCAGCGATCCACTCGCGCGCCTGCCGCGAGGCGGTGCGTAGCCCATCGAGCTCCGGGCTGAAGCCGGGCCGGATAGCCGGCGCCTGGCCGAGGGTTGCCGGTGGGTCATCGACGAGCGCCGCGTCGATGACCCGCACCAGGTCGTGGCACTCCGGGAGGACTGCCAGCGCTGCCAGCTCCGGCGCCGGGGCCAGCGCCTCGCGGAGCGCCGGCAGCGCGGCCAGAGAACGCCCGAGGCTAGCCAGCTCGCGGGGGCCAGCCGCGCCAGTGACGACCCGGTTGATCAGCCGTTCTAGGTCGGCTACCTGGCCCAGGAGCTCCCGCAGCCGGACCCGCGCCAGCGCTTGGCGCACCAGCACGCCGACCACACCTTGCCGCTTCCGGATCTCCTCGAGGTCGAGCAGCGGCTGGCCAACCCAACGGCGCAAAAGTCGCGCACCCATCGGTGTCCGGGTTTGGTCGAGCACCGCGATGAGCGAGTGGCGGCGGTCACCGCGACTGCTCTCGGTCAATTCGAGGTTGCGGCGCGTCTGGGCGTCGAGCGTCATGTAGTGATCCAGGCTGTAGGTGCTCAGCTCGACGATCTGGGCCAGGCTACCCATCTGGGTCTCGCTCAGGTACTGGAGCAGCGCGCCGGCCGCCCGGATCGCCAGTGGCTTCCCGGCACAGCCGAATGCCTCGATCGTCTCGACCTCGAAATGCTCCTTGAGCGCCCGTTCAGCAGCGTAGAACCGCCAGTTCCCCGGGTCGGTCGGCGTCACGTACGTGCCTTCCGGGATTGTGGTAGCCAGCAGGTCAGGCTCGTCACTCTGGCCGAGCGCCGGGCGCACCACCTCTGCCGGGGCGAGCCGCAGCAGCTCGCGCTGTAGCGCGGCCGCGGCTTCTTCCGGCCGCTCGGCTACGATCTCGGTGGTCGCGAACTCCCCGGTCGAAAGGTCAGCGGCGGCCAGCCCTGCCCGCTCGCCTTCCAGCAGCACCGCCGCGATATAGGTGTTGCGGCTGGCTTCGAGCATTGCGGGGTCGGTCACGGTGCCGGGCGTGACCACTCGAGTCACCCGCCGCTCGACGAGGTGTCGGCCGTCCGGCTCGCCGATCTGGTCACAGACCGCCACCTTATGCCCGGCGGCGACCAGGCGGGCGATGTAGCTCTCGGCTGCATGGCAGGGGATACCCGCCATCGGCACGCGTTGGCCGCGGCCCATCTCCCGCGATGTGAGCGTGATGTCGAGCACCGAAGCAGCCAGCCGGGCATCGTCGTCGAAGGTCTCGTAGAAGTCGCCTAAGCGGAAGAAGACGATGACGTCGGGGAACTGTCGCTTGATAGCCAGGTACTGGCGCCGGATCGGCGTGCTCATGCGGAAACCTCTCCGGGCAGGCTGTCGTCCTCTCCATACTCACTAGCCATAGTGTACGGACAAAGTAGACCGGATGCACTGCGCGGGCGAATGCTGCGGAGGGAATCCTGGCACGGCGAGAAGCCCGCTGCCTGGCGGGAGTACTCCACTCCCAAGGGTGCGACGCGCCAACCGAGTTCTTCCGGCTGTCGGTAACCGTCAGCCTCACAGTGAAAGTGGTCTGAGCGCCCGCGGTCGCTCTTGCTACACCCGACCACCAAGCGCTCGGCAACTCGCCCGCCGCGTCGCATCCAGACAAGGCGAGCGAGGCAGGATCAATCTGAGCAAGAAACACTTGACACGGCCTGACCCTGATGCTATGTTTTCCTATGACAACACGATAGACGCCGGCGCTCATCCAGAGTGGTGGAGGGAACGGCCCGAAGAAGCCCGGCAACCAGCGCGCATGCGCCAGGTGCCAATGCCGGCGGAGCGAGGCTCCGCACGATGAGCGCGGTAAGACAGAAGCCCTCCACCGTGCGTGGAGGGTTTTTGGTCCCTCCACACCGGACAACCGAGCAGCCTGCGAGAGCGGCGCGCTGGCGCGCCGCTTGGGGGAGAGCGTTCACGCGAGGAAGGGTCTTCTCGGGAGATGAAGTGCGGCCAGGGGAAGCCGCCGCGGAGCTGGAGGGTGTAACGAATGACCACAACCGCCGCCCCATGTACCGTCCAGATCGCTCGGATCGCGACGCCGGAGCACCCGTTCGTCACCGAGCACGGCGCGGTGCTCCCGGTCGTCGAGATCGCCTACGAGACCTGGGGCACGCTGAGCCCACAGCACGACAACGTCGTCCTGATCGCCCATGCGCTGACCGGCAGCAGCCACGTGACACCGCACTTCCCCGGCGACTCCCCTGGCTGGTGGGATCCGATGGTCGGCCCGGGCTGTCCCATCGATACCGACCGCTTTTTCGTGATTTGCCCCAACATGCTCGGCAGTTGCTACGGCTCCACCGGCCCCCGCTCGATCGACCCAGCCACTGGCCGCCGCTACAATCTCCGCTTCCCGTATATTACGGTGCGTGACATCGTGGCCACGCAGGCCCGGCTGCTCGATCTGCTCGGCATCAAGCGGCTGCGTGCGGTGCTCGGCGGCTCACTCGGCGGGATGCAGGCGCTGGAGTGGGCTGCGATGTTCCCTGAGCGTGTGGAACGCGTGATCCCGATCGCCGTCGGCGGCCGCTTCAGCGACCAGGGCATCGCCTACAACGAAGTGCAGCGGCGCGCGATCATGCTCGATCCCGCCTGGAAGAACGGCCAGTACGAGGACGGCGAGGGGCCGGCGACCGGTCTGGCCATCGCCCGGATGCTGGGCGTAATCACCTACCAGTCCGACGAGCTGATGACCGCCCGCTTCGACCGGCGTGAGGAGGCTCGCTACACCGCCTGGCCGGAATTCCTCTGTCGCTACGACGTCGAAGGGTATCTCCACTACCAGGGCGAGAAGCTGGTACGCCGCTTCGACGCGAACAGCTACCTGTACCTCACCCGGGCCATGGACTCACACGACCTGGGACGCGGCCGCGGCGGCTACGAGGCGGGCCTCGCCCGGATTCGAGCCCGGTTGCTCGCTATCGGCATCCGCTCCGACATCCTCTTCTGGCCAGACCAGGTGCGCGACCTGGCCGAGCGGCTGCGGCGGCTAAGGAAGGACGCCGAGTACTGGGAGCTCGATTCGCCCAACGGGCACGACGCTTTCCTCAAGGACTTCGACCAAATCGGCCCGGTGATCCAGGAGTTTCTCGACCGGCCATAGCCCAGCCCGACTATACCCGACCCCGGCTCATGCGGGCCTGATGTCCGGCGTTAGAACGCCTCCAAAACGCACGGCGTCGACGATGTCGCTGACGATCGCGCTCGCGGTCGGCTGCGGGCCAGCCCCCTGCCCGTAGAGCACCACCGGCCCGACCCGATCGCCGGTGAGCTCCACCGCGTTGTAGTTCAGCCGTACGTGAGCCAACAGGTCATCGCCAGGAACGAACTCCGGCGCGACCCGCAGTCGCCACTCCCCTTCGTCGAGCTCCGCGCCAGCGATCAGCTTGATCGCGCCGCCCCGCGCCCGCGCCTCGGCAATGTGCTCCGGCGTCACCCCGGCGATGCCGACACGGTCGACCCGCTCCGGCCGGATGTGCCGTCCGGCCGCCAGCGAGGCCAGGATCGCCAGCTTGTAGGCCGCGTCGTAGCCCTCGACGTCAGCCGTCGGGTCGGGCTCGGCGTAGCCCAGCCGCTGGGCCTCCTGTAGAGCCTCCGCATACGCGGTGCCCTGCTCGGCCATCTGGGTAAGGATGTAGTTCGTCGTGCCGTTGAGGATACCGCGGATCCGAGTTACCCGGTTGACTGCGAGGATCTGGCGCAGGCTGACCATCAGCGGGATGCCGCCACCGACGCTGGCCTCGAAGAGCAGCGCGCGGCCGGACGCTCGTGCCGCAGCAGCAAGCTCGGCAAAGTGTTTCGCCAGCGCCTCCTTGTTGGCGGTGACAACGTGTTTCTCCGCCTGAAGCGAGCGATGTAGGTAGCTCGCGGCCGGCTCTTCCCCGCCCATCGCCTCGACCACGACCTCTACCCGGTCGTCGCTGAGCACATCGTCGAGCTCGGTCGTAGCAATCTCTGGGGGCAAGCCCACCTGGACGACGCGCGCGCGCGAACGGGCCAGCGCCCGCCGCACCACCAGGCGGACGCCGGTGCGGGCTTCGATGACGTCTCCCTGCTCAGCGATCGTTCTGGCCACCGCTCCGCCGACCGTGCCGACGCCCAGCAGTGCGACCCCGACCTCCCAGCTCGCCATGCGCTCCTCCCTTCCACAGCTCGGCTCGTAGTCGCTTGACGCCTCTCCGGTGCACTGGTAGAGTGTCTGCAAGGCGGTGACAGCGTACGGGCTGTCAGCGTTGCAGGCAAGCAGGGAGAGCGGAGAGGCCATGAGGCACCCCGCACAGCGCACCGGGATGGTGACGACTACTCCGCCCGCCGGCGTACGGGCGGGCAGCGCCACCTGATGCGCTGAATCCCGAGAGGCAGTACGCCGGCAGAGGTGCTCACCTCTGCCGGTTTTGTTTTGGTCGACGGCCAGTAGCCGCGGCCGGGAAGGAGGAAAGGGCCTGTGAGCGATCGGATCGACGTCGCGATTTTGGGTGCGACGGGCAGCGTGGGGCAGCGATTCGTGCAGCTCCTCGCCGGTCATCCCTGGTTCCGGGTGGCCGAGCTAGTCGGCAGCGAGCGCTCGGCCGGCAAGCCGTACCAGGAGACGTGCGACTGGCGGGTCAGCAGCGCCCCGCCGGACGAAGTGCGTGGCCTCAAGGTCAAGCATTACGAGGAACCGCTGCTGAGCACTGTCGTCTTCTCCGCCCTCCCAGGAGGGCTGGCCGGCCCGATCGAAGAGGGGCTGGCAGCCGAGGGAAAGCGGGTCTTCACTAACGCCCGCGACCACCGGATGGATCCCGATGTGCCACTGATGATCCCCGAGGTGAACCCAGACCACGCAGCGGCCATCGAGCGCCAGCGCCGCGAGCGCGGCTGGCGAGACGGCTTTATCGTCGCCAACCCCAACTGCTCGACCATCCACCTGGTACTGGCGCTCAAGCCGATCCACGATGCCTTCGGCATCGAGCAGGGGATCGTCACCACGCTCCAGGCCGCCTCGGGGGCCGGCTATCCCGGCGTGCCGTCGCTCGACCTGATCGACAACGTCATCCCCCACATCGGCGGCGAGGAGGAGAAGATTGAGAGCGAGTCGCGCAAGATCCTGGGACACTGGGCAGACGGCCGTTTTGAGGACGCACCCCTTACGTTAAGCGCCCACTGCAACCGGGTACCGGTGCGCGACGGCCACATGGAGACGGTCAGCCTGAAGTTGGCACAGCCAGCCTCGCCGCAAGAAGTTGCCAACGTCCTCGCCGAGTTTCGCGCTCGGCCACAGGAACTCGGCCTGCCCACGGCGCCGGCTCGCCCGGTCGTCGTGCTCGACCAGCCCGACCGGCCACAGCCCGTGCTCGACCGCGACGTCGAGCGGGGCATGGCCTCGGTCGTGGGGCGAATACGCCCCTGCCCCGTCTTCGACGTCCGCTTCGTGGTACTGGGGCACAACACAATCCGCGGCGCCGCCGGCGCTTCTATCCTGAACGCCGAACTGCTCTTCCGCGAGGGCTGGCTCGGCTGAAGTCCTACTACACGTGCCTAGCGGGGGTGCGGGTCTTTGCACCCCCGCTAGGTTCTCCCAGACTCAGATCACCGCTGAAACCGTACCTGGGTGCTCGCTATCACTTCCGTCTCCAGTTCTTGACGTCCCAGAGATCCGAGGCATACGGCGTCGGGTTGATGCCGGTGAGCTGGTTAGAGACGACCGCGACGCTGTTCCGGGCGATGATCCCGATGTCGGCGACGTCGTTGACGACCAACCGCTGCATGTCGAGGAAGAGCGGCGTGTACTTGTCAGGGTCGATCTCCTGCTCGACCTGGGTGTAGAGCCGGTTGAACTCCTCGTTCTGGTACCGGATCACGTTCGGGCGGTGCCAGTCATTGGAGCGTTGGGCAATATCCTTCTCCGGATCTCGCGACAGGTAACGCTTGTACCAGAGGATCGGGAAGAGGCCGGCGCTGTTCGTCCACATGCCCAGGTCGTACTCACCACGGTTGAGCGTGTCTGGGTTGCCAGGATCGCCAGAGAAGAAGACCTTGGCGTCGACCGCCTTGATTTGGATGTTGATTCCGATCTTGGCCAGGTCCGCTTTGACGATCTCCTGAGTCTTCTGGCGCACCGCGTTGGTCGAGGTCATCCACAGCCAGTCCATCCGCCGACCGTTCAGCACGCGGATGCCGTCCGGGCCAGGGGTGGCACCGACCTCGTCCAGGAGCTGAGCGGCCTTCTCCAGGTTGAACTCCCATCTGAGGTCCTTTGGCATGAACTGCTTGTTCGAGTTGAGCGTGAGCGCCGTAGCGGTCCCACCCGGGCCATAGAGCTGCTCGGCGATGACATCCCGCTGGATCGAGAGCGCTAGTGCCTTTCGAACCTTCAACTCCTTGAAGTGCGGGTGCGGCACGCTGTAGTGCGCCTTCTCGCCATTCACTTCGGTCTGCGGGTCGGCGTGCATAATCTCGATCCGCTCGGTCCCACCACCGGGGGTTGACCGGATCTTGCCAAGGCCAGCCGCCTCCATCTGCTTGAGGATCGTCGGTTCGACCTGGATATTCCAGGCGTAGTCCATCTCACCGGTCTGCAGCACCGCTCGCGCCGCGCTGGCCGCGTCGCCACCGCCCTTCAAGGTGATGGTGTCGAAGAACGGCTTGCCCGGATCCCAGTAGTCCTGGTTGATCTCGTAGATCACCACATCGCCCGGCGTGAACGACTTCACCTTATACGGCCCAGTGCCGATCGGCTGCAGGTTGAAGGGGGCCTCCTTGGATCGGGTACCGACGTACTCTTTCAGAGCGTGCTCCGGCAAGATCATCCCTGCGGGACCAGTGAAAATTTGGAACCAGCCAGCCCACGGCGTCTTAAAGTTGACCTTCACAGTGTACTCGTCGATCACCTCGACCGACTTAACTGGATCGTACGTACCGAACGTGGTCGCCGCCGTCTCGGGGTTCGAAAGATAGTCGAAGGTGAACTTCACGTCCTTGGCCGTAAAGGGGGTGCCGTCGTGCCACTTCACGTCCTGGCGCAGTTTCCAGGTCACGCTCAGGCCATCCGGCGAGACCATCCCGTTTTCGAGGCTCGGGAGCGGCTCGGCCGCCAGCGCCGGTACGAGGTTGCCGTCGATGTCGAGGTCGGCCAGCGGTTCAAGGACGACGCGCGAGGCGTCGAAGTCTTTCGTGCCGCTGGACAGGTGCGCATTCAGGATCGTCGGCGCCTGCCACCAGAGCAGCCGCAACTCACCGCCACCGCCGCGCTGCGCAGCCGGCTGCTCGGTCGCCACTGGTTGCGGCGTCGCGGCGGCGGCTGGCGTCTGAGCAGGTGACGGCTGCTGCACTTGCGGAGTCTGCGCAGCTGGCGCCTGGGTCGGTGTGACCTCCTGGCCGCGGCAGGCTGCGAGCAAAGCGGCCAGCGACGACGCGCTCAGCCCGAGCGCGGCTCCACGCTTGAGGGCCTGCCGACGCGTGATGCGCCCCTAGGCCGCTGCCTCCAAGAGCTCCGCGAAAGTCTTGTGCACCTGCATCTCCTCCTACCATCGTGCTGGCTCGGTGGCCAGTCGGCACAACAAACGAGCTCCCTCGGCCCTGGAGGGCTTCGGGGGCGGTGCAAGAAACGCAGAACGTTACCAGGCTGAGTGTGCTTCCTCTGCCCAGCTCCGACCCGACGGGGCCGTGTGCCCAAGACAAAGCTATGCACGCTCACCGGTGCGATGAACCAGCCCTCTCGGTGTCCAGCCCTGTACAGCTCTCGGCGAGCATCATACAGGATTCGGTAACAGTTGTATAGATGCACCGACCCGACCGCGTTCAGCGACACCGAGAGCACGCTTCAGAACAGCGGTTTTTGCATAGCCCGCGCAGGCTCTAGCGGACAGGTGGGCTGAACTGGGCGGATAAGACTCAGCCCGATGGCGCCACTCCGGCCACCTCGCCCACCCGCACGACCAGGGGATAGGTCAGGCTATCGGCCAAGGCCATCCAGGACGCCTCGATGATGTTGGTCGAGCAGCCCACCGTGCTCCAGCTCCGCTGGTGATCGCCCGAGCGGATCCACACCCGTACCTTGGCACCGGTGCCGTGGTGATCGTCGAGCACGCGCACCTTGTAGTCCTCCAGCCGCACCTCGCTAATCTGCGGATAGAAGCCCTGCAGCGCCTTGCGGGTGGCTTGGTCAAGCGCGTTCACTGGCCCGTTGCCCTCCGCGGCGGTGTGGAACACCTGCTCGCCGATCTTGAGCTTGACAGTCGCCTCGGCCAGCATGCCACGTCCGCCGCGGTACTCAGTCAGCACCGTGTAGTCCAGCACCTCGAAGGGCGCCTGGTAGCCTGGCAGCGCCCGGCGGATCAGCAGCTCCAGCGAGGCATCGGCGTCCTCAAACCAGAACCCCAGGAACTCGAGCTCCTTGATCTGCTCGACCAGCCGGCGCACGGTCTCGGGCTGCCCGCTGAGATCGATCCCGAACGACCGTGCCTTCACGACCACGTTGCTCCGGCCGCTGAGTTCCGAGACGAGAATGTGCCGCGTGTTCCCAACCACCTCCGGCGGGATGTGCTCGTAGGCGGCCGGCGTCTTCGCCACCGCGTGCACGTGGAGCCCCGCCTTGTGAGTGAAGGCCTGGGCGCCGACGAACGGCAACTTCGGGTCATGCGTGAGGTTCGCCACTTCGGCCACGTAGCGCGAGACCTCAGTCAGTCGCGCGAGGTGGCCTGGAGGGAGGCACCGGTAGCCAAGCTTGTACTCCAACACCGGGACCAACGAGCACAGGTTGGCGTTGCCGACGCGCTCGCCCAGCCCATTGATCGTCCCCTGCACCTGGGTCGCCCCAGCCTCGACCGCTGCGATCGAGTTAGCCACCGCCAGCTCGCAGTCGTTGTGCGTGTGGATACCGACCGCACAGGGAATCGCTCGCACCGAGCGGCGCACTGCTTCGGCGAGCGGGCCGGTAAGCGTGCCGCCATTGGTGTCGCAGAGGACCACGGCATCCGCTCCGGCTTCGCAGGCGGCCCGCAGCACCGCCAGAGCGTACTCCGGATCCTCAGCGTAGCCGTCGAAGAAGTGCTCGGCATCGAAGAAGACTTCCTTATTGGCTGCTTTCAGGTAGGCAACCGAGTCGGCAACCATGCGCAGGTTCTCATCGAGGGTAGTGTTCAGTACCTGCTGTACCTGGAAGGGAGAGGCTTTACCGACGATGGTAACGGTCGGGGTTTCGGCTTCAAGGAGCAACCGGAGGTTAGGATCCTCATCGGCGCGCACGCCGGCCCGCCGAGTGCTGCCGAAGGCCGCGATGCGGGCGTGCTCCCAGGTCTCTCGCCTGGCCCGCTCGAAGAAGGCGATGTCCTTCGGGTTGGAGCCAGGCCAGCCGCCCTCGATGTAGGCGACGCCCAGCCGGTCCAGCGCTCTCGCGACCTTCAGCTTGTCCTCAGTCGTCAGTGAGACGCCCGAACCCTGGCACCCGTCGCGCAGCGTGGTGTCATAGACCGTTACCCTCCGGTACCCATCTGTTCTGTCCACCGCCTGGCTCCTTTCCATGTACAGCTAAAACCTAGCGGCCTCCCGTTCTGGGGAGGCCGCTCGAACGTCGATCGCTTCCTAGTCGTACGGTCAACCGAGCCTGGGCGAGCCCCTCCCCAACGCCGAAAGCCCCGCCACGCGGGGCCGAATAATGCCAATAATAATCGCAGCGCCCCGGCTCACGCGGGCCAGGGTCGCGAGCGTACCAGCTTGGGGATGCCCATCTCGCATGATACTCTCCCCATCTACGACGGCTAGTGGCAGCCTACTACAGACACGGTCGAGGTGTCAAGCCCGAGCGCCCGAACCTGCGCGGCATCAGCGAGACTTTGGTCGTCACACGCGAGCCCGGTTGCAAAGAAGAGTTGCCTCGCCGTCGCTTGCTCATCCCGCTGGCGGCATGCCCCTCACCAACACCCGCGCTCCATGCGCCGCATGGCCCCGGCGCCCGAGCCTACAGCGGAAAACAGACCGGCACGTCGATGAGCGTCGGCCGGTCACGCTTCGTCGCTTCCACAACCGACTCGGCAAGCTCCTCCGGCGAGCCGGCCCGCACGGCCGGGATGCCATACGACGCTGCCAGCGCGACAAAGTCGGGGTTCACCAGGTCAACGGCGATGAAGCGCCGGTCGTACTCCCGCGCCTGTGCCTCCTTGACAGCGGTATAGGCCGAGTCGTCGAAGATGACGATGGGGATGCCAAGCCGGAACTGCACGGCCGTGGCGAGTTCCTGCATCGTGTACTGGAAGCCACCGTCGCCCACCGCCGCCACCACCGTAGCCTCGGGACGCGCGATCTTAGCCCCGATCGCCGCTGGCAGCGCGAAGCCGAGCGTGCCGTAGCCAGTGGGGAAGAAGTAGGTGCGCGGCTGATAGACCGGATAGTGCCGGTTGCCAACGTAGCACATCATGGTCATGTCGTTGACCAGGATGCCATCCCTCGGGATCGCCGCACGCAGGGCTCGCATCCAGGCGGTGTGCTCGTGCCCCCATGACGAGGCAAGCGCTTGTCGCTTAACCTCCTCGACCTCGGCGACCGGCCAGGATGCCTTGCGAACCCCGCGCGACCGTAGCGCCTCCAGCAAGGCCCTGGCTGTCTCGCGCGCGTCGGCGACGATCGCCTGCGTCGGACAGTAGTTCCGTAGGATCTCTCGTGGATCGACGTCCACGCGGACCATCGTAACAGGCAGTGGCATCTTTCCATCCGCGGTGTCTTGCGCGCCCAGCTTCGAGCCGAAGACCAGTGCCAGGTCTGCCTGTCGCAGCAGCCGGTCGACGGCATTGCCTGCTTCCCAGAGGGTGCCCAGGCAGAGCGGATGGTCCTCCGGCACAGCCCCCTTGCCCTGGATGCTGGTGAGCACCGGGGCCCCGAGCTGCTCGGCCAACGCGACCAGCTCGGCGCTCGCCTCGTTGGCCACCGCGCCGCCGCCGCAGTAGAGGATGATCCGGCTCGCCCGCTCGATCGCCGCCGTCGCGAGCTCGACTGCCGCTGCCGGTGGCGCCTGCCGATCCAACTGGACCGGACCAATCGACTCGAGGTCGACCTCGCCGTAGCCGCCCAGCACATCGAGCGGCACTTCGACGTAGGCCGGGCGCGGTCGTCCATGTGCCATCTGGCAGAACGCCTCGGCGATCAGCGCCGGAACTTCGTCGACCCGGCGAGCGCGACGGGCCCACTTGGTCACCGCGCGCATCACGCCGAGCTGATCCTTCAGATCATGCAAGTGGCCGAGCATCTGTCCTTGCCACGGCTGGGCCACGTTCGAAGCAACCACCAGCACCGGTGAGGAGTCGGCATAGGCCTCGCCGATCGGGGTGGCGACATTGGTGACCCCTGGGCCGGTGATCACGATCGCGACGCCCGGGCGGCCAGAGGCGCGCGCATAGCCGTCTGCCATGAACCCGGCTCCCTGCTCGTGTCGCGCCAACACGTGGCGGATCGGCGAGTCGTACAGCGCATCGTAGATCTCGAGCGTGTGGACACCGGGGATGCCAAAGACGACCTCCACACCCAGCCGCTCTAAGCTACGGACAACTGCTTCACCACCTTGCACTCGCACGGTCCAGCTCCTTTCTTTCTCGCATATCCCAGGTAGCGCCCTGCCGCGCGATTATTCCATGAGACATCTCTAACCCGCTCGGCAGGCTGCGGCCTCTGGGCGAATGGGCTGGTACACTGCGATCCTGCGTGAGCGCGTAGACGGGGGAGCAGTATGCAGCGGCTGGCAGCTCACCTTGCGGTGATTGGCCTGATAATGACGCTCTTCCTCTTGGGAAGCCCGCTCAACCTTCGCGGATTACCCCGCACCACTAACGCAGCGGTGGCACCAGGCACGTCCCATACGCCCCAAACGACGACGCCAGTAACCAGCTCGTCAACCGGGCGGCAGCGACCAGGCTGGCTGGTTCCCACCATGGAGCAGCGGTTGATGAACCTCAATGACGCGCCGCCGCAGGCGGCTGTAGGCCCCACGTCGACTCCGGTAGCCCAGCCGGTCGAGCCGACAGTATCAGCCTCAGCCTCGTTGGCCGTGTCGACAGTGACCCAAAGCGTCCCGATCCTGATGTACCACTACATTCGGCCCAAACCCGGACCCGATGATCCACTCGGCCAGAGGCTCTCGGTGGAGCCGCAGGAATTTGCACGCGAGATGGACTGGCTAGCCGAACACGGCTTCACCACTTTGACCTTGGCTGAGTACGGCGAAGCCCGCGCCGGACATCATCAGCTCCCCCTCCGACCGGTCGTCCTCACCTTCGACGATGGCTACCGAGACTTCTACATCAATGCGTGGCCGATTCTGCTGACCCACCACTTCAAGGCTACGGTCTTTGTGATCACCGGTGTAGTCGGGAGCCCCCAATACATGACATGGGACATGCTCCGGGAGCTCGACCGCTCCGGCCTCGTGGAGGTTGCCGGCCACTCGGTACATCACCTCGACCTGACACAGCTCAACGCTTCCGCATTGGTGAGCGAGGTGACAGGCTGCGCACACGCCATTGCTCAGGAACTTGGTCACTCCCCGGTATCGTTCGCTTACCCTGCTGGCCGCGTGAACGACGCCGTCGTCTCAGCGGTACGTGCCGCAGGCTTCCACTTCGCTGTCACGACCAAACCGGGGGCTGCTGACGCGTCCGATCCTCTTTTGCTCCTCCCGCGGCTTCGTGTGCGCGGCGACACAACCCTAGGCGAGTTCGCTGCGATCCTCTCGCCTTCCTAGAGCGACAGGCAGCGTGCCCTATGTGAGGGACTCCGTCGTCACCTGCCCCGCATGAACCATTCCCCGGGCTTTCGGAGGTGACCAAAACGGTGCGGTGCCGAGCCGTTCCAGTGCCCATACGACTGCCTGGCCACCCTTGATCCGCCTTGCCACGCCCGCACCCTCCCAACTCACGGCCTCGAGCCGGTACAGGACGCCGCGCAGTATACCCACGGGTCGAGCGTTCACCGCTGGACTCGCAGTGCACTCGATCGTCCTAGCCGAAATAACGAACCCGGGATCGGTCGGCCGGTGTGCGCAGTACTGTTCTGGAGAAGCCGGAAGTGTATTTCGAACGTTATCTGTCGGTGAGACGGTAGCTCCCCGTCTCACACAGTGAGTGCCGCCATGAAACGGGGGCTACGTCGCAAGCAGCGTCGGCCGCCGAGCGTCTCGACCTCAGCTTTTTCGCTCGCCGCCGCACCGTTGAAGGCGGTGATTTGGGAAGGAATCGTGACGATGGGCAGAGCCTTCTTCTCCAGACGGTTGTCTCGCGTGCTCTCGCTCATCCTGCTGGCGATGACAGTACGGCTCGGCGCCTGGCCGCCTGCGAGAGTTTCAGCAGCCCCGTCGACCGTGTACTTTCCTCAGACCGGCCATCACGTCGGCGAGCCCTTCCTCAGCTATTGGTTTCGACACGGCGGCATCAGGATCTTCGGCTACCCGGTCAGCGAGCCGCTGACCGATGCTGCCAGCGGGCTGACAGTGCAGTACTTCGAGCGCGCTCGCTTCGAGCACTATCCAGAGTGCGGCAGCTCCTGTGAGGTCATGCTTACCCGGGTGGGAGCTCTGCTGACCGAAGGACGGCCTGAGCCGGCATTCCTGCCGCTGGCGCTCGATCCCTTATCGGCCACGACGCCTGACCGCCGTTACTTTCCCGAGACCGGCCATACCTTGGCCTATGGCTTTAAACGCTTCTGGGAGAAGAATGGCGGGCTGGCCATCTTCGGCTTTCCCATCTCTGAAGAACTCTCCGAGATCGACGTGGCGACCGGCCGAGCCTTCACCGTGCAGTACTTCGAGCGTGCCCGTTTCGAGTGGCACCCGGAGCTGGCAGGGACACCGTACGAAGTTCAGCTCGGGCTTCTCGGTACGGCGCTCGCCCACCGCGATGGCATCGACACTCTGCCGGTGGCTCGCCAGGAGGGGGTGGCCGATTACTCGCCAGACCTGTTCCAGCGCGCTTTCCGGATGCCGATCCTGATGTACCACCAGGTGGGAGAACCGGCCGGCCGGTATCGAATCCCACTCTGGAAGTTCGAGCAGCAGTTGGATTGGCTACTCGGTCACGGCTACACTCCGATCACGATGACGCAGATGTTCGACGCTCTTCTGCGTGGAGGCCCATTGCCCGAACGCCCGGTAGCCATCACCTTCGACGATGGAAGCCCACGGCAGTGGCAGGCAGCGATGGCACTCAACGCCCGCGGGATGGTGGCGACCTTCTTCGTAGTCCCCGGTCGCGGTGGCTTGAGCCCGGAACAGATCCGCGCGCTCGCTGAGCAGGGGCACGAGATCGGCTCGCACTCCCTGACGCATTCCAACCTCCGTCTCATCTCCGATGAGCAGCTTTGGGCCGAAGTCTGGCTGAGCAAGGCCCGGCTGGAGCAGATCACCGGCCATGCAGTGGGCTACTTCGCGTACCCCGACGGCGAGTACGACGCGCGGGTGATAGCGGCAGTGCAGGCAGCCGGCTACGACGGGGCACTCGCGGCCTGGGGCGGTACCGGATGCTCGCCGGAGCGTCGCTGGGCGGAGCCGCGCGTCGAGATCTCTGGCCTGATCAGCCTGGAGCAGTTTGCCTGGTACGTCGAGCACTTCTAGGAGACGAAGCCGTCACAGCAATGTAGGCTGATGTCGGCCACGTCTCGACTCGGCGCCAAACGCGGACGGCACCCCTACCCATCGGCCGAGGCGAGAAGCTCCAGCGACGACGTGCGGATGCGCTGCAGCATGACGACGCGTTCCTGGTCATGCGCCGGGCGCGGCCGGTGGTAGTCCTCGATCATCACCGGTTCGAGCGAGAACGTGAGCAGCCGCGTGCCTGAGAAGCGGAGCCGCAAAATCACCCCTTGCTTCGTTTCCAGAGACCATTCCTGGTCGAAGACGAAGTTGGCCAGCGAGTAAAAGATAGGCCTCCCTCGGTAGAACTCGACCCCCTGCAGCCAGTGCGGGTGTGAGCCGAGTACCAGCGTCGCCCCCGCGTCGATTGCTGCCCGCGCGATCCGTCGCTGCTCCTCTGTGGGCACCAGCGTGTACTCGATACCCCAGTGGAAGAAGGGGATCACGATATCGGCCAGACCGGCTGCCGCAGAGACGTCCTCGATGACGTATTCAACCGCCAGCGGCGCCGTGCCCGGCCAATCCTCGCCCGCCCCGTACCAGGCCGCACTGATGCCATCGTAGCCCAACAGCGCGATCGTCGTGCCGGCTACGTCGAGGAGCGCCGGCCGCCTGGCCTCCGCGAGCGTCTCTCCGATGCCGCAGTGCGCGATGCCATGGGCTTGCAGGGTCGCCAGCGTGTCGCGCATGCCCTGCACGCCGAAGTCCATGCTGTGGTTGTTGGCCAGCGACACGGCGTCGATCCCGGCCAGGAGCAGACCCTCGACGGCCTGGGGGAAGGTCATGAACCGCATGGTGAAGGGATCATCCGGCGGCGCGAACGACGACGTCAGCGCGCACTCGAGGTCGGCGACAGTGAGGTTGGCCCCAACGAGCAGCGGCGCAACTGCCCGAAACGGGGCGGCCCAGTCGCCGCTCCGCGCCATGATACGGTGTACAGTACGTCCGAGGATGATGTCACCGGCCACGGCTACCGTCAAAGTCGGTTCCAGTGCCTGCTGCGGGAGCTGAGCAGCCACCTCCCAGATGATGCCCTGCAGGGCATCGCTCCCCTCGACCACCAGGCGCTCGCTGAGGCCGGCGCGGGCCAGCTCATCCGCTGAAAGGTCGAGCGGGTCATGGCCATCGAGCCACAGTGCCCGCATCTCCGGTTTGAGCTCGGCTCGCTCGACGACCGCCAGGCCGCCGGGCCGCGTCAAAAGGAACTCGGCGCAGGACTGTGGATCGCTCGCCTCGTGGGCAGCCCCAGAGAGTTCAAGGCCGCCGTTCCGCAGGCTCACCAGTTCGACGGCCAGCGGCTCCGGTGAGCCCAGCGCCTGCCAATCCAAGATCGTGCCGTTCAAAAGTCCGCCCAGCGTCTCGCTTGAGATGCCGCGCACCAGATTCCAGTGGGACGCCACCGGCACGAAGGTGCGTTCGGCCAGGGTCAGCGCGCCAGTTGAGCCAGGTGCCCGCCGGAGGCGCACGCTCGCCTGCTCCGGCGCATCGACGCGCACCGCCTGCCACCCCTGCGGGAGCGCCTCGGCCAGCGATACCGTGAAGGCTTCCGCCCGGGGTGCGAAAGATGCCGGGAGGCCCGGCTCGCTCCAGACGAGGAGCTCGCGTGACACCCCGGCCGGCCGACGACGTGCCTGGGCAGCGCGGCGGCGACCGACCGCCGGCTTCGGCGAGGCTTCCAAGCTTGGGGCCGGGGAAGGCGGCGACTGGTGGCTGCGGCAGGCCGCGAGGAACAGGCCACCGAGCGAGCCCAGCAACTGGCGCCGGCTGAGTCGCGCAGGCATCGCCGCACCCCGACGCGTCGGCTCTAGCGGCCGGCCGGGTTCAAGAGACGCACCTCCACCCCCTCCGGAGCAAGCCGGGCGAGCTTCTGCGCGTCCTCCACCGAGCCGGCGATACTCCCGTAGTGCATCGGGATGACCACCCGCGGGCGGATCCGGCGCACCGCCTCCGCCGCCTCCTCCGCGGTCATCACATAGGTGCCGCTCACAGGCAGGAAGGCGAAGTCGACCGGCCCGATCTCGTCCATTTCCGGGATGACGTCGGTGTCGCCAGCGAAATAGAACCGCAGGCCGTCGACCTCGAAGACGAACCCGACGTGCTGGCTCTCCCGGGGATGGAACGGCACCCCGGGGCTGCGGAACTTGTTCACGTTATAGGCCGGTACCGCCCGCACGCTCAGCTCGCCGTGCCGCGCGCTGTGCCCGGGGGCGAGCGTCGTCACTGGTGGGGCGAGCTTCTTCGCGGCCGGCGGGCTGGCGAACACGACTGTGCTCTTGGTGCGGATCTTGCCGATATCGTCGCTTGAGAGGTGGTCACCGTGGTCGTGGCTCACCATCAGCACGTCGGCCGGCGGCTGGCCCGGCGGGAGATGGTACGGATCAAGGTAGATGCGCAACCCTCCCACCTCGACGCGAAACGCTGATTGGGCATACCAGACGATCTGTGGTTCCACGGTTCACCTCCTCGGTCACTGAGCAGGCGTAAGCTTGTCCCTCAGGAGAGCTGCCTGTGTGGATTCCTCTCCACCAGGATCTCCATCCCCTCGCGAGATGCCAGGGCTTCCAGCACCGCCTGGCGCACCATCCGTGCATGAGCAGCGAAGAGCTGCTCATCCTCCTCGGCAGTCGCTCGCGCTGGGTCACCGAAGTTGCCCAATGGGCTCCCGGCTTCGCCGAACGTCCGCGCTCCGGCATAAAGCTGGGCCGGCAGGTCGATCCACTGCGGAGGCAAGCCCTCGAGCGCGGCAAAGCGCATCGCCTCAGGGTCAGCCGCGAGCAGGAGCGAGGTCTCGTAGCTACCGGCATGGTGCGCTCCACGGCAAAACTTTTCTGACAGCGAGGCGGCCCGACGCGCCTCACGCTTGTCGGGGAAGGGGATCGGCACTCCAGTCGCGCACTGCGCGGCCTCGGCAGCCGTCGGCACGGCCGCGACGTGGGCTGGCTCGCGATGCGCGTTACAGATGCCGATCGCCCGGTATCCCTGGGCGCTCAGGTGCGCCAGCACGCTGGATAGGTAGGCTTCGAAAGCATCCGGATCGGCTGAGCTGGTGCCTCGGTAGCAGGTGCCCACGAAGCTGACTCGGTAGGCGATCACCGCCAGCACGAGCGCGGGTAAGCCATCACGCTCGAGCAAGGCTGCCGCGCGAGCGGCCATCTCCTGCGCGATGCGCACGTCAGTATCAAGTGAGCGGTGCGGCCCGTGCGCCTCCATTGCTCCGACCGGCAGCAAACCGACCGGCTGTTGCCGAAGCAGGCCTGCCGCCTCCTGCCACGTCAGCTCAGCGAGCAGCCACACCGTCATTGGCGTCCTTCCGGTACGGTTCTCTGCTCGTCACTCTAGCGGAGCGCCTGCTCGTGTCAAGCACGCTTTCCGCCTGTTACCCTGGCACGAGACGACCAGCGCCTGATATAGTCCCCCCGGTATGACGTTGGGCGCTGGTGAACCGAGGCGCGATGAAGCTCCTGATCGCGATCGTCCAAGATTACGATGCAAACCAGCTCCTCGCAGCGCTTGCCCAGGCCGGCTTTCGGGCGACGCGGATCGCGAGCTCTGGAGGCTTTCTGCGCACCGGCAACACGACGCTCCTCATCGGCACAGATGCCGCCCTGGTGCCACAGGCGCTCAGCATCATCGAAGAGAACTGCCGGGAGCGAACCGAATCCGTGCCACCAGAGATCGTCGGCGACCTCCACGAGTGGTACCCGCCGAACCTGGTGGAGGTCGTGGTCGGCGGCGCCACCGTGTTCATCGTCCCGGTCGAGCGGTTCGAGCGGATCGAATGACCATGCTCGCGGCTGCGTTGACCCGCTTGCACAGCGCGCGCTTGCTCCGGCGCTACCTGGCAGCCGGCGCGCTCGCCTTCGACCTGCTCTGGGGGACAGCTCCGCCTCAGCCGCAGTGGTTGCAGCGTGCCAGCCCAGCGCTGTGGCTGAGCGACCCGCGAGTGGACGAGTACGGCTGGCACGCTGGTGAGCTTATCCTCACCCCAGGACACCGGCTCGTCCTCACCGTGCCGGACACTGCAGTGCACCCTGGACAACCCTGGGTGAACTGAGCCCGACGCACTCCTTCACCAGAAGATATCGACGCCCGTTAACGCGCGCCCACGTCACCGGTTAGCGCGCTGCGCACGCCGCTAGCGCTAGGCCAAATCTCAGACAGGCGGAAACCAGACGACAAAAGCCAGCTTCGAATAAGGCAGGCTGCCCGGCGCTCAGCAGCCGGGCAGCGTCACGTTCGGTGAGGTCGAAAGATCGATCAGGCATCGCCGGCCGCGCTGCGAGCTGGTCCGCAGGCCGGCGAATGCGCGGGAGGGGTCAAGGTCAGCTATACAGCGGCTGCGTGCCGCTGGCTGGTACGTCCTCCGGGATCATCGGCGCCAAAATCCGCTCGAGCGCCATAATATGGCTGCAGGTGCCGAGGCCAAGCGTGGTGAAGGAGTGGCAGGTGCATGTCCACTGCTTATCCTGGAAGCGAACGTCGTAGGTATCATGCTCGCCGCGGAAGCGGACGTGGAGCGACTGAAGCTGAGCCCGGTGCGGCTCAGCCGCATAGCGCCGGGCTTTCTCGATCTTGCCGATCAGCGCCGAGTTCATCGATGTGTCTCCTTTCACCAGCTCATGCCGATCTCCTGCCACCGGATCGCGCCCGTGGCGCGTATACGTTCCAAAACTGACGAGCACCAGGCGACGCAATGCCTGGTGCTCGCTCACCCGCTCGCTCTGCTTGTGGACGGCGGTGCACGGTCGGCGTCCTCTCGGCCTCTGGTGACCATCAATTGCAGTATACCGTACCCCCTTAGCCATCGCCAATGCAGGCACGAGCGCGTCGATACGAGGCCGCTACCCAGCGAGGTACCGGTACAATGGAGGCGAGAGACTGGCAGCAGACTGGGGAGCCAGGGGGTGAAGCTGAGCATCGCGGTGCTCGCTGGCGGCCAGAGCCGCCGGATGGGCAAGGACAAGGCCCTTCTAGACTTCCTCGGCGAGCCACTCCTCGGCCGTGTACTCCGCCGTGTGAGCCCGCTGACCGATGACCTCTTCATCGTTGCGGCCGGACGGCTCGAGTACGAGTGCTTCAATGTTCGGCAGGTTCCTGATCGCGTGCCGGGTACGGGAGCACTCGGAGGAATCTTCACCGCCATCGCCGAGGCGCGGCACGAGCGATGCCTCGTGCTCGCTTGCGATCTGCCGTTCGTGAACCCTGAGCTCCTGCGGTTTATGGCCGAGCAGCCTTTCGACTACGACGTGCTGATCCCAACACTTGCGGCGGAGCGGAGCGAGCAGGGCGGGCAAGAAACGCTCGAAACCCTCCACGCGGTTTACGGCCGCGCTTGCCTGCCCGCCATCGAGCGACAACTGCAGGCTGGCTATTACAAGGTCATCGGCTTCTTCCCTGACGTGCGGGTACGCCGGTTACCAGAGGAACTCGTTCGTCGCTTCGATCCGGAGCTCCTCTCGTTCTTCAATGCGAACACGCCCGAGTCGTACGCGTGGGCCCTTGAGCGGGCACGCGACTCGGCGACGCAACACTAGAAGGGAGGGGAGATGCCCGCGCCGCCAGTGCGCCTTTTCGCCGAGCAAGCCGGGCGACCGGTGGTGATGGGCCGACGTGGTGCCGTCTCGGCTGGTCATCCGCTGGCCTCGCTCGCCGGGCTGGAGATCCTGCAGCGTGGCGGCAACGCGGTCGACGCCGCCGTCGCGGTGGCCGCCGCGCTCAACGTTGTGGAGCCGCACATGTCAGGACTCGGCGGCGACCTCTTCGCGCTGGTCTATGAGGGAAAAACAGGGCGCGTCCACGCAGTCAACGGCAGCGGCCCGGCCCCGCAAGCGGCGACCATCGAGCGCTTCGCCAGTGGGATCCCGGAGCGAGGCCCGCTCAGCGCTTCAGTGCCTGGCGCGTTCTCCGCCTGGGTCACGCTGCTCCAGCAGTGGGGTCGGCTCGATCTGGACGTCACCCTCGAACCAGCGATCCGGCTGGCATCCGAGGGTTTTCCGGTCAGCCACAACCTGGCCGCATACCTCGAAGCCTATCGCCCCCTGCTCTCGACGCACCAACCGACCGCAGCGATCTTCTTACCTCACGGCCAGGCTCCGACGCCAGGCCAGGTGCTGGTACAACCCGAGCTTGCGCGCACCTTCGACCTCCTGGCCCGCGGTGGACACGAGGCATTCTACCAGGGCCCCGTGGGACGGGAAATCGCGCGCGCCTGCACTGCTGCCGGCGGCCTGCTCGATGAGGCCAGCCTCAGCGGATTCCACGCCGAGGTGGCCGAACCGCTCTCGGTCTCGTACCGCGGCTACCAAGTCTTTGTCCCTCCTCCCAACTCGTCCGCGCACGTGCTGCTTCAGGAACTCTTGATGCTCTCCACGTTCGATCTTGCGAGTTACCGCCCGCTCTCGCCTGAACTGATCCACCTGATGGTCGAGATCAAGAAGCTCGCTTTCGAAGACCGGGAAGCGTACAACGGCGACCCGCGCTTCACGGGCTCGCTTCCGGACTTCTTGCTCAGCCTCGAGTACGCCCGGGAACGCGTCACCCTCATTGACCCCCGGCAGGCCCGAAGCGCGCGAGCCCTAGCCAGCCAGCAGGAAGGCAACACCACCTATTTCGCCGTGGCTGATCGTGACGGCAACGTCGTCTCGGTCACCGCCAGCATCAACATGGCGTTCGGTTCTTGCTTCGTCGCGGGCTCGACCGGTATCCTCCTCAACAACCGGATGACGTACTGGCACCTCGATCCAGGCCACCCGAACGCCCTCGCGCCCGGCAAGCGCGTGCGCCATACCGTCAGTCCGGCATTAGTCCTGCGCGACGATTCAGTCCTCGCCATCGGCACCCCCGGGAGCGACGGCCAGGTACAGACGATTTTCCAGGTACTGGTACACCTAATCGACTATGGCTTCCCGCTGCAGCCGGCGGTCGAACTTCCGCGCTGGCGCAGCTTCACTCGCGGCCACGAGTCGAACTGGCCTCACGGCCACCGCGACGAGCTACAGGTAGAAGCCCGAATGCCCAACCAGACGATCGAAGGGCTGCAGGCCCGCCGGCACGCTGTCGTCCGGTTGGGTAAGTGGGGCCCGATCGGCTCCTGCCAGGCCATCCAATTCAGGCGAGCGGAAGGGGTCTTCCAGGCGGCCGCCGATCCCCGTTCGGACGCGTACGCCATCGCCTGGTAGCCAGGCAGGCCGGAAGGAGTCATGCCATGGCGAGCGAGGACTCCTGGAAACCCAGCGGCATCGTCACCCTGCTTAGCGATTTCGGACTGAGCGACAACTATGTCGGGCAGGTGAAAGGCGTGATCCTGTCTCTGGCGCCCGAGGCGCACCTCGTTGACCTGACCCACGGCGTTCCACCCCAAGACGTGTTGGAAGGGAGTTTCCAGCTCGCCACCGCCTGGGAAGCGTTCCCAGCCGGAACCGTTCATCTGGCTGTTGTCGACCCCGGGGTCGGCACCGAGCGCCGTGCCATCGCCTGGCTCGCCGCTGGCCACTGCTTCGTGACGCCGGACAACGGCTTGGGTACGCTGGTCTTCCAGCAGCAGTCACCCACACTCGCCATCCTGCTCGATCGCCACGAGTTCTTCCGCAGGCCAGTCTCGCGGACATTTCACGGGCGCGACCTGTTTGCGCCCATCGTTGCCCGGCTCGTCACGGGATACCCTCTTGACGCCCTCGGCACGCGGATCGATCCTCACTCGCTCGTTCGGCTAGACGTGGAACCGGTGCGTCGCGTCGGCAACCGGACAACCGGCCCGGTCGTCTCCATCGACCACTTCGGCAACTGCCGGACGCTGATCCGGCCTGAGCACCTCCCGGCTGCACCGGAGCGCGTTGTCGTCCGGTGCAGTGCGGCGCGCATCCGCGGCATTGTACCCGCCTTCGGGGCCGTGCCTCCCGGGCGGACACTGGCCGTGTTCGGCAGTCATGGCGGTCTAGAGATCGCGGTACGCGAAGGGAACGCCGCGCGTGCGTGGGAGATCAGCCGCGGCACTCCCGTCGAGGTAATCGCCGAGGGATAACTTGACACGCTCCCGAAAGGAGCGACATCAGTGCGCACTGGTATACTCCGAGGGAGCGTGACCGGCGCTCGGCGCCGGCAGCGCGGATGGGTCGATCGATGATCGAGCGGACAGGAAGAGCCGAAACGATGGCGCGCCGGCAACAGCGCACGATGCCCCATCGCCGACCACCAAAGCGCCGCGCAACGCCCACCAGCCCGGGGCAGGTACGTCGGGAGACTCTCGCAACTGAGCGCGCTCTCCAGCCTTCCGGGACGACGAGTATCCACTCGCCTTGGGGGCGCGTCGACGAGGAGTACGCCATCATCCGGGCCGACCTGAAGCGGCTCCTCGTGCTCACCGGGTTGATCTTCATCCTGTTAATCGCGCTGACCGTGCTTCTGCGCTAGCTCGCTGGCCTGCCCCTTACCATCGGCTGAAGGTACGCGCCAAAGACGGCTGGCCCGGGCCTCGCCCCCGGGCCAGGTGACCACAACGCCAGCTCGTCACGGCAGTGGAGAGGTCAGCCCAACTGGGGTTCCTCGTCAATGTCCAGGTCGGCGATCAGCGGTTCCTCGCCGGTGAGAAGCTCCTCGCCCACCTCTTCCTCGACGAGTTCTTCTTCCTCCGCTTCGACCAGTTGCTCCGCCTCGATCTCTTCCTCTTCCTCCAGCAGCTCTTCGACTTCTTCTTCGCGGCCTAGCCACTCCGCCTCACGCAGGTAAGGGCGCGGAGCGGCGATCTTCGCCTGGCGTGGAAAGGACGGCCGCTCAAGTTGGTCGGGACTGCGGAACATCTCGCGCAAGATGACCCGGAGCGTGTCGCCGGTGAGCGAGATGACGTAGACACGGTAGCGGTTGCCGAGGCGAATGAACTCGAGCAGCCGCTGGCTGAGCCAGTGCTCGAGTTGGCCTAACCGAGTACCCTCCAGGTCACAGACCAGAACCGTATCGTCTTCGATTCGCAGCTCGAGCTCCTGGCCAGGAAAGAACCGGGCCAGCAAAGCAGGAGCTGCAGGTCGCACCAGGTCAGTCACATAGGTCTTACCGACCTCCTCCACGAAGACATCGGCGCGCGGCCGCACGGCTACCGTGCCGCTGGCCGCGCCGAGCTCGGATGCCAGCCCGGTGAGCCACTCGAGGCGGTGCACGTTGCGCTTGGCAATTTGGTTCGTCGGGTCGAGTTCCAGCGCCCGCTCGTACATCTGCTTCGCCTCAGCGATGTGGCCAAGCTCGGTTAGCGCGCGGCCCAGCCGGTTATGCGCAGCCACGTCGCGCGGCGTCAGTTCGAGAATTTTCCGGTTGATCTCTACCGCCTCCGCCCAGCGCCCTTCGAGTGCGAACTGCTTTGCCGCAGCGGTCAGCCTTCGCACGAGGCGGCGCTCCTGGTTGACCTGACTGGGCATCGATGCCATGCGTGCTATCCCCTCCCAGTTGCCGAACACTCTTTCGACAATTCTCGTTCTCGATTCGTCACGCCCTCTCCAGCGTCGATGACCGGTTTCCCGAGCAAGTACCACGGGCTGGCCTCGGTGACCCGCACGGTCACAAGCCTCCCTTTCCATTCACCCGGGGCATCGAAGAAGACGAGCGTGTTTCCGCGCGTACGACCCCGCCAGCGACCCTTGGCCATCCCGTCCACCAAGACCTCGACCTCAGCGCCGATATACTGCTGGTTGCGCTCTCGAGAGATCCGCTCCTGCAACACCTCGATCGCACGGTGACGCCGCCACTTTTCCGCTCGCGGCACATCGTCATCCCACCGCGCGGAGAGCGTCCCCGGCCGTGGCGAATACATCGCCACGTGCACCTTGTCGAACCGGATTTCGTCCAGTAGTCGGTACGTCGCCTCGAACCGCTCCTCGGTCTCTCCGGGGAAGCCCACAATAATATCGGTCGAGAGCGTAACGCCGGGGATCGTCCCACGGATCTTTTCGATCCGCTCGCGGTAGTACTCGACCGTGTATGTCCGGCGCATCCGGCGCAACACTTCGTTGTCTCCTGCTTGCACCGGCAGGTTGACGTGCTCGCAGACCTTCGGCAACTCGGCGATGGCTTCGACCAGTTTGTCGCCGAAGTATTTCGGGTGCGACGTCAGGAAGCGGATGCGCTCGATCCCCTCGACCTCATGGACTGCCGCCAGCAGGTCAGCCAGGTCGGGCTGGCCTGGGAGGTCATGGCCGTAGGCATTCACCGTCTGGCCGAGCAGGGTCACCTCCTTGACCCCGCGGGCGGCGAGCCGTTGAACCTCGGCGACCACCTGGGCCACGGGACGACTGCGCTCACGTCCTCGCCGGTACGGCACGATACAGTACGAGCAGACGAAGTTGCACCCGTAGATGACCGGCACGAATGCGGTCACGTCCGGGTCGGCCTGTCCCTCGTCGTAGTAGTGCGGCAGCTCCGCCAGGTCGAAGTCGACCTCCTGCAGTTCAGGCGCGATCTCGACCAAACGCTCAAACTCCGACGGCCCATAGAACAGGTCGACATAGGGGAAACGCTCGGCCAGCTTCGGATGCTGGCCGGTGACCAGGCAACCGGTCACCGCGATGCGTAGTTCAGGCTTGCGACGCTTGAGGCGCGCCAGGGAACCGATATGGCCCACAGCCTTGTCTTCCGCTTGCTGTCGCACGACGCACGTATTGACGATGATGACGTCGGCTTCCTCCTCCACCGATGCGGGGAGATAACCCGCCTGCCGCAGCAGGGCGGCGGCCTTCGCGGATTCGGCCTCGTTCATCTGGCAACCGATCGTCCAGATGTAAAAACGCTTGATTCCGAGATCCGGCTCACTGGTCGGCCGAGTGAGCGATTGCACGAGCACGGACACGAGCAAGCCTCCGCGACGAACTCGGCGGACAACGCACACCGAGAAAGTATAGCGGATCGACGGCGGTCAGACTGCAACCGATCGGGCGCCCAGACGTTGGAACCAAAGGGGGTAGGCGCCAAGGGAAGGGGAGACCCGGGCTTGCACTCTTGGGCAAGCGAAAGGGCTCCAATCGACGCGCCAGTTCTCAACGAACTGGCGCGTCAGCTGCTGAGAGATAACCCCTGAAGCGGGTCGTACCACCCGCTGACCGTTCAAGCTGCCTGTGCTACCATAGCTGACCGATGGTGACTCCAGGCCCCGACGACGTGTCCTCGTGCAGTTCCGGATCGAGCACCGTTTCGTATCGGGGCCACGCCACGACGGGAGGGGAACGCGTGTCGCATCGCCGGTGTGGGACCTGCCGCTATTTCGAGGAGGGGGGACTTGCCGGCTCCGGATGGTGCCGACACCCCCAGCGACGTGACCTACAGCACATGGTGCTGGTACGCCGAAGCGAGCTCGCCTGCCGGACCGGCTGGGATCAAGACCTCTGGGAACCGAAAGGCGAAGAGCACGACCTCCCGCTGCTCACCGCCATCAGCAGCCAGGATACGCTCGCTGTCGAGCGGCCGGCAGTCCAGCCTCCACGCGTGGGCGAGCCCGCCGGAGCTGGCCGAGGGTCTCTCCCCCCGGTGAACGTACCGGGCCAGGACACGGGGAGCGGCCCGCGCGAGGCTGCCCGGATGGTTCCAGCACGCCCCTCGACCGGTGCCCGCGCTGCACGGTTGCAGCCGGTAGTCGGTACCCAAGAAGCCGAACGGCGGCCTTTGAATCCCCTGGTGCCCGGCGCACGAGACTCAGCCACCGGGGCTCGGACCGCGGCCGCTGGGTCGCCGGACGCACCGTTCGCCCCCTGGCCCTTGGCCGACCCGAAACGCGACGCTCGCGATCCACGGGCCACCGAGCCCACAGGCTCGGCTGGAGCGGACGAAACCGAGCCACCCTGGCTTGCGCGGCACGGCTGGCAACAGAGCGGTGCGACCGAGCCATTCCACCTGCCCGAGGTGTCGGCGCCAGAAGATCTCGCAGAGGTCGAAGATGGGTACGACGCTGACGAGGCAAGCCCGGTGGCCGCCATCTCGCTCCGCGTAGACGGACTCCCCTCCCTCCCGCAGTGCTGCCGCACATGCCGCGATTTTCGCCCGATCGGTGACGGCAGCCAGGGCTGGTGCGGCAACCCTTACGCCTTCCCGGAGCGCACTAGGGTGATGGCCGACGATCTGGCTTGCTACAGTTCACTGGGATCCTGGTGGCTGCCCACCGATGACTGGTGGCTCCAGCAAGCAGATATCAGCCACCACGGGATGCCAACACCGCACGTCGACGAATACCTGCGGCAGTTGCGCGCTGAGCGAGAGCGGGCTCGCCGGCGGGTGGGTTCCTAGCTGGTTAGGCATGCCTGACTCCCGATCGATCGGGTAGGGGGACATGGGGGAATTTGGCGACTTCCTGAAGAACGCCCGGGCCTACAAGGGGGTGACGCTGCGCGACGCAGAGCGCGCGACCCGCATCCACCGCCGCTACCTCGCCGCACTGGAGAACGAAACCTTCGACGAGTTGCCACCACTCACCTATGCCCGCGGCATCGTTCGCACCTACGCGCAGTACCTCGGCCTCGACCCGGTGAGCGTGCTCGCGATGTTCGAGAACGCCCACGGGCAGCGCAGCGGCGGCTTCCGCGTCGTCCCGGCCGTGAAGCCCATCCAAGCTCCCACGCACTGGGCACCAAACTTTGCCATTATCGCCTTCATGGTCGTGATGTCGGCGGTCGTCTTCGCCTGGCTCTACAGCGCTTACCTGGCCCCGCCAGCCATGCCCGCGACTCCGACGGTCGCACCCCCGTCGCTCCAGACCCCAGGCACGCTCGTGGAAGCCAGTCAGGCGGCGACTGTTGCCGCTGGCGGGGCACAGGTGACACCAGTGCCGACACCTTCGCCCGCGCCCCTGGAGCAGGCTCCTGCGCCTACCGAGTCGGCCGCTTCAACCGCGAACCCTCTCGAGCCGGTGCCGACCAACCCGGCGAACCAGTCGCACACATTCGAGGTCGTGGCCGAGGACCGCGTCTGGGTGCAAGTGACCATCGACGGTCAGGTCGTCCTCGCCGAGACCCTGGCGGCGGGCGCGCGGCGCAGTTTCACCGGGTCCGAGATGCATGTCGTCTCTGGCAATGCGCCACTCGTTCGTGTCATTGTCGACGGTGTCGACCAGGGCCTGCTCGGCTCCCGGTGGGACGACGAGGCCACGTTCCCTCGACCGAGCGGACCGTGACGAGCCTTGTCCCCAGGTCAGCTCGCCCCTTCAGCCTTCACGCACCCCTCGTACCGATGCCGGCACGACCACCGTCAGCGCAGCCGGCTGCACCGTGACCGAGAGACTGCCCTGCCCAAGATAGTCACCATCGATCTCGACCGGAGCTGGGGGTGTCGCCTGGATCTCGATCGTCCGCCCGCGGAGCTGTTGGACGTGCCGCGAGCGAGTCACCCGCCCCGCCAGCACCCAGAGACCCAGCGTCACCCAGTCGAAGAAGTACACCGGGGAGTAGATGCAGACGTCGAGCAGGCCATCGTCCGGCCGGATGTCCTGGCCCACCTCGAATCTTGGGTGCACGAGAAAGGGCCCGTTCGCTACCAGCACGGTACGCGCGGTCGTCTCGACCACCGTGTCGTCCACCGTGACCGTCACTCGCCATGGGCCGTCTTGCAGGTGGCGCAGGCCTGGCGGGAGATAGCCGGCCCAGGCCACGAACCGCTTGACTGTCGCCGGGGCGTCGCGGACGATCAGCGCGTCGACACCGACGCCTCCGAGAAAGAGCAGTGCCCGTTCGCCGGTGCAGCCTACGTCCAACCGGCGCAGCCGGGTCGGGCCGGCCAGCACACGTGCAGCCGCGAGCAGGTTCGCAGGCATACCGAGCAGGCGGGCAACATGGTTGGTCGAACCACCTGGCAGGACAGCGAGCCGCGCCGTCGTGCCGAGCAGGCCGGTCGCAACGCGGCTCACTGTGCCATCGCCCCCGACGGCGATTACCGTCTCGGCTGCTTCGGCCGCCTCCCGAGCCAACTGGGCGATCTCGTCCGGTCGATCGCACTCGACTACGCGCAGCGCCCAGCGTTGGGCGAGCACGGCCACGAGCCGGTCGATCTGGCCAGGGCGCAACCGCCCCGCGTGCGGATTCACAATCATGACGGCTGGCGGACGCACGCTCATGACCCGGTCGCGGGAGCGACCCGGAACCGGAGGATAGCGCCGATGCCGCCGAGCTTAGCGAGCTGCTCTTGCTGATCGCGCTCGGTCAGGAACACCAAGTTCGCGTGCTGGCGGTAGGCGTTGGCGTACACCTCCGGCACGATATTGGCGACACGCCGAACCGGCCCGCCGCAGTAAAGGCAGAGTTCCGGGCTTTCCTCCGCTGGTGGCTGCACCACGCCACAGTGCAGGCAGTACGCTCCCGGCGCCTCCAGCCGGTCGTCCATGATGAGGCTTAGCACGTTCCCCATTTGCAGCGCCTCGATCACCTTCGCCAGGCCGGTCACGCCCATGTCGTTCCCCAGTGCCTCGTGGCGCAGCAGGTCGAGATAGCGCTGCTTCTCTTGCCGAACCCACTCGCGGAGAATCTTCGCGGCCTCCTCCCGCACCTGTTTCGCGGTGGCCTCCATCAGCACATAGAACGTGCCGATATAGCGCTCGCGCACATAGGGGTGCAGGTACTCGAGGAAGTCGCTCACCACCTCGTGGGGCCCGGCGATGATCAGGAACCGAAACGGCTCCTGCTCGAAGAGAGAGAACAGATCAATCGCCAGCCGCTTGAAGTGCTGGTGGACATGCTCCTCGATATGCCGCTGGAAGCGAGCCTGCGACCATCCGCCCTGCTCGTGCTGGCCCGGTACCCCCTGGTCGAGCTTGACTGCCCGCTCGCTGAACTCGCTCAGATGCCCGGTGAAGATCCGCGCCCGGTCGCGTGAGACTAGACAGACACAGAGCGGCTCGTACTGCTCGAGCATCCGTACCAGCGGAGCGATAGCCGGCCGGAAGTCGACCGCGATGTAGTTGCCTACCTCACGGGGCGTCTCGTAAACCTCCCACAGGCCAGCCTGCGAGCTGGCGAAGAGCGCGACGCCCTGCCCGAACTCGTCGCCGTGGTCACGAAAGAAAATACGGATACGTTCCAAGTCGGCTTCGATGGCCTCGACTTGCGCCCGGCTCAGTTCAATCCCGGGACTCTCTGACGCCTGCCTGAGCAAGTTCTTCAGCCGGGTCGAGTAGTGGTCATCGGTGATGTGTTCCTGGTCAACGCGCAAATACAAGCTGATGACCGGCCACTGGGGACTGTGGTAGCTCGCAAGGCGCTCGACGGCCTGTCTGGTGATATGCACGCTGGCCTCCTGCTTCTCCGCACCTGTCTATCGGCTGAACACGCCTCAGGCCGACTCCTCCGGCCCGAAGATCCGCTCGACGATGTAGTTAGCCAACCAGGTGGCCACCGCAGCAAGCACCAGGCTCAAGATGCCCCTGACCAGGTTTCGCGCCATGCAGCTCGTCCTTTCCCTCTTCCCCTGAACTCGGTCGTCATTTCGTCATCTTCATTGTTCGCAGGTCCAGTCTACCATGCTCGCCTGGGAGTATCGGAGCGCGCCAGCGCGCCGGAGGCTCGCGCTCTAGGGCAGGCGCGAGAGCCCACTAAAGTGCCACACCATTCCAGGCAGCGACAGAGCGGGGCCGCCGTGCGACGGCCCCGGGGTACATTCAGTAAGGAGCTATTGCGCACCGAACAGGTGACACGTCCCCTACTTCAGCTTGAAGTAGGCCGAAACGGACGAGCCGTCTCGCAAAGCCACGGTCACCAGGAAGCACTTGCTGGCACCCCTCTTCGGCGTCTGCCAGTTGTAGATGAACTGGCCGGCCGTCGTGTCGTAGCGCAGGCTGGTGCCACCTGTGGGGCTAGTCTCGACCTCAGCCTCCATCGCTTCTCCTTTGTCACAAGTTACGGGCGTGGCCTGCAGCGGCTGCACGACGACGTCGGTGTCAGTTACCTCGGTGTTCCCCTTGAACACCTCGAACTTCAGTGGTACCGTCGAGCCCGCCTTGACCACGTTGTAGACCAGCGTACTCCCGCTCGACATGTCCACCGGCGCGTAGAAGCCGCGCAGCGTCCAGGAGAGCACGGTGTAGTGGATCGTGATCGACGCCACGTTGCCCGCGTTGTCGGTGGCCTGCGCCGTCAACGTGTACGCGCCGACCGCTGTCCCGTACCCGCTCACCGTGCACCCGCCGTTCACCCCTGAGAGGGCGTCAGTGGCCGAGCAGGTGGGGGCAGGCGGCACGTCACCCCAGTAGAACGACTGACCCTCGCTGATACTTGCGCCAGGCCACTGGAGCGTGATCGCCGGCGGCGTGCGGTCGATCTTGACCTCGGCCGACTTCGCCACTTCGATGTTGTCGGCGTTGTCGACACTCCAGAAGTTCAGGGTGTGGATGCCCTCGTCGCTGACCGTGACCGTCGTGCCGCTCTGGATCACTCCGCCGTCGAGCTGCCAGTAGGTCTGCGCCACGCCGGACAGGTTGTCGGTCGCGGGCAGGTTGACTGTGACGCTAGCGGCGTTCGTCCATCCCGGCGGAGCGTCGGAACTCGTCGTCGGTGGTTTCAGGTCGATGTTGATCCCATCCACCGTGGCGGAGCTGGTGTTGCCAGCGTTGTCCGTCGCCGTCCCCGTCACTGACTGGCCCGCGCCCTCGCTCGAGAGGGTGACCGGTTCGGTGCAGCTCGCAATCCCGGACTCATCATCCTGACAATAGAACTCCACAGTGACCGGGGTGTTGTTCCAACCATTAGTGTTGGGATGCGGAAACCTGAAGCCGGTGATCTGTGGCGGAATGTTATCGATCTTGAGTGTAATCGCGTTGTCGGCCGCCGAGCTGTCCTCGGCATTGTCGGCCTTGTCCACGCTCCAGAACCGGATCTCGTGCACACCGCCGAGGCTGAACGTGAACGGGCCGGTGTATACCTGCGGTGAGCCGCCGTCCACGGCGTAGTAGGTCGCAGCGATGCCGGAAAGGTTATCCATCGCGTTCAGGGTGACGGTCACCGGTCCGGCATACCAACCGCTCGGCAGCGGAGCCGGTACCGAGGCGGTCGTGCTCGGCGGCGTGCGATCGATCTTGATCCCGCTTACCGTGACGTTCGTAGTGTTACCGGCCAGGTCGCTGACCGAGGCGCTGGCCGAAAGGTCATCGCCCTCGCCGGTGATAGTTGAATCGCCGGGCACCGTACTTTGGTCGATCCCGGAGAGCGCGTCGCTCGCCGTCCAGTGGATGGTCACGTCCGTGTTGTACCAGCCGTAGGAGTTAGCCGGCGTGGTCGGCGCGCCGATCAGTGTGGGCGGCGTCTTGTCGATGTTGATGTTGTTCACCGTCGCTGAGGCGACGTTATCGGCGTAATCGACCGCCGTGCCGATGACGGACTGGCCAGCCCCTTCAGTGCTCACCGTAAGCGGGCCAGGGCAGCTCGCAATACCCGAGAGCGCATCGAAGCAGGTGAAGCTGACGACCACGTCGGCGTTGTACCAGCCGTGCGCGTTCGGCGTGCGGTCTGGGCTGGCCGAGATCGCCGGTGGCGTCATGTCGATGTTGACCGTCGCCGTGTCCTGGGCCTTGTTGCCGGCATTGTCCACCGCCTCGCCGGTGACGTGCTGGTTCGCCCCTTCTGTGCTCACCGTCACTGGGCTAGAGCAGCTCGCGATGCCGGAGAGGTTGTCCGTGCAGATGAACGTCACCGTGACTGCGGTGTTGTTCCAGCCGTTCGCGTTCGGGTTCGGCGTGAGCGTGTGCACGATGCTTGGCGGCGTCAGGTCGATCTTGACCTCGGCCGTGTTCGTCGCTTCGATGTTCCCGGCGTTGTCGACGCTCCAGAAGCTCAGCGTATGGTTGCCCTCCGTCGTTATCGAAACCGAGGTGCCGCTCTGTACCGGCCCGCCGTCGAGCTGCCAGTAGGTCTGCGCCACGCCGGACAGGTTGTCCGATGCGCTCAGCGTCAGGCTCACCGGCATATTCGTCCAGCCTGACGGTACCTTCGCCGTCGTGGTGGGCGGTGTGCGGTCGATGTTGACACTCAGGCTGTTGGCCGTCGTCGTGTTGCCCGCCTTGTCGCTCACGCTGGCGGTCGCGAACAGCCCGGTGCCCTCGCCGGTGATCACCGAATCGCCAGGTACCATGCTCGGGTCGATCCCGGAGAGTGCGTCGCTCGCCGCCCAGTGGATAGTGACGTCGCCGTTGTACCAGCCCTTGGCGTTCGGCGGGGTCGTCGGCGCACCACTAAGCGTCGGTGGCGTCTTGTCGATGTTGATACCGCTTACCGTCGTCAAGGCACCATTGTCGGCGTTGTCCACCGCCGTGCCGATGACGGACTGGTGTGCGCCCTCCGTGCTGAGCACCTGGGTGCCGGTGCAGCTCCTAATACCGGAGAGCGTATCGGAGCAGGTGAAGCTCACCGTCACGTCGCTGTTGTTCCAACCAAAGCTGTTCGGAGCGGGCGAGCGGCTGCCGCTGATCGTCGGCTGTGTCTTGTCAAGCTTGACCGTCACCGTTCCGGTTCCGGTGTTGCCGACGCGGTCGGTTGCAGTCGCTGAGCGGGTCACGCCGCTCGTCTCGGTCGTGACCGTGTCGGTCGCTGGGGACGGCCCGCTGGCCACGCCGGAGCCGCTATCGGTTGCCGACCAGGTGATGGTGACGTCGCTGTTGTTCCAGCCGGCGGCGTTGGGAGCAGGTGAGAGGGTACCAGTGACCAAGGGCGGGGTGTTATCGGCGACGTACGAGGCCATGTCTTGCCCTAACTGTTGGTTGCAGCCTTTGTTGCGGTAGGCGGTCACGGTGACGGTGCGCGTGCCGTCGCCGCTCCCGGCCATGAAGCTAAAGCTCCAGCTCGACTTGTCCGTGTTGGATGTCTGAGTGGCCGAATGGGCACCAGTCACCACGACGCAGCGGGTGTCGTTGCTGGTGGTGACGCTAAGTGTCAGCGGGGCACCCTGCTTAGCGTAGAGCGTGCCGCCGACCATTGCCGTCCCGGCACCGCCAGTGAAGCTGGCCGAGACGACCGAAGCGGCTGCCGCTGCCGGCGCCCCGGCCGGGGCCAGCGCAGGCGCCAGCAAGCCGAGCGCGAGCAGGGTCACCACCAGCAGGTTCAGGCCATACGACCGGAACGTGACAGGCTGGATTCTCACTCGCCTATCGATCATCGAAACGTCCCCCTCTTCTTGAGCAGGAGCAGCAGTACCCACAGCGATGCCGATACACCGATCAGATGCGGGATCTGCGCATAGGAGCAAAGGTCCTCACGTCCCGTGCGCCCTCCCTCGCCAGCTCCTCACCCAGAAGCCACTGCCAGAAAAGAAATCCCGGCCGCTGCATCAGCGGCCGGGTGCGCCACTGGCTCAGCGCGGGCCAGGCGCCCAGGCTACGGCCCGCGCGTCATCGCCTCCGCGTCTTCTGTCCACATACTAGTCGTTCAGCTCGCTGGCGCAATCCCGCAAATGAGCTACCGGACGCTAGCTCATTGATGGGATATCGCCTAGCGCGTCGATCAGCCCCAGCATCCCGGCCAGATCCAGGCGCGTGACCTCTCGGCACCGCCCGCCGAGCGCGACCATAGCCCGCTCTTCCTCGTCGGGGCAGAGCAGTACCCAGGCGCCGGCGCGCACCCGCACGGTCTCGCTGGCCCGGCTGCAGATGACCAGGTCGGGAGCCAATCGCTCGACAAGGTCGTCGAGGTCGCTCGGCTCAACGACCAGCGCTTGCACCTGCGGCCGCAGCGCCTGGAGCGCCGCCGCCAGCACGTCACGGTAGGCGCGCGGCTCGTTGGCGATCAGGATGCGGCGTGGTCTCACCATGCGCTTCCCTGCCCATCGGCCCAACACCGAGCACCCGCGCTGGCGGGCGCCGGCGTGACCATCTAAGCCCTCGCTTCAGGCTAGCCTCCGGGTAAGCCCTCGCTTCAGGCTAGCCTCCGGGCTGATCGCAGTCATCCTTGAATTGAGGGAGTCTCGCCTGGCTCAAATGAGCTAGCGGCGGGCGCCGGTCACGTGATGGTGACGAAGCCATGCCGCAGTGCGACGATTAGGGCCTGGAGCCGCGATCCCACCCCCAGCTTGCCCAGGATGTTCACCATGTGCGTCCGCACGGTCTCGACACTGATCTGCAGGCGCTGGGCGATCTCCTTGTCGGACAGGCCCTCCGCCAGCGCCTGGAGCACGTCGCGCTCGCGCGGTGTGAGCCTCGCCAGCGCCGTTCTCGCCTCCAGATCCCGCGCTCGCCGCTCTCCTGCCAGTCGCAGCAGCTCGAGCACCTCTCCTGGGGAGAGCAGGTGCTCGCCGGCGTACAGGCGCCTGATCGCGTCGATGATCTGGTCGAGGCTGGCCGATTTGTGCAGCACGCCGGCCGCACCGGCCTCGATCGCCTCAGCCCAGCGCCGGCGATCTGCCTGCGCCGTGACCACCAGCACCAGCGCATGCGGGTTGAGCACCCGCATGTCGCGGATCAGCTCCACGCCGTCGCCGTCCGGTAGCCCGAGGTCGACAACGGCGATGTCGACGCTCCCCGCGCCCTGGATGGCCTGGCGCGCCTCGGCGAGCGTGCCGGCCTGCCCGGTGACGGTCATGTCCGGTTCGCGCTCCAGCATGAAGGCGAGCGGCTGGCGAAACAGCGCGTGGTCGTCGACCAACAGGATGCGGATCACTCCACCGCCTCCAGCTCGAAGGAGAAGGCCGAACCAGCACCAACTTGCGAGCGCACGGTGAGATCCGACCCGTGCGCCTGGACGATGCGGCGAGAGAGGTAGAGGCCAAGCCCCAGCCCGCCGGCCCCGCGCTCACGGCTGTGGCGCCCCCGATGGTACTTCTCGAAAATACGCTCCAGTTCCTCCGGCGGGATTCCATACCCCTGATCGACGACCTCAATCCGCACGCGGCTGCCCTCGCAGAGAGCACGGAGCTCGATCGGCGTCTTCGGATGAGAGTACGTCGCGGCGTTGTTGAGCAGGTTACGCAGCACCTGGCCGATGCGCTCCGGGTCGGCCCAGACCTGGCCACGCGCCTCGACGACCGTCTTCACCGGGTGATCGCCGGGCAGCGTCCGGGCGAAGGCGGCGGCCTCGGCCAGCAAGGCATCGATCGGTACTGGCTGCCGGTTGACGGCGAAATCGGCCCGCTCGAGGTGAGCAGCGGCCTGCACCTCCGCTATCAGCGAGTTGAGGAGGTCAACCTCAGTCCGGATGGCTGCCAGCGCCTGGCGCTGCTCTTCGGGATCCAGTGCGCCCGTTGCCAGCATCTCAGCGAAGGCACGGATTGCCGCCAGCGGTGAGCCGAGCTCATGAGCCACCATCGCGGTGAAGTCGGCCCGCAGCGCCGCCAGTTCCTCCAGCCGCGCGGAGTACTCGCGCTCAGCTGCCAGCAGCGCGGCCCGCTCGGCCGCGATCCGGCGCAGTTCGAGCACACCGCCGACGACGACCACGGCGGCGAAGCCAAGGCGCAGGAGGTTGGCAGTGGTCAAAACCGGGCTGTAGGCAGAGGGCCAGAAGAGATTGTGGAGCTGCGAGCCGGCGAGCAACGTCATCGCGGCCACGAGCCAGATTCCTAGGCGGCCGGTCGAGAGGTGGCGGACGGCGCCAGCGACCGCGACCAGCGCCAGCCCGAGCGGGACGGCCGAGAGCGCCCAGTGCCAACCGGTCAGGCCGCGCAGCGGCGTCTCGCCCTGCGCGGCAGCCGCCTCTAGGTCCTCGACTTCGACCAGTCGGGGCAGGTAGTGCCCGGCGGCGAGGGTCAGCCCGCCGAGCACAACGAATAGGGTCAGGCTGAGCGCGAAGGCGCTCCGGTTGAACCACGGAGGCGTCGCCGGTGCCAGACCGATGACGAAAAGCCCTCCGGCGACGCTCCAGGTGACGAGCGACGCGTACATCGAGGCGTTAAGGTCCAAGCTGTCGCCCGCGAGCGGGAGCAGGAACCCGTAGACGAACCGACCCAGCCCGAGCACCACCAACCCGGCGCCGACCCACCGTAGCCGCACTCGGTAGCGGTCGTCGGGAACCAGAAAGAGCACCAGCGCGCCGAACAGCCACGCCAGCGCCGAGGCCGCCTCCACTCCGGCCTGCGCCGACGGCGCCAGCACGGCGAAGCGGATCGGCTCGATTACGAACACCAGCGCCGCCCAGCCAAGCACCAGCAAGGCCAGCAGCGCGAAGGTGATCCAGGCGGCCCAGGTGCCGCCATGCTCGCTCGCGACGCCCCCGGCCTGCGCAGGTGCACCACCGCTGGTGGACGCCGCTGTGGACGTTTGCCAGAGCTGACCCCGGTTGCCGGTAAGCCCAGCCTTCACGGCGTCGTCTCTGCCTCCTTGTCTCCCACGCGGCAATGACGGACTGGGGTTACCCAGTCTTCCACGTCGCATGCCCCCTGGCACGTGGCACACTCGGTCGGCCGCACGGCCCCGCTCTGAACACCATTCGACTCATACGATAGTAGACGACGCTCAGTCGCTCAATAGCCGGCAAGACCTCACGGAACGCGAGTTCTCGCGGTTTCCGAGAACAGTGCGCCTTTCGTCACCCGGCCTCCCACGTCGTGCGAGGCAGGGGTGAGGCTGAGTGAGGCTCTCCATACCCCCAAGTGCTTGACAGGGAAGTTCGGCCCAACTATCTTACTTCGCGGGTAAGATAGTGAGCGGATCAGTTCAGCGTGAGTGGGCTCGCCTCGCCCATGAGAGTACACGCCCTAGTAGTTGCTGCTGCGTTCCTGCTCGGAGTGCTGACCGGCTGCCGGGTGAGCATCAACATCGGTTCCGGGGATGAGTCGCCCACCCTGACGCCACCAGCCGTCGTTGCATCTCCGGCTACGAGTGAGGCCAGCCCGCAACCCGGGCGCTCCCCAGTGCCGAGCCCCATCTCGACTCCGCGCCAGGCAGAATCACCGACCATCCCCCCGACACCGACCTTCGCGCCCACTCCGACTCCACCTCCACCGCCCCCTTCCCCGACTCCTCCACCACCGCCTCCTACGCCCACGCCAGGCTTCGTCGTCGGGCGCAGCACTGTCCAGGATTGGCTGGGTGACGCGACCGACGAGCAGGGGCAGGGGCCACCGGTCGCTCTGCCGGTCGACCTGAAAGCGGTCACCCTGGAGAGCGACGGCGAGCAGCTTCAGATGACGTTCGAGGCGGAGGTGCCGATCTCAGAGACGCTGCCGCCGGGTGTCGAACTCCTCTACAACGTCTTCTTCGATGTCGAGGGCGGCTGGTCGCTGGTGTTGAAAGGCACGAACGCGGGCTGGGAGATCTGGGCCAGCGACGGGGTACAGGTCATCGACGTCCCAAACGCTGTGGGCGACTGGTCGCACGACTGGTTCGTCGTGCGTGTCCCTTGGGCCTGGATCCCCTTTCTCGCCCCTGAGCAGTTCCACTGGTCGGTGCGGGCTGACTGGCTGGAAGGGGAATGGCACTGGTTCGACATGACCGACACGGCCGTTTTCCCGTCGTGATGTCCCAGCCTGGTCACCAGCACGTCCAGCTCGGGCACTGACCGGCCAGGCACGTTGGCCGTGCCTACTGCCAGACTGGATCTCGTACCGAATCCCGCCTGCTTTGCAGCCAGGAGGTGTATCATGGGGGTGGCATCATCCGCTTGTCGTGCGGCCGCAGTGGCAACCTGGACACGAGCGCCAGCTCGGCGCTGAAGTGCTGTTCTCTGGAGTACCGGTGAGCCAGCTGAGTGTCCTTGATTCGCGAGACCTGCCTGAGCTACTCGTCGCCCTGCAGCGGTACGGCTACCGCGTCGTAGGCCCGACTCGCCGTGACGGAGCGATCGTGTACGACGAGCTCGTCTCAGCCGCAGACTTGCCGATCGGCTGGACCGACGAGCAGGAGGCAGGTCACTACCGGTTGAAGCGCCGTGAGGACGATGCGGTCTTCGCCTACGCCGTGGGACCGCACTCCTGGAAGCGCTTCCTTCACCCGTCGCCGCTGATCCTCTGGCGCGCCCGGCGCACCGCGGTTGGCGTCTCGATCGAGACGCCAACGGAGGAACTGCCCCGCCTCGCACTCTTCGGCGTGCGCTCCTGCGACCTGCACGCGATCGCCGTCCTGGATCGGGTACTCCGCGGCGGCCCGTTCGTCGACCCATACTATGCCGAGCGCCGGTCGCGGGTCTTCGTCGTCGCCATCAACTGCGGTCATTTCAGCCCCAGCACCTGTTTCTGCGTCTCGATGGGAACTGGGCCGAAGGCGACGTTCGGGTTCGACCTTGCGCTCACCGAAGTGTTGGAGCCTGGCAGGCACGCGTTCGTGGTGGAGGTCGGAACCGAGGAGGGGGCCGAGGTCTTGCGCCAGGTACCCCACCGCACGGCCGAACCGTGGGAGCGAGCGGCGGCTGAGCACGTGGTCAAGAGGACAGCGGCTCGCATGGGGCGAAGACTGGAGACTGCCGGGCTCAAAGAGGCGCTCTACGCCAACCTCGAGCATCCCCGCTGGGACGACGTGGCCCAGCGTTGCCTTACCTGCGGGAACTGCACCATGGTCTGCCCCACGTGCTTCTGCTTCACGGTCGAAGACCGAACGGACTTGACAGGGACAGTCACCGAGCGCGTCCGGCGGCTCGATGTCTGCTTCACCACCGAGTTCACCTACACCGCTGGCAAGCCTCTACGCCAGAGTGCCCGCTCGCGCTATCGCCAGTGGCTCACCCACAAGCTTGGAAGCTGGGGCGACCAGTTCGGTGTCTCCGGCTGCGTCGGCTGCGGCCGCTGCATCACCTGGTGTCCGGTCGGCATCGACATGACCGAAGAAGCGGCAGCCATCCGCAGCCCAAGCGAGCCGGGAGAGCGGACGAGATGAGCGACCACACGCCAGCCGAGATCCTCGGCTCCCACCCATTCACTGCCGACCTCAGCGATGAGGATCGCGCGCAGCTCGCCAAGCTGGCCCGCCTGGGCGTCTACGACCCGGACGACTATTTGCTCCGGGAAGGCCAGCCAGCCACTGCGTTCTACCTGATTGTCGAGGGCCTGGTCTCGATCGAGCTGTTCATCCCTGGCCACGGCCCGAGACCGTTACAGACTGTCGAGGGCGGGAGCGCTGTCGGCTGGTCATGGATGCTCGCGCCCAGCCGCTGGGAGTTCGACGCCCGTGCCCTTGAGCGCACCACCGCGCTCATCCTCGACGGCGAGCGGCTGCGTGACCTGTTCGTCGAGGACTGCTGCCTCGGGCTACGCATCGCCCACCGCCTGCTGTTCGTCGTCGCTGAGCGGTTGAAGGCAGCCCGTCTCCAACTGCTCGACCTCTACGGCCCGCCGCGGGAGCTCTGATGCGAGAGCCCAGTAGCGCACCACCACCCGGCGCCAACCCGTACATCCCTGTTCCATTTCGCGTCTCCGGCCGCCGACGCGAGACGGCAGATACCGTGACGCTCCGGCTCCGGTCACCTACCGGCGATAGTCTGCCCTTTAAGCCTGGCCAGTTTATGATGCTCTACGTCTTCGGGGTTGGCGAAGTGCCGATCTCCGTGAGCGGTAGGCCGAGGCGTGCGGACATCTTGGAACACACAGTTCGCGCGGTCGGCCCGGTCACCCGTCGGCTCGCTGCTCTCCGGCGAGGCGATTGGGTCGGTGTCCGTGGCCCGTTCGGGCAGGGATGGCCTCTGGCGCTGGCTGAGGGGTTCGACGTCCTCCTGGTCGCCGGTGGGCTCGGCCTCGCCCCGCTCCGCTCAGCACTGCTCCAGATCCTCGCCCAGCGTGACCGATACCGGCGGGTGACGGTGCTCTACGGAGCCCGCAGCCCGGCTGACTTGCTCTACCGGCTCGACCTCACCCGCTGGCAGCAACGCCCCGACCTCGAGCTGAGGGTCACCGTCGACCGCGCGGACGAGCGCTGGCGGGGGCAGATCGGTGTCGTGCCAGCGCTCATCGCGCAGGTCGAGCGACAGTTCGAGCCGACCCGGACTGTCGCCCTGGTCTGCGGGCCGGAGGTGATGATGCGCTTTACCGTCCGGGAGCTACAAAAGCGTGGTGTGCCCGACGACCTGATCTACCTCTCGCTGGAGCGAAACATGAAGTGCGCGCTCGGGCTGTGTGGCCACTGCCAGTTTGGCCCGGCGTTCATCTGCAAGGACGGGCCGGTGATGCCGTTCAGCCGTCTCGCCCCATTCAGCGAGATTCGCGAGTTGTAATGGGAAGAGAGGGAGCCGTGGCCGGGCGACGCCGCAAGCCCAAGTTGGCCATCTGGAAGTTCGCGAGTTGCGACGGCTGCCAGCTCACCCTGCTGGACTGCGAGGACGAGCTGCTGGCCATTGCCGGGGAATTCGAGATCGCCTACTTCCTGGAGGCCTCACGCGCGGTGGTCGCGGGCCCGTACGACCTCTCGCTGGTCGAAGGGAGTATCACGACTCCCGAGGAGGTCGAGCGCATCCGCGAGATCCGCCGGCAGAGCCGGGTGTTGGTGGCGATGGGCGCCTGCGCGACCGCGGGCGGAATCCAGGCGCTGAGGAACTTCGCGGATGTCGGCGGGTTCAAGCGGGTCGTCTACGCGACGCCCGAGTACGTGAGGACGCTGGAGCACTCGCTCCCCGCGTCGGCGTACGTGTCGGTCAACTTCGAGCTCCCGGGGTGCCCGCCCAGCCGCAGCCAGGTGCTCGATCTGCTCGACGCTTTCCTGCACGGTCGCCGCCCTCGGATCCCCGCGCATAGCGTTTGCATCGACTGCAAGCGCCAGGGTATCGTCTGCGTGATGGTGGCTGAGGGGATCCCGTGCCTCGGCCCGGTCACCAGAACCGGCTGCGGGGCGCTCTGCCCACGCTATCGCCGGGGCTGCTACGGGTGCTTCGGCCCGATGGAGACCCCCAACACGGAGAGCCTCAGTGCCTGGTTCACGCACCGCTCGGGGTTGGCCCCCGAGCGCCTGATGCCCCTGTACCGCTCCTTCAACGCGGCGGCTTCCGCCTTCCAGGAAGCCAGCGTGCGCTATGCCACGCCCGACCAGGCGCAGCAGGCGACTGAAACCTTCTGGGCTCGGGCGTTCGCAAAGGGGAAGGACTTCGATGGCAGAGAGCAAGCGCCGGCTGACGATCAAGGTTGACGCCCTGGCAAGAGTCGAGGGCGAGGGCGCGCTTGTGCTGAGGCTGCGCAACGGCCAGGTAGAAGACGTCCGGCTGACCATCTACGAGCCACCGCGCTTCTTCGAGGCCCTCCTGCGGGGCCGTCACTACGCCGAAGCGCCGGACATCACGGCCCGCATCTGCGGGATCTGCCCGGTGGCCTACCAGATGAGCGCGTGCAACGCGCTGGAAAGCCTGTTCCACGTGGAGATCCCCCCAGAGCTGCGCCTGCTCCGCCTGCTGCTCTACTATGCCGAGTGGATCCAGAGCCACACGCTCCACGTCACGCTGCTGCACGCGCCCGACTTCCTCGGCTTCGACAGCGTCGTCCAGATGGCCGAGGCGTACCCTGACCTGGTTCAGCAGGCGCTGCAGCTCAAGAAGACGGGTAACCGGCTGCTGGCCCTGATCGGTGGGCGTGAGATTCACCCGATCAATGTGCGGGTGGGCGGCTTCTACGCTGTACCCCGGCCCAGCGAGCTGCTCGAGCTGCGTGATCCACTCCGGCGCGCGCTGGAGCACGCCCTGGAGCTAGCGCGTTGGGTCGCGGGGTTCGAGTTCCCCGACCTCGAGCTAGACTACGAGTTCGTCGCCCTGCGCCACCCTGACGAGTACGCGATCCTCGACGGGCGCATCGTCTCGAACCGGGGAATCGATATCCCGGTCAGCCGGTTCGACGAGACGTTCGTCGAGAGCCAGGTACCATACTCGACCGCGCTGCGCTACGAGGTCGACGGACGTGGCAGCTACCTCGCGGGGCCGCTCGCCCGGTTCAACCTCAACTTCTCGCAGCTCTCGCCGCTCGCCAGAGAGACCGCGCGCGAGACAGGGATCTCGCCGCCGGTACGCAACCCCTTCAAAAGCATCGTCGTGCGAAGCGTGGAGATCGTCCACGCGCTCGAGCAGTCGCTGGCGCTGATCGAGCGCTACGAACCGCCCGCGCGCCCCTTCGTCGACTGCACCATACGAGCGGGAATTGGGTATGGGGCAAGCGAGGCACCGCGGGGGATCCTGTATCACCGGTACGAGGTCAGCACGGACGGGACTGTCCTCGACGCGCGCATCGTGCCGCCCACGGCTCAGAACCAGAAGCAGATCGAGGAAGATCTGCGGCACCTGGCGCCCCTCGCGATCCGGCTGCCCAAGGAGCGCGCGACCTGGCTCTGCGAGCAGGCTATCCGCAACTACGACCCTTGCATTTCCTGCGCCACACACTTCCTGCACCTCGAGATCGAGGAGATGACAGGCAGCACACGGTAATGGCTGGAGATGCCCTGGTCATCGGCATCGGGAACGAGCTGCGCGGCGACGACGGGGTAGGCCTGTGGGTGGCTCGCCGGATCGCTGCCACCTCCTGGCCAGGAGTCACGGCTATCGCGCTGGAAGCGAGCGACCCTTCCGTGCTACTGCAGGCCTGGGCCGGGGCGGAGCGCGTGTACATTGTGGATGCAATCACGGCGCCGCTACCGCCCGGGAGTATTGTCCGGCTCGATCTTTCGCGTCACCCCGAGGCGGGGGCCTTGCCTACCGTGTCGAGCCACGGCCTGGGCCTCGCTGAGGCGATCGCGCTCGGGCGAGCGCTTGGAGGTATGCCCCATCGCATCACGCTGTACGGCGTGGTCGGCCGCGACTTCGCGTATGGCACCGCTCTGTCGCCCGATGTCATGAGGGCGGCCCAGCAGGTGGTCAATCGCCTGCGTTGGGCGATCAGAAGGAGTCAGCGAGCCGATGCACGAGCACGCCCTGGCACGGAGTCTCGTCCGGCAGGTTCTCCGGCTCGCGGCTGAGCAGCAGGCTGAGCGGGTGTATCGGGTGACCGTGCGGCTCGGCGCATTGAGCCACAGTGATCCCGAGACACTACGAGGACACTTCGAGCGGGAGGCACGCACGACCATCGCCGCGGGAGCGGTGCTCGACGTCACTGTGTCGGAGGAGCTGCTCGAGCTAGCGCTGGAGAGCATCGAGATCGAGCGGACCGGGCCAAGCGATGCCGGCGAGCTATCGAGCTGAGGTGTCGCTGGCGGGTAGTCGTGCCAACCCGATACTCCAGTGGTGTGCGGTCAGCGCGTGCGGATCCTCGCCGCTGTGCCCGCAGGGGTCGACATGGACGACGATGGCGACGAGCCGCGGCTCGGCATGAAGCAGCCGGTGACGCACCTCTTCCGCGATCTGATGACTCTCGCGCGTCGGCAGGTCTTCATCGACCGTGACATGCAGCTCGGCGTGCAGGGTATGACCGAGCCAGCGCACCCGCAGGTCATGGACATCGTGGACTCCTGGAGTGGACGACGCCGTCTGCTCCAGCCGGGCGACGATCTCCGGCTCCACCACATCCATCAGCCGGCGAACGACCGACACCGTGGCGTCTTTGAGGATGAAGAGGATGACAGCGGTGATGCCGAGCCCGATCAGCGGGTCAAGGATCGGCAACCCGGCCACCGTGCCGATGACGCTACCCAGCACAGCCAAGCTGGTGAGGCCGTCGACCCGCGCGTGCATACCATCGGCCACTAGCGCAGCCGAGCCAATCTGCCTGCCTATGCGGATGCGGTACATGGCGACAGCCTCATTCCCCAGGAAACCGATAACCGCTGCCGCTCCCACCCACCAGAGGTGCGTCATCGGCTGGGGATCGAGGAGCTTCCTGAGCGATTCGTAACCGGCGATGGCCGCCGAGAACAGGATCACGAGAACGATGGCGATTCCGGCCAGGTCTTCGGCACGCCCGTACCCGTACGGGAACTGCGGCGTGGGACGGCGCCGGCTTAGCGCAAAGGCAATCCATAGCGGGATTGAGGTCGCAGCGTCGCCGATATTGTGCGCGGTGTCAGCGAGGAGTGCAGCCGAACCAGAGAGCAGGGCGATCACAATCTGGAAGACCGCAGTCAGGCCGAGGCCGGCGATCGATACCTTGAGCGCCTGAATCCCGCGCTCGCTTCCGACCAGCACCGGATCGACGCCCGCGCCGATCTCGTGGCTGTGCCCCAAGTGCGCGAGCCAGTGGCGCACCCGATCGATAACACCGGCGTTCTCAGCATGGTGGCCCTCGGGTTGGTGCGCGTGCGCATCGTGCGGCCCAGCCGCCTCAAGCCGACCCCCTTTCGCCCGCTGTTGCCGGGGCGCCGATAGGTCGAACTGGTTCTCTCCCTCCCGCCGTTCGCCCATACTCCTTTGGCTCCTTCCTCAACGAGCGGCCCGGCGCTCGGCCACCTGCGGCACGAACCAGAGTGCGATCTCGTTGACCATTAGCCAGCGTCCCCGGCTCACACGCACACGCTCGCCGTTCCATTCGATCAGGCCGCTCTCGACGAGCTCGCGCAGCTCTCGTCCGTAGACGTCCTCCAGCGAGCACCCGTGCCGCGCGGCGAAGGCCTCAGCGGAGACCCCCTCCTCCAGCAGTCGGAGGCCTAGGATCATCGTCTCAGTCATCTCTGTCCGTGGGTCGATCGCCTCCTCGAAGACGACGGGCAAACGACTATCCCTGACCAGCTCGATGTAGCGGGAGGGCACGCGCTCGTTACTGGAACGCGTGCTGCCCAGGTAGGCATGGGCGCCCGCACCGAGCCCGATGTAGCGCCCGTTCTTCCAGTAGATCTGGTTGTGACTCGACCTGAGCTCAGGCCGCCGTGCCCAGTTCGAGACCTCGTAGTGCCGCCATCCTGCGTCCGCCAGCTTCGCTTCGGCGAGCTCGGCCATCTCGGCTACCCTGTCGTCATCCGGTACTGTCAGGACCCCACGCTCGACCGCGCGCAGCATAGGCGTGCCGGGTTCAAGCGTCAACGCGTAGAGCGAGAGGTGGTCAGGCGTCCACGCCAGCGCCGCGTCGAGGTCGCGTTCCCAGTCCTCGAGCGTCTGCCCCGGCCAGCCGTAAATGAAGTCGAGATTGACGTTGCTGAACCCGGCGGCGCGAGCTGCCGCCAGTGCGTGCTCCGGTATGTGCGGCTTGTGGGCGCGACCCAGCACCTTCAGCCCACGCGGGTGGAGCGTCTGCACGCCGATGCTGAGCCGGTTCACCCCAGC